>JASHQI010000009.1 GCA_030037645.1 Xanthobacteraceae bacterium
GCTTCGAGTACGGCCGCCGAAAGACCCAGCTCGGCGGCGCGGCACGCCGGGATCAAGCCGGAAAATCCGCCGCCGATGGCGACGACATCGAATTGCATCGATTACCGCCCGGTCCGTGCCAGCGAATGCACCCAGCCGGCCATGCGCTTCTTGGCGTTCTCGATATCTTTTTTCGAGAACCAGTCTTCCGGCTTCACTTTGTCGACTGGATAGACCGGACGGAGAAAATCGCTCTCGTAGCCGAACGGCACCGTGGCATCGATGCCCATGCCGCCTTCGAAGCGCGTGTTGGACGCCGTCCATTGCTGCGCGCCCGCGGTCATGCGCTCCGACGGCATGAAGGTCTGGCCGCGGCCACCCGGGATCGGGTTCAAAATGTCGGTCTGCGGATTCACGCGCGTGGTCAGGCACCACATGACGTCATCCATCGAATACGGATCGACGTCTTCGGACACCGCGATCGCAAGCCGCATGCCCTGCGAGCACGACAGCGCCGCGGCCATGAAATTGCGCTGCCAGCCTTCGTCGATCTGGTGGCGTTTCTTCACCTGGATGATGCAGCCGCCCCAATCGGTCATGCAGTAGGGGATCACCACGTTCTGCACGATGCCGGGCTGCAGCCGGTTGCACAGTTCGTAGATCGCCGCCTCGCGCACCGTGGTGTCGATGTTGTGGTCGTCGAGCATGTGCACGCCGAGCGCGAAGATGATCGGCTTCGACTCCGGCTTGCGCATGGTGATGGCGGTGACGTGAAAGGTCGGCGCCTTGTAGGACTTGCCCATGTAGCCGGCCCATTCGGGATGAAAGTGATAGCGGCCCTGCACGCCGGCATCTTCCGCTTCCTTGGTCTCGAAGCGGCGGTCGCGCGGATTGACGTAGCCTTCGAGCACCAGTTCGCAATCGGCGAGCGCCATGGCGTCGACCGTGCGTGCCTTGACCAGGCGAATCGGCGAGCCCTGCACCGCCGACGCGATACCGATCTCGTCGCAGCCCATCGGCAGGATCGCGTAATCGAAGCCGGCGCCGGCCAGCAGCGTGCAAGCCGGCGGCACGCCGAAGCACATGGTGATCGGCACCGGCTGGTCTTCCTTGTAATACTTGTTGACCACTTGCCACATGTGCGAGCCGGGCGAAATCTGGAACGTGCCGATATTGCCCCAGCGGAAATTCATGCGGTTGTAGCCGAGGTCGGAGCCGCCATCGAATTGCGGGCCGGTGACGCAGCGGATGCCGGAGCCGACGGTGAGCTCGGGCTCGTAGGTGGTATGACGGATCGGCACCAGCCATTTGTTCACGTCGTCGGGCTTTTCGACGATGTATTCCTGGCACGGCGCCTCGTCTTGCGCGATCTCCACCGGCTTGAGCGGATGCGACAGCGCATGCGCGAGCTTCCTCACGCGCTCGGCGTCATTCGTCCAGCCGAACATCTTGTTGATCACCGCCATGTCGCCGAACAGATTGGTGACGACGCGGTGATTGGGCTTGCCCTTGACGGTGTTGAACAGGATCGGGCAGCCGCCATCCATGTGCTTCTGCAGGCCGGTGACCTGCAGATCGGGGTCGACTTCCTTGTCGGTCTCGATCAATTCGCCTTCGGCGCGCAGCCATTGCAACGTCGAGCGCAGGTCGAAGGCCTGGTTCGGTTTCGCCGACGCCTGATGGTCCTTCCGCAGCGGTTGTTGCATTGATCGTGTTCCCATTGCATAGATTTCTAAGGAATTATCGGCTCGGAAACCCAAATCTGTCAACGCGATGCCGCAACGGCAATTATCGAGAACAAGGCTTCCTGCGCATCGCCGCGCCGTCGAGTTCCCGCCGCGGCTCTCCTCGGGCTATCTGGTGCGCGATGCGCACCGCGCCTTTCAGCGGTTGTTGGAGCGGCGCATTGCCGCTTACGGCGTGACGCGCGGCCAATGGTATTTCTTGCGCGTGCTCTGGATCACGGACGGGCTGTCGCAACGCGAGCTGTCGGCGCAAGTCGGCATGATGGAGCCGACGACCGTCATCGCGCTGCGCAGCATGGAACGCGCGGGCCTCGTCCGCCGCGTACGCAGCGCCGCCGATCGGCGCAAGGTCGAGGTCTGGCTCACGGCGAAGGCGAAGCGCCTGCGCAACGAATTGCTCAGCGTGGCGCGGAGCATCACCGCGGAAGCGGAACAGGGCATCGCGTTGCGCGAACTGTCCGCGTTTCGGCGCGTGATCGGCCGGATGACCGCCAATCTCGATCGTATCGAGCGATAACGAGATTATCGCATCCGGGTCTTCAAGAACCCGATTGTCGAACGCACATGGCCGGCTGCGCGCCACACCAAAGGTGTTTGTTTGATGAACCGCTTGAGCAGGCGTCGTGCCTTGAACAGAAAACTCGCCGGCCATCCGCGCCATGTCGCCGCAGCGTTATAGTCCCACAGCTTGAGATGGGTATCGGACCAATCCAGTTTGTACGGCTCGTCGCCGATCGTGAAATCGAAACGGGCCAAACCCATTCCGATCGCGTAGGCCATGAGTGCGCGAAGATGCAAAGCGCCGGGCCCGAAGCGCGACACCTCACCGTCGTCGTAGCTTGCCCCGAAATGGTAATAGGCCTTGTCGAACACGATGCCGAAATTCACCGCCGCCCAGATTGAGCCGATCTCGATGCGGCTGATGTGAATAAAATGCCGGCTCTTGGGATTCGATGCGAGATCCAGCAAGAATTCTCTGCACCCGGGCCGCGCAAAGACATCGGGAATGCCCCGGCGAGCGAACGCTCGGCCTTTCTGCTCGAGCAGGACTTCGACCATGCGGCGGGCATCGTCCGTATCCGCACCATGCACGAAGCGGATATCGCCGTATTCCGCCAAGCGTCTGCGTTTGGCGCGGTCGTGCCGGCGAGTCGCCGAGGAGCGTTTCTCGAGGTAGAATTTCTCCCAATCGTCTCCGAGCTGCGTCAAATGCGCGCCGCTGGCGTTGAGCAGAACGTCAAGGTGGATGACGGGATTGATCTGGGTGCCAACCTTATGAGGCATCTTTTCCAGGTCGATCAAATCGTGGCGCGTTCGTGGATCGGCCTGCAGTCGCGCGCACAGCTTTTTCCAGACCGTGCGAAAGCCGTCGGGAGAAACGCGTTGCGAAAAGTCCCTGGCAAGCAAAGGCCCGGTGTAGTCGCATAATTCCTGGCCCAGCCAGCAAAGTCGCCGCGCCGAACGGTGAGGCAGGACTGCGAGCGGCAAGATGAACGCGATTTCGCCGTCGGCAAAGCGAGCGACAGCGATCACCGGTATGACTCCGGCGCGCTGCCCAATATGCCGTTGCCAGGCCGCGAGCCACTGGAACGACTGAAATGCCGTGCTTTCGGCAGTACGCTCGAAGGACGTCCATTCGCTTTCAAGCGCGACGAGATCGGTATGGACGGAAAGGCTCAACTCGGACGAAGTCCCGCCGGACGAATCCGGTCGTCGCTGCGGCGCGCCGGGCGCGACGCCTTCCGTGATGGCCGGGCTCTGAAGCGCCGCTACGGGTATCGGGTGTGTCACAGCATTCATGCGATGAGATGGCGTGCCACTGCAAATCCATAGGCGAGAATCCTTAAATCCGCATCGCCGGCCCGCGCTCGGATTCCGTTAAGGTAAAGACAAAGAAACCGATGATCTTAAGTCCAAAACCATGTCCGCTCGGCATCGAGCGCTGCTGCGACCATTTAGCGGCTCGATCCGCGGCCATTCGCCGTTCAACTTGGAATTACCGGCAGCACCGTCGTTGCGGCCGCGGCATGATCCGGAAAAAACACCGGTTTTTCGAAGCGACTTTGCGCCGTTAACATGCCGGGGTGCCAAATCGTTCAACTTGCAGGGATGGCGCGTTGGTATCGACGATCAAGGAGGATGAGATGACGAAACGTCGGTTTTGGCTCAGCATGGCCGGCCTCTGTGTGTTGGCGCTGCCGGCGGCGCCAGGCGCGCGCGCCCAAGCCGACAATTATCCGGACCGGACGGTAACCATCATCTGCGATGCGGCCCCGGGTGCCACGCCGGACGTCGATTCACGCTTCGTCGCCCAAGGCCTCAGCAAAGCGTGGGGGCAACGGGTGATCGTGGTCAATCATCCGGGCGCCAACGGCAGCATCGCCGCTCGCGCGGCGTCGGAAGCGGCTCCCGACGGCTACACGCTTTTCATGCCCGCTTTGTCGACTTTCGTGGCGCTAAAATCGGTTGCGCCAAATTTGCCGGTGATGTTGCCGCGCGATTTTCTGCCGATCGGCTATACCGCGGACAATCCGATGT
>JASHQI010000085.1 GCA_030037645.1 Xanthobacteraceae bacterium
GCCGTTATTGACCGAGAGGCTCTCGATCTCGCTTGTTGCTCCGCTGACGACGATGGTGCCGCTGTTGGTGATGGTGCCGCCGTCGACGGTCTCGCTGGTCAGCGTCAGGGTGGCGCCGCTGTCGACGGTGACGGTGGCGCTGGCGGCATTGTCGAGGGTGCCGGCGGCGATGGTGCTGGAGCCGCTGGCGGCATTGAGGGCGCCGGAATTGTCGAGCGTGCCGGAGGAGATGGTGGCGGAGTTCAGATCGAGCGTTCCGGTCACGTCGATGCTGCCGCCGGAATTGTCGAGCGTGCTGTTGGTCAGCACCAGGGTGCCGGAATCGTCGACGGCGCCGCTGTTGGTGGCGGTCTCGCTGGTCAGGGTCAGGGTGGCGCTGGTCTCGACGGTGAGCGCGTCGGTGGTGTCGAGCGTCGCCGAGGTGATGCTGCTCGCTCCGGCGCTGGCATTGAGCGAGCCGGAATTGTCGAGCGTGCCGCCGGTGATGGCGGTCGAGGCGAGATCAAGCGTGGCCGCCGCGGCAACCGTGATGCTGCCGCCGGTGTTGATGACATTACTGCTGTCCAAAATCAGCGTATCGGCGTGAATGCCGTCGCCGACGACGATGATTCCGGTGTTCGTGATCGTCACATCGGTGATTGTGAAAGTGGTGACGACGCTGCCGCCGGAACCAGCCGATCGCGGATCATAAATATCGATCGTGCCGATATTATTGATCGTGCCGGGATCGCTCGGATTGCTGCTGGTGATCGAGCCAGTATCGGCAAACCAGTTCGTGCCGCTGGTTTGCACAACACTACTGGTGTCCATCGTCACGGTGCCGATCACCACCACGCCGTTCCAGAAGTTATTCGGCCCCGATAGCGTGACAATGCCGTTGACCACGTCGGTGACAGCAGAGATTGTGCTGTCGATCTCGATGACGTTGGCTCCAGGATCCTTCAGAAACAAAATATCCTTGACCGTCGAATCGATGAGAATAAGGGTCCCACCGGTGTCCACGGTGAGGGTACCCCCGGAGTAGACGGTATCGACGAGCTCCATCGTGGCGCCGTCATCCACGGTGACGGTTCCGGAACTGTTGACGGTGCTGCCGGTCATCGTCAGCGTGTCGGCGGCGGCGCCCGCGGTGCCTACGGTGACACTGCCGGTACCTGCATTGTCCACCGTGACGTCGGTGAACGTGACATTGCCGAGATCATTGACCGTGCCGGAATTGCTCAGCGTGCCGCCGGTGATCGAGTCGGTCCCGTTCATGGTCAGCGTGCCGCCGCTGTCCACCAGAATGCTGCCAGCGGCGGTAACGGTGCTGACCGCGACGGTAGTGACCCCGACGCCGCTGGTCGTCGTGGTCGTGACGGTGTTGATGGTGGTGCCGCCGGCGACGTTGGTGGCGGTGGTGACGACTGTAGACGTTGCGCCGGGCGTGGCGACGAAGTTGATCAGCGGCGGCAGTTGCAACGTGCCGGTATCGCTCACCGCCACGCTGTTCAACTCCAAGAAGCTGCCGGCCGCGGCCGTCATCGTTCCGGCATTGAAGACGTTGCTGTCGACTTCGAGCGTGCCGCCGCCGGTCGCCTCAAGGAGGCCGGCCGTGACGTGTCCGGAACTGTTGACTGTCGGGGCATTGTCGACAGTATTGGCGCCGGTATTGATGATGATTGGAGAGAGCGCGTTGTTGGCGTTGACCGTCCCGTCATTGATCAATGTCAGGTCCGCGCTGCCGTTGCCGAACGAGCCAGTGCCGGAAATGGTATTGTCGATGTTGACGAAGGTGGCGTTGGTGCTGGCCACGCCGAGGACCATGTCGCCGGTGGGCGAGTTGGTCGATGAAGTCATTAGAAAGGCGCCGCCGCCTTCCAGCGTCACCGTGCCGCTGATGTAGAGCGTCGCGGTCCCGGCATCCGTGAGCTCGAAAGTCGCCTGATTATCGATCGTGCCGTCGACCGTGAGCGAACCGCCGCCGATAATATCGACGGTCCCGCCATTGAAGATTTCCAGGTTGGTGATGGTCTCAGCATCGCTAATAGTCACCACCACGAGCGTATCGATGATCGCGGTGTGCCCATCAACCGGTACCGATTCGTCGCTCCAGTAATTAGCCGTGCTCCAATCGCCACTCGAATGTTCCCACGTGTCGGTAAAGGTCGGCGAATAGGCATTTGAAACTGAGCTGCCGCCTCCCGCCGTCGTCCCTCCGGCTGATTTGCCGCCCGATGTGGTCGTTGGCAGCGTCGACGTGTTGTTCTCATTTCCTCCAATGGTTTCCGGTATTGACAGTGGGATATTCAATGCCGACGCACTGCCGGAGGTGGCACCGATGGATTGCGGTCCCTGGGCATGCTGCAGCAACTGCTGGATGACGGGGTCTGCCAGGCCCTCCGTATAGGTGGCCAAGGCGTTCTCATAGGCGCGCTCCAATTGCGCCATCTGCTCCGGCGTGTTCGAGATCTCCTGGACGCTGACGCTCGAACCGCGCGGCCGCAGCACCACCGTTTCCGTCGGATCGTCGACGATGATGACTTGCGGGTGGTCGCCCTTGGTGACGATCTCGAAGACGCCGTGCTTGAGGTCTTTGTAGTCAATCGTGCCGTCGTCAAGCAGGGCGATATCGCCGTTCGCGGCATGCAATTCGCGAATAAGCCCGAGCGTGAGAACCGTAAGCGTCAGGCTGCCGATACCGGCGGCCGCCGTGGTGCTTCGAACTTGCCCGACCGGCGTGTCGATGACGAACGCGCCGGCGCTCGCGAGCTTACCGGCAATGAAGCCGAACGCTCCTCTGACAAGACGTAACAGCGCCGAGGATTTTTCGGCGCCATAAACGAACTCGTCCAGAACAATTCGGGCATCGGCGCCGAGATGAAATCGAGTCCCGTCCACGAACACGATGATGATGGCGCCGTCGGCGCCGGTCTCGATCAGATCGCCTTCATGGACCGGATCGCCGCGCACGGGCTTCGCGACGATGGTGCTCGCGCGCGTGATGGTGACCGCACCCGACACCGCTTGCAGCATGCCGATCGCGGTCGCATTCACCGCAGCTCGCGCCGAGCCTGCGCCCTCACCATCACTCGTGTCTGCAGCGCCGCCGCCGCGAGACATGCTACGTCTCCCATGTCCGGTGCCGCGTCCGTCGCTTTCACTTCCAGGCCGCGGGCGCCGAATTAATAGGTCGTTTACGGATTATTGTTTTATCGTGGGGTCCTCGCCCCAACGTTCATAATATCTTAGCTGTTTTTTTTCGGCCGCTGTAAAAAAACATGGGATAAACCGCCAATTAAGATTAGCGAAAACAACCTTTTTTGAACTGTTCGTGAACGCCGGTTCGTCAGCCGCGGGCCACGGCGGCGGCCGCTTCGTCAATCTAACTAGCTGGGAATCCCGATGAATTCGAGGGTTGGCCGGGGTTCCGCCAAGCCAGTCGAGGCCGCCGTCAAAGCCGGCCGAGCGCATTGATCTATGAAAATAAACGGGTTACATACCATGCCCATTGCATTTGCATTCCTCTCGCATTGCATTGAGGAAAGCCATGAAGCTGCGTGCAATTGGCCTGTTTTTGGCCGGCCTTTATCTGATGGTTGGCGGTTTGCTGTGCGGTTCGGCCTTGGCACAGAACAACCCGGCATTGCCGGCGCCCGCCATTGACGCGAGCCCGATCGGCAAGGTGCTGTCCGTGAGCGGCACCGTGCACATCGATCATACGACCGCGGTCCTGGTTCAAGCGAATCTGCCGACCAACGGCACCAATGCGACGAAGGTCGGCGATCTGGTCTATCGCGGCGATATCATCCAGACCGGAGCCGACGGTGCGCTCGGCGTTACATTTGCCGACGGCACGTCATTCAACGTCTCCAGCAACGCGCGAATGGCAGTCGACCAATTTGTCTACGATCCAAAGGGCCATTCGAATTCGTCGTTGCTCAGTCTGACCAAAGGGACGTTTACTTTCATCGCCGGCAACATCGCGCATACCGGCGACATGAAAGTCGACACCCCAGTCGGAACAATGGGAATTCGTGGCACCGCGCCGCGCGTCGAAATCCTGCCCGACGGCACCACCAAGTTCTCGACGCTGATCGAAGAGAAGTAAACGCCGGACGGCAAGGATGCGGCGGCCGACATCACGTGGGCCGGTCCCGACTGCCGCTGCCCGCAGCGTGCGACGCAACGCCCGAACGTGACGCCCTCATTGCGAGGCGGACGATTCTCCAGCACAATATACGGAGCCGCAATCCAAAGTGGATTTGCATCTCAACGTAGCTTCATGCGGTGAGGTCATGGACGCGAAGTGTTGTGTCTATCGGGGCGTGGCGTACGGCATCGCATCGATTGCGATGCTGACGTTTGCCGCGACATTGGCTGCAGCGCAGGGCTCGGGTTTCACCGATGTCGCCCTGTGCAACGGCAAAGACCGCAGCTCGCCCCAACCGCAGATCGACGGCTGCACCCAGCTCATCAAAGAGAACGCCGATAATCCAAAAGTGCTGGCGATCGCCTACAACAACCGCGGCAACGCCTATACCACCGCGGGCAAGTACGACTTGGCCATCCAGGACTATGACGCATCGATCAAAGTGAGTCCCAGTTACGCCAAACCGTTCAACAATCGCGGCGTGGTCCACCAAAAAAAGGGCGAATACGACCTGGCAATAAAGGACTTCGATTCTGCGATCGGCATCGATCCAAATTATGCCGATGCCTTCGCCAACCGCGCCGAGACCTATGAAAAGAAGGGCGACTATCCCAGCGCCTTGAAGGATTTCAACGAGGCCATCCGGCTGGAGCCCACATTGAAAGTGCTGTGGAACGAGCGCTGTTGGACTCGCGCGATCGTCGGCGACCTGCAGGCGGCGCTGGCCGATTGCAACCAGGCCACCCAGCTCGAACCCAACAATGCCGAGGCATTCGATTCGCGCGGCTTCACGTACCTTAAAATGAGCGAATGGGCGCCGGCGATCGCCGACTATAATTCCGCGCTGCGGATCGATCCGAAACTGGCGACCGCGCTGTACGGGCGAGGATTTGCCGAACTAAAGAACGGCCAGCGCGCCGCCGGCAATGCCGATATCGCGGCGGCAAAAGCCGCCGACCAGAATATCGTGCAGCAGTTCGCCGGGTACGGATTGCGCTGAGCCGGCGGCCCGGCCGGCTCTTCGCGCCAACGCATTCCCCGCCGCGACCGAATTCGCTCCACTGGAAACCCACATCGGTCCGTCGTACAAATTGCATCCTAAACCATGATCGCGAGATAGGCCTGCCCCGGATTTGATCCGGGCCGATTGCCGGCTTCGGACAAGATCATGCGCGAGCAAAAAAGCGGAATGGGACGACCTGCTTCGGCGGCGGCAACGATCGAACGTGGCGCGGGCGATGGGCGCGCGCCGCAAGGCATAGTCGTGGGATCGATAAAATCATCGGGAGAATGAGGGAGCGGATGATGACCAGGAAGCACAGCCTTTACCTGCACGCGGCGGCGATTTGCGTTGCCGGATGTCTGGCGTGGATACCGGCGCCGGCGCAGAGCGCGGTCCCGATCAAGAAGAACGACATCGGCGGCGTGGTGACGAGCCCGAACGGGCCCGAAGCCGGCGTGTGGGTGATCGCAGAGACGCTCGATCTGCCGACCCGCTACGCCAAGATGGTCGTGACCGATGACCAGGGCCGCTATGTCGTGCCCGATCTGCCGCAAGCTCACTATAAGGTCTGGGTGCGCGGTTATGGGCTGATCGATTCGCCCAAGGTCGACGCCGATCCGGGGAAAGAGCTCGATCTGACCGCAGTGCCGGCGCCGAACGATGCGGCCGCCGCGCAATATTATCCGGCGATCTACTGGTATTCGATGCTCAAAATCCCGGCCGCCGACCAATTCGGCGGCGGCAGCGATATTCCGGCAAACGCCAAGCTCAGCGACTGGCTCAACGCGATCAAGAACAATGGCTGCATCGGCTGCCATCAGCTTGGCGACATCGCCACCCGCACCGTCCCGGCAAGCCTGGGGCAATTCAAATCGTCGCAAGAAGCCTGGGCGCGGCGGGTGCAATCCGGCCAATCCGGCCCGACCATGGTCAACATCATTGCGGGGCAATTCAACTCGACGCCGATCAAATATTTCGCCGACTGGACCGACCGCATCGCCGCGGGTGAACTGCCGGCGACGAAGCCGCAGCGGCCGTCCGGCATCGAGCGCAATATCGTGGTCACGACCTGGGATTATGCCGACGACAAGCATTACACCCACGACGAAATATCCACCGACAAGCGCCACCCGACGGTGAACGCCTACGGCCGCATCTTCGGCTCGCCGGAATATTCCACCGACAACATCCCGATTCTCGATCCGGTGAAGAACGTTGCCACCACGTTCCACGCGCCGGTGCGCGACGAGGACATGCCGTATTCGCTCGGCCCAGGCTATGCGGCGGACCTCAAGCCGCTGGCGCCGTCGCCCTATTGGGGTAAGGAGCAGATCTGGGACACCCACATCAACAATCACAATTCGATGTTCGACGAGAAAGGCCGGCTGTGGCTGACGGCGGCGGTGCGCGGCCGCAAGGATCCGGATTTCTGCGGCAAGAATTCCGACCTGCCCTCGGCCAAGCTGTTCCCGCTGACGCAGAGCGAGCGCCAGCTTGCCATGCTCGATCCGAAGACGATGAAGTACACTTTCGTCGACACCTGCTTCACCACGCACCATCTGCAGTTCGCCTTCGACAAGGACGACACGTTGTGGACGTCGAGCGGCGGCGGCGGCGGCGTGGTCGGCTGGCTCGACACCAAGAAGTTCTTGGCGACGGGTGACGCCGAGCATTCGCAGGGCTGGACCGCGCTGATCGTCGACACCGCCGGCACCGGCAAGCGCGAAGGCGTCGCCTACACCGAGCCCGGCCAGCCGCTGCAACCCGGCAAGGACATGCGGATCGGCCGGGTGTTCTACGCGGTGATGCCGAGCCCGGTCGACGGCACGGTGTGGGGCACGGTCCGTACCAATCCCGGCTCGATCGTGCGGATCAATCCCGGGTCCAATCCGCCGGCGACCGCGCTGTCGGAGATCTACAATGTCCCGATGCCCGGCTTCGGGCCGCGCGGCGGCGACATCGATTCGCACGGCGTGGTCTGGGTGTCGCTGGCAAGCGGCCATCTCGGCAGCTTCGATCGCCGCAAATGCAAAGGCCCGCTCAACGGGCCGACCGCGACCGGCAATCAGTGCCCCGAGGGCTGGTCATTCTACAAATATCCCGGCCCGGGCTTTGCCGGCATCGGCGATAACAGCGCCGAGTCGAGCTATTACACCTGGGTCGATCAGCACAATACGCTGGGGCTTGGCAATGACGTGCCGATCTCGACCGGCAATCTCAACGACGGTTTGATCGCGTTCGCCGGCGGCAAGATGATCGTCATGAAGGTGCCCTACCCGACCGGCTTTTACGCCAAGGGCATGGACGGGCGCATCGACGATCCAAACGCCGGCTGGAAAGGCCGCGGCGTGTGGACCTCGAGCGGCGATCGCGTGCCCTGGCACCAGGAAGGCGGCTTGGGCATGCGGCCCATGATCGTGCATTTCCAAATCCGGCCCAATCCGCTGGCGGATTGAGAACGCAGAACAGCGGCGCGCAGCACGACATCGGGGGCGCGGCGCGCAACACGGTGGCGCATCGCGCGCGCTCTTGTCAAGCTACGCGGCACGCGCGTAGGGCGGGTTAGCCGAAGGCGTAACCCGCCGGCTCGACACATTGGAATTGGCGGATTACGCTTCGCTAATCCGCCCTACTGAAGTGGTCCCACCAATGGGGTCCACTTCAGGTAAGCTCGACGACCGCGGATCGCCAATCGAAGAATTTTGCGACTGTTGTGACGAATATTATGGTCCAAAGACCGAATGTAAGTTGGGGCGGGCTGCGGACCTTAAGTCTGTCCAAACTTGCAATACAGTCGTTGCTATCCAGCCTGTGTTCTGCGTGAGCCATAAAAACGACGGTCATCTCCCGCTATGTCAACGATGGAGAAAACCGGGTGACATTTAACGATCATTTCTCGGGTGCACAGCCAGGACCGCTTTCGTGCGCAATTACCGTCACGCTGTTACTCCTTTCCGTTCCTTTGGTCACGATGCCCTCGATGGCCGCTGTCCGCAGTTGTCCACCTGGGTTCGTTGCCGGGTCAATTCCCACACATACATCGGACCCGACTTTTCGCGGCCGAGCCACGTGCCGTGCTGCCGGAGAGGTGGATTGTGGGAATGGTGGCGGCTGTCCTGCAGGAGAGCAGTGTCGTGCGGGCGGCGGATGCTTGGGTCCGCCGCCGCACGGTCCAATGTGTGGCGCGCTGCGCTGCCCTACCGGATATCTGTGCGGCGCGCGCCATGGGTGCTATAACCCGCGCACCACATATGTCTGCGGACCGGCCTTTTGTGGCAAGACTTGGCGATACCTTCCGGGTGATCGCTGTTACCGTTGCGCAGTCAGGCGCCGTTGATGCCCACGTGTGATATCCTGCGCGCCCTGCTGCTTTCGGCGGCGTTGACCTTGTCGTTCCAGCGCGTAGGGCGGGTTAGCCGAAGGCGTAACGCGCCGGCTCGATAACTTTGGAATTGGCGGATTACGCTTCGCTAATCCGCCCTACGCGCTACAGATTAATTAGCCGTCTTCCCCGACGTATTTGGTGGTGCGGATCCATAATCAACCGTTTCGGTCATAATCGGCTTGCCGCCCTTAAGCGCGACATTGCCATTCACATAGGCCGCGGCATTAGCAAGTTTCTTCGCTACGTTGGCAACACCAAAGGTATGAGTTCGACCGCCACCCCCGGCGCCGGCTCTGCTGCCTTCATATTTCCAGTCCGACTTATTGAGGAAAACGACATCGACACGCCACACGACGACCGGACGACCCGGTTTGATGCTCTCCGTCGGATCGACCAGATACCGCCATACCACGTACCAGCCTGGATGGTCATAGTGAGACTGAATCGCCCATGGCCGAATACTGCCTTTCGATTCAAGGGCCTGCGTTGGCGGAGGATTGAGCTTGCCCTGCAGGGACAGGTCGGGAAACCGCTGCTGCGCTACGTCGGGATGCTTGTGTTTTTTGTAAGGGCTAACAGCGTGCAGCGCCTTCACGCCTAGGATGCCGACTATGCCGCTGAAGATATTGGCTTGCTCATAGTACAAGTCCACTAACTCGGCCGCCTCCTTCTCCACGTAGTCGACAGCTTTCTTGATATGTAGATCGGTTAGGTCTTTCGGCAGCTTTGCCATTCCCGCGCCGCGCCCCATTGGACGCGACGAAGCCTGCCCGATTCACAGTCAGACTTGCAAGAGCGGGAATAGCCTTCTGCGCCATCACATAATAGGCCTCGTCCTTTTCCAATCCGATGCTGGCGTGGCCCATGGCCTGAGCCGCAGCCAGCGTGGAGCCGGAGCCTGCGAATGGATCAAGTACCACACCTTCGCCCATCGGGAGTGAGGCACGCACGATGGCTCGGAGGAATTCTTGCGGCTTTAGCGAAGGATGGGGTGCGATGTCGCGCTCTGCCTTTGGCGTGGGACTCGAACGGATAACGTCTCCGAAAGGTTGTTGCTGCGAAAGCCTTCGGAAGCCACCAGTCTTCCATTTACGAAGATTGTCTTGAGCGCGACCTTCTAAAGGGCGCCTCAAAATGACCCACGGCTCCCACATCGACCGAGGCATCACACTCACGTCCGCGAATTCTTGGTGGGCGTTCTTAGGACGATCGCCGCCGCGCATGGTCATCGTCAGACGAGCTAGATAGCCCCGCAGTTCTAGCCCGCTTTCGACCATTGCGGACGCGACGATATGACAAAGCAGCGGATTGCTCGCGACAAGAACATTGGCACCGGGGACAAGAACGCGAGTTAACAGCGATGCGAACTGCTTGAAAAACCGATGCAGCTCTTGATGGTCCTCTGCATCGAGTACGGTGAAGCGTGGCAACGGCGCTCGCTTATGACCGTCGAACGACGGAGGGATGCGCCACACACCACCCTTTCCTTTCCTGAGCTTCGCTTGCTGCGCCTCCGTGTATTCGACCAGCCCGTATGGAGGATCAGTCACAACTGCATGGATCGAACAGGGCTCGCGCTTTTCAAGCCACGTGAAGCAGTCCGTATGAACCAGTTGTGTTTTTGGCTGGGGAGCAGCGATACCGTATTTATGGCCGTTGAGTTTTTTTTTGAGTCGATAGCTTCCTCGGCCGGTTCGTTCGAATTTCGCAGGCACGTTCAAATTCAAGTACGAACGGACGGACGAGGCCGCGACCTTTCCAAGGCTCTTCTCTATGGCTTCGCTTATTTGCGCTACCGAAGCTCCGGCATCGTGCTCGGACAAATATGCAATTATCGCGTCTCTGATGCTGCCCGGTGCGCGCGCCATCGAATCGCTCCCAACAGTTCAAGTATTGCCAAAGACGTCCAGACGTCAAATCGCCCTGTGGGTAGAACAATTCCATGTTCTCTTTTTGTTCCAATGTCAATCGCGACGGTAGTCGCCAATACGGAGACCACGATTGACAGACGTCCTATTTTCAGTTACATTCCACAGAATCTCGCTCCCTTACAAGGACGCCGGGCGGTGACCCTGTCCGGCGGGGCGAGTGCGGTGCCCGCGGGCTTGGGCTCGTCACCTTGGCTCCCGGGCGGCTTGGGCATCATCTCGCCGGCACTAGGACCGGCGCGCGAGGTGCATCGCTGGACTGGGACAGGCGGGGGCGGGGAAAGCCCGCCCGGCAAATGGTTGAAGCGGCCGAGTCCCAGGAAGCATGGCCTGACGCCGAGCCTGAGGCGACGAAAGTCCCTTTGGCGAGAGCCGTGGTGGAACGCCGACAGGCGAGCGCGCTGCGCTTGAGCGCGCGGCCGGGCCCGCTGGCCCGGCCTCATGAGACACTGCGTTTCTCGGCGTTCCGCTTCCTTTTATTGCCGGAAGCGAGCCTAAAAGGATTTGTAGCCTGGATTGAACGCAGTGAGATCCGGGAGCGGCGAGCGAGCCGGACCATCATCCCGGATTTCGCTGCACTCATTCCGGGCTACGACCGTGCCCGATCGTGATGCGTTCGGCCGATCCACCGCCGGACACATTTGACGAAGATCGAACACGGCGGCGTTTTTGACATTGGCTTGCGCAAACCTCGGATGCGGCCGCATCGCGAGAGCGAGATGGTTTGCGTCATTGCGACCGCAAGCGCAGCGAGCGGGAAGCAATCCAGTGCGGAGCCGCCGTTCTGGATTGCTTCGTCGCGGAGCCTGCCACCGGACTTGATCCGGTGGCTCCTCGCAATGATGAGGAGCGTATCGCGAGAGCGAGATTCTGTGCCTCACCCTCCCACCGACTTCGGGTGAGGGCGAGGGTCGCGTCGCGAAGCGGCGCGGGGTGGGGTGAGCGGCGGTGACGCAAGCGAATGACGATGAAGCAATTCACTGCTTGGCGCTCTCACCCCCACCCGATTGCGCTGCGCGC
>JASHQI010000086.1 GCA_030037645.1 Xanthobacteraceae bacterium
AGACCTTCGCGGAAGGCCCGCAGCCGGCTGGCGTAAAGTTCCGGCGTTTCCAGACCCAGGTAGCCGATGACCGGCATTGCTCCTTGCTGCGCGCGCACGGTGCGTGGCCGCACGAGCGATGCCGCCGCTGCGCCGCCGAGCAGCGCGATGAAGAAGCGGCGACCGATCTTCACCTCTCCCCACCGGGGAGAGGTGAAATGTTTGTCGCGTCGCTTCATTCGATCACCTCGTCGGCGATGGCGAGCAGGTCGGGCGGCATCGTGAGGCCGAGCGCTTTGGCGGTCTTGCGATTGATGACGAATTCGAACTTGGTTGGCAGCATGACCGGGAGATCGCCGGGGTTTTCACCCTTAAGAATGCGGCCGCAATAGATGCCGGTCTGCCGATATCCATCGACAAGGCTGGGGGCGTAGCTCATCAGGCCGCCGTCGGCGGCGAATTCGCGGTAGTAATAGATCGCGGGGATCGCATGACGCGCCGCAAGAGCGATGATCTGGTCGCGCCGGCCGTTGAAAAACGGATTGACCCCGACGAGGAGCGCGCCAGCCGGTTTCTCATCGAGGCTTGCGAACGCCGCATCGACCTCGGTCGGGCTGCTGGCCTTCAATATTTGTAACTGAATGCCCAGCGCGCCGGCAGCGTCCGATGCATCTTTCAGCTGTCCCGCCGATGACAAATGGGTCGGATTAACGAGGAAGGCGATTATGGTGACGTCAGGGACCAGCTCGTGCAGCAATTCCAGCCGCTTTGCTCCTAATTGATTCGAAAATACGCCAATTCCCGTGACGTTGCCGCCGGATCGATTGAGGCTGGTGACGAGGCCGGCTTTGACAGGGTCATCGCCGCTGGTGAAAACCGTCGGGATCGTCGTTGTCGCCGCCTTCACCGCTAATCCAGTGGCAGCGCCGCCCGTCGCCGCGATCACAGCCACATGGTCGTTGACGAGTTCCGCGGCGAGTGCCGGCAGACGATCATAGTGGCCTTCCGCCCAACGGTATTCGAGCGCAACGTTTTGGCCCTCGCCATATCCGGCTTCGCGCAGACCTTGGCGAAACGCAGTGACCAGGTAAGCGGCTTCGGTAGCCGATCTGCTGTTGAGAAATCCGACCACTGGCAACGCCGCCTGCGCCCGCGTCGCAAACTGAAAAGTCAGCGCTGCCGCCGATGCGCCGCCGAGCAGCGTCACGAATGAACGTCGGCCAATCTCGGCGGTCATGCAGCCAACCCCCCGCGGCATCCCCTTCCTTGCGCATGCCAAGGTAGCATGCTTCGATGGCGGGGTGTGCGGGTTCCCGCACAGTCGTTTCCGCAATCGCTGATAGAGCGCCATCCTTTCAGGTCGAATCGATTTGGCGCTCGAGCGTCTTGATGGAGCATGATCGGACGGGAAATGAAACCTGCCCCCTTCGATTATCACGCGCCGCGGCAGCTCAAGGAGGCGGCTCAGCTTTTGGCGCGCCTGCCCAACGCCAAGATTCTTGCAGGCGGGCAGTCGCTGGTGCCGATGATGAATTTTCGCTACGTCATGGTCGATCATCTCGTCGATCTCAACGGCGTCGACGACTTGAGCGGCATCGGCGTCGGGGACGGTCGTCTGCGCGTCGGCGCCATGACGCGACAGCGCGATATTGAAACGGCGCCCGAAGTCGCGCGACATTGCCCGCTGCTGGCGGAGGCGCTTCGCCACGTCGGTCATCGCCAGACGCGCAATCGCGGCACCATTGGCGGCAGCTTGGCGCACGCCGATCCGGCGGCCGAACTGCCCGCGGTCTGCGCCGCTTATGATGCGACGATCCACGTGGCGAGCGTGCGCGGCGTCCGGCAGGTCCCGTTCGCGGATTTCTGCACGGGCTTCATGGCGACCGTGCTACAAGCCGACGAAATGATCGTGGCGATCGACCTGCCGCTGTGGCGGCAGGGTCACGGCCACGGCTTTCGCGAATTCGCCCGCCGCCAGGGCGACTTCGCCTTGGCGGGGGCGGCGGCGCTGCTCGATATCGGCGGTGACGGTGCGGTGCGCCGGGCGGCGATTGCGCTGTTCGGTGTTGCGGCCTCGCCGCTGCGGGCCTATGCCGCCGAGGCCAGGCTGGTCGGCCAGCCGCTCGATGCCGCAGCGATCCGGGCCGCGGCGACGGCGCCGTGGCTGGCCGAGCCGCTTTCGGATATTCACGCCAGCGCCGAGTACCGGCGCCACCTCGGCCAGGTGTTGAGCGTGCGCGCCCTCACCGATGCGGCGCGGAACGCCGGTGTGGAAGTGCCGAATATCGTCTGACGTGGAAGCTCGGAAACAAGCATGGAAGCCAGACTGGGTGCGGGAGAGCGTCGAAACCTATGGGTAAAAAGCCGACACGGGTGACAGTGAACGGCAAGTCGCATGCGCGTCTCGTCGAAGCGCGGCTGACGCTTGCTGATTTTCTGCGTCACGAGCTTGCTCTCACCGGCACCCATCTCGGCTGCGAGCACGGCGTGTGCGGCGCCTGCACCGTGCTCGTCGATGGCCGCTCGACGCGCTCCTGCCTGATGTTCGCGGTGCAGGCCAACGGTTGCGAGGTCACGACGGTCGAAGGTTTGGCGCCCGACGGCAAGCTGTCCGTCCTGCAGCAAGCCTTCATGGACAACCACGGCCTGCAGTGTGGCTTCTGCACGCCGGGCATGCTGATCACGCTGACCGAGCTGTTGCGTGAAAAACCCGATCCCAGCGAGCAGCAGGTGCGCGAAGCGCTCACCGGCAATCTCTGTCGTTGTACCGGCTACGCCGGTATCGTGGCCGCGGCGCTCGACGCCGCGCAACGGCTGCGCGGCGCATCCGGAGCCTGAAGGATATGGGCGCAAAACATTTCGGCGCGCGCGTCAAGCGGCTGGAGGACCCGGCCCTGTTGTCCGGCCGCGGCCGGTTCGTCGACGACATGAAGCTGCCCGGCCTTTTGCATGCCTGCTTCGTCCGCTCGCCGCATGCCCACGCCAAGCTTGTCTCGCTCGATGCCAAGGCGGCGATGATCATGCCCGGCGTTCACGCGGTGATGACCGCGGACGACCTGCCGGAGCCGATGCGGCGCCAACCGATGCCGATGCTATTGCCTCATCCGGCGCTCAGGGCGGCGCACAACCAAACGGTGCTGGCACGCGACGAGGTGTGCTACGTCGGCCAGCCGATCGCGATCGTGATCGCCGATACGCGTTACATTGCCGAAGATGCCGCGGCGCTCTTGATCGCGCATTACGATGTGCTGGAGGCGGCCAGCGACTGCCGGGAGGCGATCAAGAAGGGTGCCGCGTCCGCGCACCTTGACGTTGCCTCGAACGTCGCCGCGACGTTCCGGCTGGCCTATGGCGACGTCGACGGCGCCTTCGCCGTCGCCACGCACATCTTCGAAGAGCAAATCTGGCAGCACCGCGGCGGCGGCATGGCGATCGAAACTCGCGCGGTGCTCGCGCACCATGACCCGGTCTCCGATCTGCTGACGGTCTGGTCGGGCACGCAGACGCCGCATATCGGCCGTCGCATGCTGGCCGATGTGCTCGGCCGCGATCTCGAGTCGATCCGGATGATCGCACCGGATGTCGGCGGCGGCTTTGGCCCGAAGGCGATCTTCTATCCCGAAGAGGCGGCGATACCGGCAGCGGCGCTAAAGCTCGGCCGGCCGGTGAAATGGATCGAGGATCGGCGCGAGCATTTCTTGTGCGCGACCCAGGAGCGCGACCAATATTGGAACGTGGCCATCGCCGTCGACGCAGACGCCATGATTCTCGGCGTGCGCGGCCGGCTGTTGCACGACAGCGGCGCGTTCGTGCCCTGGGGCGTGATCATGCCCTATATTGCCGCGGCGAGCGTGCCCGGCCCTTATGTGGTCCCGGCCTATCAGATCGACACCATGGTCGTGCTGACCAACAAGGTGCCGACGACTCCGGTACGCGGCGCCGGCCGGCCGCAGGCGGTGTTTGCCATGGAGCGCCTCATGGATCGCGTCGCGCGCGAGCTCGGCGTCGATCGCGCCGACGTGCGCCGCCGCAATTTCATCAAGCCGGAGCAAATGCCCTACGAGGTCGGCCTGACCTTCCGCGACGGCAAGCCGCTGGTCTACGACAGCGGCGACTACCCGAAAGGCCAGGAGACCGCGCTGGCGTCCGCCGCCTATGACGATTTTCACCGGCGCCAGCGATTGGCGCTCGACCAAGGCCGCTTCCTCGGCATCGGGCTCGGCAATTATGTCGAGGGCACCGGCCTCGGTCCGTTCGAGGGCGTGACCGTGCGCGTGCTGCCAAGCGGCAAGGTTGCGGTAGCGAGCGGCGCCACCAATCAGGGCCAGGGCACGCGCACGACGCTGTCGCAGATCGTCGCCGAACAAGTCGGCTGCCGCCTCGACGACATCGTCATGACGCTCGGCGATACCGGCGCGATCGCGCAGGGCGTCGGCTCCTTTGCCAGCCGCCAGGCGGTCAACGCCGGCAGTTCGGCGCTCATCGCCGGGCAGGCGGTGCGCGGCCAGATCAT
>JASHQI010000087.1 GCA_030037645.1 Xanthobacteraceae bacterium
GGTTCTTGAATGGAGGACACGCCCATGCCGTAGCCGGCATCGGCGCCCATATAGAAGCCATCCCAGGATGGAGCGACTTGCTGGGGCGGCGCCGCCCCAGCCACGCCGCCGCTCAGTGCCGACAACGCAAATGCAATGCCGCCGGCAAGGCCGGCATTTCTTGCAACTTTCATCTTATGCGCCCCCCTACGGCGCTCGCGGCGAACAGACGCCGCATCCCCGACGCCGATTATATGGATCGCCGGCGGCTCGACAACATCGACAAGGGGCGCCGTCGCCACGGCCTGTGGATTTACGCTTTGCTTTGCTCTATCGCGGCTCGGCGCGGCGCAGCCATACCTTGTTGTCGTGGAAGGCGGCGCCACCGAATGGCGCGATCGAATCGGCGCCGGTCAGCGTGTTGATGCCGCGGCCGTCCGCGTAGGCGGAGTTGGGCCACAGCGATTCCGCGATGAGCACGCCGCGGCGCACACCGTCGAACAGCTTGGCATTGATCTGCACCTTGCCGCGACGGTTGCCGAGCAAGACCGTTTCACCGTCCGCGACGCCAAGCGCAGCGGCGTCCTCCGGATTGATCATGACGGTCGGCCGAGCCTCCTGCGAAAGCGAGGTCGGCGTTTCGGTGAAGGTCGAGTTGAGGAAACCGCGCGCCGGCGAGGTTGCCAGCCGGAACGGATGCTCGGCTTCCGCCTCCTCGATCACGTTCCAGTGGTCCGGCAATTTCGGGATCGGACGAGACGGCACTTTGCGGTGCCAGCGGTTGAAAGGCACGTTGGGCCAGTCCGGCTTGAAGCGGAACTTGCCGTCAGGATAGGCGAAGCCGTTGAGATAGTGCGCGGTGGCAAAATCCGGCTGGCAATCGATCCAGCGGCTGGCCTCGATGTCGGCAAGCGTGCCCCAGCCGGATTTCTGCAACGTGCGGTCGATCAGCTCGCGCGCCGTCATGGCAAAGCCGGGATGTTCGGCGCCGACACGCTTTGCCAGCGCGCAGATCACCTCGTGATTGGAGCGGCATTCGCCGGGCGGCTCGACCAGCTTCGGCCCGAGCAGGATATATTGGCTGCCGCCGGCGGTATAAAAATCGTCATGCTCGACGAACATGGTGGCGGGCAGGATCACATCAGCGACCTTGGCGGTGTCGGTCATGAACTGCTCGTGCAGACACACGAACAGGTCGTCGCGGGCAAAACCGCGCTTCACCACCTCCTGATCCGGCGCCACCGCGACCGGATTGGTATTCTGGATGAGCATCGCGGTGACTGGCGGCCCGCCTTGAAGCGCCTCGGCATCGCCGGTCAGGATCGCGCCGATGCGTGACTGATCGAGCATGCGGATCGCGGGATCGCGAATGTCCTCGCCTTCGATCAAGCTTTTGTCGAGGTGGAAGACGCCGCTGTTGTTGTGAAAGGCGCCGCCGCCTTCATACCGCCACGCGCCCGTCACCGCGGCGATGCAGCTTGCCGCGTGCATGTTGAACGCGCCGTTGCGCGACCGGGAGAATCCGTAGCCGAGACGGAAGTAGGCGCGCTTTCGTTCGCCGACGAGGCGAGCAAAGGCTTCGATTGTTTCGGCGGGGCAGCCGGTGATCCGCGCCGCCCAGGCCGGGTCGCGCGTGAGCAAATGCTCGGCGAGCTCGCGCGGCGCATCGGTATAGCGATGCAGATAATCCCAGTCGGCCTTGTCGTCGCGGAACAGGCAATGCATCACCGCACAAGCCAGCGCGCCGTCGGTTCCGGGCCGGATCAGCACCGGCAAATCGGCCTGCTGCATCGTCGTGTTCATGTAAACGTCAACGACGACGAGCTTGGCTCCGCGCTCCTTGCGGGCGCGTGTCGCATGCGTCATCACGTTGACTTGGGTGTTCGCCGCGTTGGTGCCCCAGATCACCACCAGATCGGATTTTGCCATTTCGCGCGGGTCGGCTCCAGCAAGCTTGCCGGTGCCGGCAATGAAGCCGGTCCAGGCCGAATTGACGCAAATGGTCGAGAAGAACCCGGAATATTTCTTGGCATGCCGCAGGCGCTGGATGCCGTCGCGCATGACATGGCCCATGGTGCCGGCATAATAGTAGGGCCAAACCGCTTCCGAGCCGTGCGCCTGCGCGGCGCGGATGAATTGCTCGGCGACGATGTCGAGGGCGTCGTCCCACGAGACCCGGGCGAACTGACCGCTGCCTTTTGCACCCGTCCGCCGAAGCGGATGCAACACACGGTCCGGGTGATGCACGCGCTCGGCATAACGTGCGACCTTGGCGCAGACCACGCCGGCCGTGTAGGCATTGTCCTGCGCGCCGCGGACGCGGCCGATGGTATGCTTGTCAAGAACCTCAATCTCGAGCGCGCAAGTGGATGGACAATCGTGCGGACACGCCGACGCAAGGATTTTGGGACGGACCACCTGGTTCATGATTCATCCTACCACGATTGGCCTCATCGGCGTAATCGGCCTTTGCCGCACGGCTGGTGATGCCTTCCGTCGACGCTTTCCGGCTGACCCGCCGCGGCTTGCCTACAACGAGGCGCGCAAGCGCTTTGCCGCCTCTACCATAACGCGCAGCTTTTGCTGTGCCAGGGTGCGGCTGATGGTCATCAGCCCGCAGTCCGGCGCCAGCCATACCTGCCGGGGATCGAGCCAATCGAGCGCCTCGCCGACCCGGCGTTCGATCGAGTCGACCGTGGGCACCGGCGAGTCGCCGGGGTCGACGCAACCGAACATGACGATGCGGTCGGCGCAGATTTTCAGCACCTTCGGATCGAAGGAACTGCGGCCGAACTCGACATGAAAGCCGCCGATACGCGTCTTCATCAATTCCGGCAGCAGGTTCTCATATTGGTATTGATGCTGCGGGGTCCCGCCGCCCGGATAGCCGTAGCAAAGATGGACGATGGTCGGCACGGTTATGCCGTCGAGGCAGCGGTCGAGAGCGGCGGCGCCATAAGCGCGAACCTTGTCGTGGTAGCGCGTCATGGCCGGCTCGTCGATCTGCAGCACCTCGCAGCCGGCATCTTGAAGATCGCGCAACTCGCCGTTCAGTGCGGCCGCAGCGTCGAACGCAAGCTCGTCTTCTTGTTTGTAGAATTCGTTCATCGCGCTGTCGACGACCGTCATCGGGCCCGGCACCGCCATTTTCAACGGGCGGGTCGTGTGGGATTTGGCAAGCCGCAGATCGTCGACGGAGGACGGCGTCCGGCGAACGATCTTGCCGGTGATGCGCGGCACCAGGCGATTGGCGGTGCGATTGCGGTAAATCTCTTTACTGACGAGCCTCTCGGTATCGACCCCGTCCCACTTTCCGGCGATATGAAAGATGAAGTTCGCCCGTCGCATCTCGCCGTCGGTCAGAACGTCGAGCCCCAGCTCTTCCTGCTCGCGCAAGGCGACCACGGTGGCGTCGTCCATGGCTTCCTTGAGCGCCTCGCCGGAAAGCCGGAAGGTGAGCTGATTACGTTGGGTATGGGCAAGCCATGCAGGGCGTGGGAAGCTTCCGACGCTGGTGGTAGTGAGAGCTTCGAATGGCATTGTGTCCTAGTCACTGTCACTAGTTGAACCCGGTAACGGCCTGGACGATAGCACGTCGCAGTTTCACCGAAAGGCGAAAGTAGGAACCGCGGAGGAGAACATGAAAGCTGCAGTTCTGGGAGATGCGGGCGTTGAGGTTCGCGAAATTTCAAAGCCGGAGCCGAAGCCGAACGAGCTTTTGATTCGCGTGCGCGCCTCAAGCCTCAACCGCGCCGACCTGATTGTCGCGTCCGGCCATCGCCACGGCAGCGTTGGCGGCGTCGGCGCGCGCATCGGCCTGGAATGCTCCGGCGAGGTCGAGGCGGTCGGCAGTGAGGTGAAGGACTTCAAGGCCGGCGACCGCGTCATGGGCTCGGCGCCAGGCGGATTTGCGCAATATGTCGTCACCGACGCAGGCCGCGTGCATCACATTCCGGGAAACAATATGACCTACGAGCAGGCCGCCTGCTTTCCGGTCGCCTTGCAAACCATGCACAATGCCGTCGTCACGGCCGGCCGCCTGAAACGTGGTGAAACGCTGCTGATCCAGGGCGCAAGCTCGGGCGTCGGCTTGATGGGCATGCAGATCGGCAAGCTGATGGGTGCATCGCTGGTGCTGGGCACCTCCACAAATCCACAGCGCCGGGCGAGACTTGCAGAATTCGGCTGCGACGCAGCGCTCGACTCGAACGATCCAAACTGGCCCGAGCAAGTCAAGAAGGCCACTGCCGGCAAGGGTGTCAATCTCATCGTCGATTTGATTTCCGGCGGCGTCGCCAACCAGAATCTGGAAGCCGCAGCAATCCTCGGCCGGATCGTTAATGTCGGGCGACTGGGCGGCATGACGGGCGAGTTCAACTTCGATCTGCATGCGCTCAGGCGCATCGACTATATCGGCGTGACCTTCCGCACCCGCACACCCGACGAAGTTCGCGAGATCGTCCGCCTGATGCGCGCCGACCTATGGCCCGCGGTCGAAACCGGCAAGCTGTCCTTGCCGATCTACAGGACGTATCCTTTAGATCGCGTCGCCGAGGCGCTTTCCGTCATGCGCGCAAACCAGCATTTCGGAAAGATTGTGATCAACGTCTCGTGACAACGCGCAGCGGAGGCAAGCAATTGCGATATGCGAAAGCTTTGGAATTGCTTGGGGTCGCCGGACTGGCATTTTACACAGTGGCGCTGGCGCGCCCGGTCATGGCGCAGCCGGCTGCGGAGTTTTACAGCCACAATCCGTTGACGATCGTTGTCGGCTCGGGCGCCGGCGGCGGCTACGACGTCTATGCGCGCGTTTTTGCACAACATTATTCCGCGCACATTCCCGGCCATCCTGCGATCGTCGTCAAGGATCAGCCGGGTGCCGGCGGACTAACCAATTTCAATTACATGTATCGCACGGCGCCGCGCGACGGCTCGGAAATCGCCGCCTCGACCAACACCGGCACGCTTTTGCCGCTGCTCGGCGATACCGGCGCGCAGTTTGACGCACGGAAGTTCAACTGGATTGGAAGCATAGGCAAGCAGCAAGCGGTGTGCACCACTTGGCACACCGTGCCGATCAAAACGATCGAGGATGCCCGCAGGCAGCAAGTGCTGGTCAGTGCAACGTCGCAAAATGCGACGCCGGCCGTCTTGCCGCATATTTTGAACGCATTATTCGGCACAAAATTCAAGGTCATTTCCGGATATTCGACCTCGGAAATGCATTTGGCGTTGGAGAAAGGCGAGGTCCAGGGCATTTGCGGGCTGGCATGGCAAACATTGCAGTCGAGCTCGCCGGCGTGGATCGCTAATAACGATCTGAATGTGCTCGTTCAAATGGGATTGGTGAAGGACAAGGATTTGCCGAATGTCCCGTTGGCTCTCGATATGATGTCGAAGCCGGAGGACAAGGCGTTCTTCAGATTGACTGTCTTGACCGGGGAATTCGGTCGCCCGTTCTTGGCGCCGCCGGGTATTCCAACCGATCGGGTCGAAGCGCTGCGGATAGCATTTGTCGAAACGGTGCACGATCCCGCATTCCTCGCCGACGCTCGCAAGGCCTACATGCCGATCGATCTTCTTGATGGGGCGCAAATTCAGGCGCTGTTGAGCGAGGCCTACGCGGCGCCGCAGGCGATCCGCGACCGAGTCGCCAAATACTTCCTGCCGGAGCATTAACCGGCACGAGGCATTGGTGCGGTTTCGGGCCTGACATCGTGGAACTTGCTGTAGTCGATGATGAGCCGGCCCGCGTCCGAAAAGCTGGCAATGTCGCTGTAGTGGTAATTCCACAGGATATCGTCCCGCCCATAAAGCTTTCGCGAATAGAGGTGCTGCGCCGAACTGTCGTCGACGCCGCTGACATTGAGCACCAATGCGGTATCGGAGGCGGCGATCGCGTCGCTCGTGGCCCCGTGAAGCGGGCTCGTTTCATCGATCGCATGAAATAGCGTCCAGCTCAGCGCGAAAATCGGATGTTCCTGACGATCGAGCTTCAGCTCATAAAAGCGGCGCAACATGATCCCTTCGATCGTGTGCTCCATGCGCAACAACCAGAGCCTTGCCGTGGCCTGCGAGATTGTGTTGTTTCGCGCGTTGGCAACGCGGATCATCAAGGTGGGACAGCCCTGATGCATGCCGACGACCGCATGCTCGGCGAAGACAAAGCGCGCTCGAGGCCGCGAGAAGCGCGCGAAAATCAGGCCGGTCATCACGGCGAGAAAGCTCATGCCGGTGAAAATTTCCACGGTGGCGACGAGGTGTCCGTAATTCGTTTGCGGATGCATGTCGCCGTAGCCGACGGTCGCCAGTGTCTCGATTGAGAAATAGAAAAGGCTGAGCGGAAGATCTTTGTTGACGTTGGCGATCGGCTTGTCGCCCAACCAATAAAAGAATGCGAAAACGGCGTTCAGCCCGATGAAAATCAGCGCGGCGCTGGCGAAAAAGACCGGCCAATAGACCGACATCGACCGGTGGTAAAGGTCGGTCCAGAAGCCGACAGGCAATCCGCGGGCTTGCATCTCGCGGCTGCCGATCCGGAGGGTTTGCGTTCCGCGCTCCTGCCGCACCTTTGGAGACCTTGCCAAAGTCATGTCCTTTCGCGCGGCAAGCTGCCGGGCGGCGCGGCGTGAAGCGTATTGCCGCCGCGCGGCTATGCTATCGCCGTCGCCCGGGTTTTGAGCCGGCTGTAGACTTTGCGCGCGTTGCCCTCAAAAATCTTTCGCCGATCGGCGTCGCTGATCGGCGCCTTGTCGATATAGCGCTTGGTGTCATCGAAGCCGAAGCCGGTCTTCGGATCGTTGCCCTTGACCGCACCGACCATTTCGGACGCGAACAGGATGTTGTCGATCGGCACCACCTTGGTCAAAAGATCGATGCCCGGCTGATGATAGACGCAGGTGTCGAAGAAAATATTGTTGCCCATGATCTCGGCAAGCTCCGGCTTGCCGTTGTTGAGCGCGATGCCGCGAAAGCGGCCCCAGTGGAACGGCACCGCGCCGCCGCCGTGCGGAATGATGAATTTCAGCTTCGGAAATGTCTTGAACAGGTCGGACAGGATGACCTGCATGAACACCATGGTGTCGGCATTGAGATAATACGAGCCGGTGGTGTGCATCGCCGGATTGCAGCAACCGGAGACGTGGATCATGCACGGCACGTCGAGTTCGATCATCTTCTCGTAGAGGGGGAACCACGATTTATCGGTCATGGGCGGCGAGTTGAAGTAGCCGCCCGACGGGTCGGGATTGAGGTTGCAGCCGACGAAGCCCATCCTGACGCAGCGTTCGAGCTCGGCCGCCGAATTCTTCGGATCGACGCCGGGCGACTGCGGCAACTGGCACACGCCGATGAAGTTTTGCGGAAACAACGACACCACGCGGGCGATCAAATCGTTGCAAATCTGCGACCATTCGATGCTGACGCTCTCGTCGCCGATGTGATGCCCCATCCCGGAGGCGCGCGGCGAGAAGATCGTGAGATCGGTGCCGCGTTCGCGTTGCAGCCTGAGCTGGTTGCCTTCGATGCTGTCGCGGATTTCGTCATCCGGCAATTTGAGCGCGGCGCGCGGCGGCATTGCCGCCTTGTTCTTGGCATTGGCGGCTGCAGTCTGCTCCTTGCGGAAGCGGGGCAGGTCCTTGGGCTCGGTGGTGTAGTGGCCGTGGCAATCGATAATCATGACGGTGCCATGCAAGGGGTTGGGGGAGGGCAGATGCTACGGCGTGCGGCGCGATTGTCAAACGGACGCGTCAGCCAATTATCTGCTGCGCGAGCCGCGCCGAAAAGCCGTATCCAATATTCGCAATGATGCGCTAGGATGGCGATTATCGTTTGAGGAGACTGGGAATGGCTGAACTTCCACGGCTCAACGGCGTGATTCGCGCGCTCGAAGCCGGCCAAACTGCGCTGACCTGTTTTTCGCCAGCCGACGTCGAGGCGGCGATCGCGCTCACGACCGCGAAATACGACGCGGTCGTTTACGAGATGGAGCACAATGCCTACGACATACGGGCGTTCCGCGATTGCCTGCAATACATGCTCAACCGCGGGCAGATTGCGCGATCCGGTTCAGTTGCCCCGGCCGTCGCTCCGTTCGCGCGGATTCCGCCGAATGGCGGCGAAAAGGCGCAATTCCACGCCAAGCAGGTGCTCGATCTCGGAGCTTACGGAGTCATTTGGCCGCACATCAGCAATGTCGAGCAGGCCTATAACGCCGTCGCCGCGTGCCGCTATCCGCGGCTGAAAAACAAGCCGCTGTACGAGCCGGCCGGCATCCGCGGCGACGGCCCGACGTCGGCCGTCCGCTATTGGGGCATTACCCAGCAGGAATATTACGAGCGCGCCGACGTCTGGCCCCTCAACCCCAAAGGAGAAATATTCGTCATTCTCATGATCGAGGACACCGTGGGCATCAAAAACCTGAAAGACATCTTAAAGAACGTGCCGGGCATCGGCGCCGTCCTGATCGGGGAGGGCGATCTGTCCCAGGAGCTCGGCTATCCCCGCCAGTACGAACACAAGGTGGTGCTGGAGCACATGGCGCAGATCGTCGCCACTTGCAAAGAGGCGGGCGTCGTCGTCGGCCATCCGCACGTCGAGGCCGGCAACGCCGAACGCATCGTCAAGGAAGGCTACCGCTTCCTGATGTGTGCCCCGGTGCGCAGCTACGGCCATCTCGATAAGGCGAGGCAGCTTGCCGGAAGGGCGTAGAGCCCGTTGCGGCATCGCGCGTTTTGCGAACGCGGCGCAGCGTGAAGCGCTGCACCGCTGATCGGGATTGCTCAAGACCCCGAATGGTGCCCGTCCGCCGCGCTCTTGGGGCTCGCGGCGTTTGGGCCATCAATTCGCTGCAGGCTTTCCGCCTGCAGATAGGCAATGAGGTCGCGGCGCGATGCAGCGTCGGGAACGCGAACGGGCATTTTGACGCCGGGAATGAATTTCTGCGGATAGATCAGCCAGCTATTGAGGCTATCCGCGGTCCAAGTCAGGCCGGCATGCTTCAGCGCCGGGGAATAGTCATAGCCCGCGACCGAGCCGGCCCGGCGGCCGAATACGCCGCCGAGCATCGGACCATATTTGTTGCGGTCGAGCTCGTGGCAGGCGGCGCATCGTTCGCTGAAGATTTCGCGGCCGTTGGCGGGGTCCGGCGGGGAGTCGGGGAGGAAACGGGAAAGGTCCCTGGCATTCTCCGGATTGGCTGAGCGGAAGAAGGTATAGCCCAGCGTGATCTGGGCGACGTCGTGCATGTCCGCATCCCTGCCGAATGCCGGGTCGACGTAGAAAACGACCGGCATGTTGACTTTTTGATGGGCGTCGAGGCGCTCTTCGCTAAAGCAGAAGCATTGAATCTTGTTGAAATAGATGCCGCTCCGCAGCGGCGTGACGTTGAATGTCGCGTGTCCGACGATCGACTGGTCGCTGAGGTTCTCGGCGGTGAAATACACCAGCTTTTGCTCGCCGAGGTGTACGGTCACGGCGCGCTGGTCAGGCTCGAACCGCCACGGCAGCCCCGGCGCGACGTTGGTGTCGAACGCGACCGTCACCGTCTGCTTGGAGATCGCCGCGGTGTCGGCGATTACCCGCTGCGTCGTTCCGGCAAGGCCGGTGGCGGCACAGAACATGCGGTACAGCGTCGGCGAATAGGCGACGAGGCAGCACATGAAAAGAATCGCAACGAGGCATGGCGCAATCACCATCAGGTTTCTGCGCTGTCCAGGTTGCATCGTCGATGACTTTTACCGGTGGTAAGCTGTGATCTTAGCCAAGCGTACGGACGCTGCGGGGGCCACGCAGCCCTACCGACCTAGCTCGGCCATGACGGCGGCGAAATGACGAAGGCGTGCGGCTTATTGTCCGGCCGCACCCACACCTGCGCCCGGCGCATTAATAGTTCGCCGCGCGCCGTTGCCCGCGCTCAGGCGCGGCATTGCCCTTCGGCAGTTCATACATCCCGTTCGGCAGCGTATTGAGGAAGGCGAGAACTTCCGAGGTCTTCACCACATCGGCGTACTTGGCGTTCATGTCGCAGAGGTTGATGGCATGGCTGGCTTGAGAGCGATCGAAGCAGCCCTCTTCGGCGAGCGCGATGCGGTAATTCAGGCTGAAGGCATCGAGCACGGTGGCGCGCACGCAGCCCGAGGTGGTTGTGCCCGTAACGATGACGCTGTCGCATTGCAGGAGCGTCAGGTAGCTCGCCATATTGGTGCCGAAGAAGCCCGACGGCTTCTGCTTGAGCACCACGATGTCCTGTGGAGAGGGCGCGATCGGGGTGACGATCTCGTTGCCGTCGAGATTGGTCACGACGGCGTTGCGATCCTCCTCGTTGCGCGAGTTCTTCCAGGCCCAGGAGCCGGAATCCCAATTGTCGTCGCGGCGCACGCCGGTCGTGTACATGACCGGGACGCCTTTGTCGTGGCACTTGTCGATCAGCGCGCGGATATACGGCAGCGCGATCCAGGCGTCCTCGCCGCAGGAATTGCGCCAGCGCTTGATCGACTCCAGAATCGGCTCCGGGCGATCGCCGCAGAACGCCCAGTTCACGTCGATGATCAGCAGTGCCGGCCGCTTGCCGAAGCCACCGCGCGCGCCGTAGCCCGACGTGCCGAACACCGCCTTGTCGCGCTCGGTGAGAAACTTGTTCCAGATCGGTTCGGACATGATGGGCTCCATGAACGCGACCCTTAATCTAGCAGCTTCGCCCGAAGTGAGCATACCCGCAAGGCGCAACTCCGCTTCACCTGCCGAGCATGGCGGCCTCGAAGGCGCCGGTGATCGCCTGCTTGCTCTTGCCGGCGCGTCTCGCGTCGCCGATGACGGTGACCGTTTGTCCGGGCCGCGCCAGCGCCTTGAAACGCTCGCCGGTCTCGCGTCGCGCCCGGTAGTAGAACCAGTCGCGCAATGGTTCTTGTGAAAAGAGCCGCGCGATGCCGGACCAGCGCGCCAGACCGTGGTCGAGCATTCTCGTGACGATTGGACCGAGGCCATATCGATAGCCGGCGCCGCTCGCGATCACGATGCGGTCGAACGGCGCCAGCACCTGCGGATCGGCGGCCACGTCGGTCGCAAAATGAAACGTCACGCCCTTGAATTGGCAGGCCGCCACCAGATCGGCGATGTAGCGCTCGAAACTTTTTTCCGACGCCGCCACTTCCTGGAACAGCGGCGCCTTGCCGGCGTAGCGGAAGGCGCCGCCGGCGCGCGCATCCTTTTCGAAAACGGTCACGGCGTTGCCTTCGGCCACCAGGGCGGCATAGGTCAGGCCGGCCGGGCCGGCACCGATCACGGCGATGCGCTCGCCGCGCGGCGGTTGCGCCTTGGCAAAGGCGGTCTCGCGCCCTGCTGCGCCGTTGACCACGCAGCCGATACGGGCGCCGCCGCGCATTTCGTTGATGCAGGTATTGCAGGCGAGACAGCGGCGGATCGGTTCGCCGTGCGTGACTTTCTCAACCCATTGCGGATCGGCCACGAGCGTGCGGCCGAGCGCGATGAAGTCGGTCTTGCCGCTTTCGACTGCCGCCGCCGCGGTGGTGGGATCGCCGAGTCGGCCGACCGCGATGATCGGCACCGCGACCTGTTTTTTCACCTCGGCCGCATAGTCGATGAACGTGGCGTCCGGATAAGCCATGGGCGGCAAAACGATTTGCGCCGACGGGATCGAGCGGTAATGCCCTGCCGTGACGTGCAATGCATCGGCGCCCGCTTGCGCAGCCCAGACCGCGATCTGCCGGCCCTCGTGAAACGGCAGGCCGCCGGCAAAAAAATCCTCGACCGAAAGCCGGTAGACGGCGCCCATGCAAGGCACGGCCGCCTTCACCGCGCGCAACACGTCGAGCCCGAAGCGAGCGCGGTTTTCCAGGCTGCCGCCGTATTCGTCGCTGCGCCGGTTTTCGAATGGCGCGTGGAACTGCGAAATCAGATAGCCGTGGGCGGCGTGCACTTCGACGCAATCGAAGCCCGCTTGCTGCGCGCGGCGGGCCGCGGCGGCGTGCGCGGCGGTCGTCTGCGCAATGCGCGCTTTGGTCATCTCCTGCGGAACGATCGTCTCAAATGTGATCTCGTAAACCGGATGCGCAATGGCGGAGGGCGCGATGGGCGTTTCGCCGCAGATGTCGACGCGCGTATGGCCGCCGCCATGGCCGAGCTGAATGGATGCCTTGGCGCCGCCGCGATGGATTTCGTCGACCAGTCGCGTGAGGCCCGGAATGAAGCAATCGTCATAGATGCCGACTTCGTGCCGCCTATGCCGGCCGCATTTTTCGGGTGAGGCCATCTCGACCGTGATCAGTCCCACTCCGCCGCGTGCCCGTGCCGTGTAGTAGGCAATCGTGTCCTCGGTGACGAAGCCGTCCGCATCCGCCGTGCGGGTGGTCATCGGCGGCATGACGATTCGATTGCGGATTTCCACCGGTCCGATGCGCGCGGGAGTGAGGAGAATGTTCATGGCCGCGTCCTCACAGCACCGGAATCTCCCCGCCGTCGATGTCGATGGTGGCGCCATGCAGCCAGGTGGCGCGCGAGGAGACGATGAAGGTCACGAGATCGGCCACGTCCTCCACGGTGCCGAAGCGCACGATGCCGGTCTCGCGGGCGAGCTGGTCACGGACGGTCTGCTCCGATGCTCCGGTGCGCG
>JASHQI010000088.1 GCA_030037645.1 Xanthobacteraceae bacterium
TTTCTCATTCTCATGCTCTGCCTGGGCGCGCTGAGCTTCGTTTCCGGGGTCGTGTTTATTTCAATCGGGGCCTGGCCGGTGTTCGGCTTCTTCGGGCTAGACGTGCTGCTCCTGTATTTCGCGTTCCGCGCCAATTTTCGCGCCGCGCGCGCCTATGAGGAAGTCACGGTCACGGCGTCCGAACTCACCGTGCGCAAAGTCAGTCAGCGCGGCGGCGTGCGCGAATGGACGCTCAATCCGGTCTGGGTGCGGCTTGAGCGCATCGTGCACCAGGAATTCGGCATCGAACGGCTGTTCCTGGTCTCTCATGGTCGGCGGCTGACCATTGCCAGCTTCTTGGCGCCGCACGAGAAGGCGAGTTTCGCCCGCGCGCTGTCGGCGGCCTTGGGCGAGGCCAAACGTGGGCCGACCCGGACGGTGTTTGAGTAGCTCGTCATCCGGCCCTCGCCGCAAGCGGCTCGGCCGGAATGACAAGTATCCAGAAATCGGGTGGTTTGGGGGCGGGGATCGCTTTAGATCGGGAGCAAATGATGGAGGCATCCATGCTGTCACCCGATCGCATTGTTAACCCCATGCCGCTCGCCGCCGCCGCCGCCGATTACGACGTGGTGCGCAAAGCCATCGGCCACATCCGCGGCCATTGGCGCGAGCAGCCGGAAATCGAGGCCATCGCCGAAGCCGCCAGCGTCACCCCAACCGAGCTGCATCATTTGTTCCGCCGCTGGTGCGGGCTGACGCCAAAGGCTTTCCTGCAGGCGCTGACGCTCGATGGCGCGCGGCAGCTCCTGCGCGACTCGGCGAGCGTGCTCGACGCCACCTACGAGGTCGGCCTGTCCGGGCCCGGCCGTCTGCACGATCTGTTCGTCACCCACGAAGCGATGTCGCCCGGCGAATGGAAATCCGGCGGCGAAGGTCTGACCATCCATTTCGGCTTTCATCCGTCCCCGTTCGGCAGCGCGCTGGTCATGGCGACCGACCGCGGGCTCGCTGGTCTCGCCTTTGCCGATCCCAGCGAGGAAAGGGCGACGCTCGCGGACATGAAGGGGCGCTGGCCACGCGCGGCTTACGTCGAGGACAGCGCCCGCACTGCCGCGATCGCCCGGCGCATTTTCGATCCGTCGCAGTGGAGCCAACATCAGCCGTTGCGCGTCGTGCTGATCGGCACCGACTGGGAAGTGCGAGTCTGGGAAGCGCTGTTGCGAATTCCGATGGGCAAGCTCGTGACCTATTCGGGCATCGCCGGCAAAGTCTGCACGCCGGCCGCCGCGCGCGCCGTCGGCGCCGCGGTCGGCAAAAACCCGATCGCTTTCGTCGTGCCCTGCCATCGCGTCGTCGGCAAAGCCGGAGACCTGACGGGCTATCACTGGGGCATTACGCGCAAGCGCGCCATGCTCGGCTGGGAAGCGGGACAGATCGCGGCGGCGGCGTAACGCGTCTTTCATCCCGTCTCGCTTCCGCGGGGTATAGCGATAGCCGGTAATAACGATCATTCTGCCTCCGCGGCGCTACGAGCGGCTGCGCTGGAACTGGAAAGCTCGCCCTGCCACACTGGTGGCATGAGCATTGACGAGATTTCGCTGCGCAGCCTCATGATCTGCGGCGACGTTCCCGGAATCGCCGTGGCAATTATCCGCGGCGGCGCGTGCCATATCATGACATTGCGCCTGTGTGCCGCGGAATTGCGGCGCATACCGCGAGGCCGGGTGAGCGCAACGGATTGGATCTGAGCTTCAGTCGCTGCATGAGGAGCGAGCTGAGAGTGCGGATAAACGTGCAGCCCGATGGGCTGGTTTTTCGGCGGCGAGTAAAGCAGGATGTCTTGCCGACGCCATGAGCGGATTATCGAGTTACACCGATTTGCTGACCTGCCTGCGGATGAGCCGGCAGGCCAGGAAGTTTCTCCGTTATGGCAGTCAGTAGGCGCTGCGCGCAGCGCCGCCGGAATATAGCAAAGCGGGAGCCCGGTACATGCTTAAACAAATAAAGCCCGAGCTGGATTTTGTCGATCGCCGCCGGCGCGCCCTGCTAATGGCCGGCAGCGCGCTGCTGCTGAGCGCAGTCTTGCGGCCTGCAGAGGGCCGAGCGCAGACCAATGACGGCGCCAAAATTCCGATCGGAACCATCGGCGCCGGCCATATCGGCAGCACGATCGGCGGGCTATGGGTCAAGGATGGCCACAAGGTCTTTTTCTCCGATCGCCATCCCGAGGACCTGAAGGACCTGGTAGCGAGCCTCGGCCCGCTGGCACAGGCCGGCAGCGTCCCGCAAGCGATCGCGTTCGGCGAGGCGATCTTACTGACCGTACCGTACAGTGCGATCCCGCAGATCGGTCGCGATTACGCCGCGCAATTGAAAGGCAAGATCGTGCTCGATACCTGCAACGCGGTCCCCGCGCGCGACGGCGCCATCGCCGAGGAGGTCGAGCAAAACGGCATTGGCGTCACCTCGCAAAAGTACCTCCCGGGCACACGCTTGGTACGTGCCTTCAACACGATGAGTTACATGTATTTGGCGCAACAAGCGAACCGTCCCGGACCGAGGCTTGCGGTGCCAATCGCCGGCGACGATCCGGGAGCGGTGCAGGTGGCGGCGGGGCTCGTGCGCGACGCTGGCTTCGATCCGGTCGTGGTCGGCAAGCTCACCGATGCCAAGCTGTTTCAGCGCGGCGGTCCCGGCTACGGCCAGCGGGTGACGGCGGCCGAGCTGAAGCAAAAGCTCTCGCTGCCGTAATGAGCGTCGAGACGAACCGCGAAAAAGCGGGCGGCGTGGCGTCGCTGCGCCGCTGGATCGCGCGGGCCGTGCCGGCGACCCCCCGAGAGCGCGCCGCTGCGCTGTGGTCCTTCGCCTACTTCTTTACGCTGCTCGCCGGATATTACGTGCTGCGTCCGCTGCGCGACGAAATGGGCATTGCCGGCGGCGTGCGCAATTTGCCGTGGTTGTTTACCGCGACATTCGTGACGCTGCTGGTGGTGCAGCCGCTCTATGGGGCGTTGGTAGCGCGACTGCCGCGGGCGCGATTTATTCCCTTCGTCTATCACTTCTTTGCCGCCAATCTCGCGCTGTTCTGGCTTTTGCTGACACTTCACGCCGGCACGGCGATCATCGCCCGCGTGTTTTACGTGTGGGTCGCCGTGTTCAGTCTGTTCGCCGTTGCAGTATTCTGGTCGTTCATGGCCGACCTGTTTACCGCCGACCAGGCCAAGCGCTTGTTCGGCTTCATCGGCGCCGGCGGCACCGCCGGTGCGCTGCTCGGTCCGGTCATCACCATCTGGCTGTCGGTGCCGCTCGGCCCGGTCAATCTCCTGATCCCGGCGATCATTTTGTTGGAAACGGCGGTGTTCTGCGTCTGGCGGCTGGAGCATGCGGCGACAGCGCACGCGGGCCCGCAAGCCGAGCCGCAGCGGCTCGGCGGCAGCGCCTTTGCGGCGCTGCCTGAGCTCGTCCGCTCGCCCTATCTGCTCGGCATCGCCGCATGGATCAGCTTGCAGTCGTTCTGCGCGACGATCCTCTATTTCCAACAACTTCACCTCGTCGCCGCCGATGTGCACGGCGCCGGCGCGCAGACCCGTATCTTTGCCAGTATCGACCTTGCGGTGAACCTGCTCACCTTGGCGATGCAGATCGTGGTCACCGGACAACTGCTCAAGCGCTTCGGCACCGGCCTGACCGCCGCTGCGCTGCCTGCGGTCTATGTGGTCTGCTTCATCGCCGTCTTTGCCGTGCCGACACTTGCCGTGGTGCTCATCGCGCAGGTGGTGCAGCGCTGGATGCATTTCTCCTTTTCCAATCCGGCGCGCCAAGTGTTCTACACGGTGCTCGGCCGCGAGGAAAAATACAAAGCCAAGAACCTGATCGACGTGGTCGTTTATCGCGGCTCCGACGCGCTGTACGGCTGGGTGTACGACGGCCTGCAGGCGCTGGGACTGAAGCTCGGCGCAATCGCGCTCGTGGCAGCGCCGGTGGCGGCGGTCTGGCTGATCCTATCGGCCGCTCTCGGCCGGGCGCAGGAAAGACGCGCCAAACGCGTCAATACCGGCGCGGCGCAGGGAGAATGACATGCCCGTAAGATTGAGCCGGCGCGAATTCGCACTGCTGCCGGCGGCCGGAGCAGCGGCAGCGCTGATGCCGGCTGCGTTTGCGCAAAATTCCCGACCGCTGATTACCCGCGCCATCCCAAAAAGCGGCGAGCAGCTTCCTGCGGTCGGGCTCGGCACCGCCGAGGTTTTCGATAGTGACGACGCGGCGACGCGGCAGAAAGCAGCGGCGGTGATTCAAACGCTCGTTGCCAGCGGCGGCACGCTGATCGACACGGCGTCGACCTATGGGGACGCCGAGCGCGTGATTGGCGAAGTGACGGCACCCGCTGGACTGCGGCCAAAACTTTTCATCGCCACCAAGCTCGAATCGCCCGACGAAGCGGAGCTGAAAAATTCGCTCGCACGCCTGCAGACGAACAAGCTCGACCTCCTGCAACTGCATAACGTTGACGATCCGGCGCAATCGCTGGAGCGCTTTCGCGCGTGGAAGGCGCAAGGCGTATGCCGCTATATCGGCGTTACCTCGACCTTTCACCGCGCCTTTCCTGCGGTCGAAACCGTGCTCGCGCGCGAAAAACCGGATTTCGTGGAGATCGACTATTCGCTCGACGACCGCGAAGCCGAAAAGCGTATCCTGCCGGCCGCCGCCGAAGTGAAAGCCGGCGTGCTGACTGCATTGCCGTTCGGCCGCGGTCGGCTGTTCCGCGCCGTGCGCGGCAAGGCGCTGCCCGACTGGGCGGCTGGCTTTGCCGACAGCTGGGCGCAGTTCTTTCTCAAATTCCTTATAGGCGACCCGAGGGTGACGGCGGTGATTCCCGGAACCGCCGATCCCGCGCATATGGCCGACGATCTCGGCGCCATGCGCGGCGCATTGCCGGATCCCGCCCAGCGCCGGCGCATGGTGCAATTTGTCGAGGCGCTTTAGAGCCTTTTCGGTTTTGATAGAATCAAAACCGGGCTCTGGCATTTTGATTGAGCATGATCTTTTCCGAAAACCGGTTTCCACCCTCGGATCAAGTCCGAGGGCAGGCTTTTTCGGGATCATGCTCTAGCTCCAATAAGATTTATTGGATGTGAGACTATTTCGCTTCGCCGGACTGAGCGTCCGGTGTCGGGGCCGTGACGTAGGCGCCATAGCATGTCCGCAAGACGTTACCGCCGTTGGCCTGTGATCTCTTCCATGCCTGGGTTCCGGTGATCGTTCCGCCTGTCGCGTTCAGGGTGCCGTTATAGGTTCCCTTAAAGCCGCCGCCTACTGCGGGCCATGAGGAAGTGAGATGCAGCGTCCCGTCCGAGTTGATGGTCCCAGTTGCGATTTCGCTGCCAACGACTCGGCTGCCGTTGCGGTTGAAGATTGGTCGCGCCGCGACGACCGTCGTGCCGGAGACGATGATATCGAGCGGACCGCGCAAAATGCCCGTGGTTCCCGACAAATGCTGACAGACGATGCTGCCCCTGTACGCGCCCTCAATGGTTGGTTGCTGCGCAAAACCAGCGCTCGATGAGACAAGCAAAAAGCCCATCGCCACGAGAGTCGATCGCGTTCGAATGCTCATCGAAAACCTCCCTCATTCGCAATGATTGTCTACGCCTTGTCGTGTCTGAAAAAATCGTCGCCAAGGCGCAGCGCAGTGTAACTCATTTTCAGGTCGGTGCTCAAATCCTCTTTCTGACCGGTCAAAAGCCGGGCGGAGTTCGCTCGACCAGAATGATGGGAGCGGCAATTGGAGCATGACCGGACATGGTGAACTATCCCAGCTCCTGCTTGTCCGCCACGGTCGAGTCGGCATTGAGCCGGTAGATTAGCGGCACGCCGGTCGCGAGCTCGCGGGCGACGATGTCTTGCGGCGACAGCCGCTCCAAAACCATGACCAATGCGCGCAGCGAATTGCCGTGCGCGGCGACCAAGACATTGCCGCCGCCGAGCACGCGCGGCAGGATGTCCTGGATGTAGTAGGGCAAGACGCGCGCGGCGGTGTCCTTCAGGCTCTCGCCGCCGGGCGGCGCGATGTCGTAGGAGCGGCGCCAGAGCCGCACCTGCTCGGCACCCCACTTCCGGCGCGCGTCGTCCTTGTTGAGGCCGGACAGCTCGCCGTAATCGCGCTCGTTGAGCGCCGGGTTCTTGACGACGGGAATGGCGTTTTGCCCCATCTCGTCGAGGGCAAGCGCGAGCGAGCGCCGGGCCCGGATCAACGCCGACGTGAAGCCGATGTCGAAGCGAATGCGCTCCGCCTTGAGCTTGCGGCCGGCGGCGAGCGCCTCCTCGACGCCCTGCCCGGTCAAATCGACGTCGCGCCAGCCGGTGAAAAGATTCTTCAGATTCCACTCGCTCTGGCCATGGCGCAAAAGCACCAGAATGCGGTCGCCCATCGTGTCCATCCTGATGGCGTCGTCGGCTTGATTGACGATAACGCCGCAATCCGCAATACCGGTCCGCATCGATTGAGGACTGCCCAAGAATGCAACGTCGCCGGCCCGTGATGCTGGTCATATTGGACGGCTGGGGCTGGCGCGAAGACGCCGCCGATAATGCCGTGCGCCAAGCCAAAACGCCGACCTTCGACCGGCTCTGGCAGGCCGGCCCGCGCGGCTTTCTGCATGCCTCCGGCGAGGACGTCGGCCTGCCGGACGGCCAGATGGGCAATTCCGAAGTCGGCCATCTCAACATCGGCGCCGGCCGCGTGCTGTTGCAGGAATTGCCGCGCATTGGCGCCGCGATCGCAAGCGGCGAGATCGAACGCGCGCCGGCGCTCGTCGATCTTATCAAGGCGCTCAAGCAAAACCGCGGCACTTGCCATCTCATCGGCCTGGTCTCGCCCGGCGGCGTGCATTCGCACCAGGATCACGCCGCGGCGCTTGCCAGAATCCTCAGCCACGCCGGCGTGCCGACCCGCGTGCACGCCTTCACCGACGGCCGCGATACGCCGCCGCAAAGCGCCGGCGACGATTTGAAAAATCTGATCGCGGCGCTGCCCGCCGACGTTTCGATCGCCAGCGTGTGCGGCCGCTATTACGCGATGGATCGCGACAAGCGCTGGGACCGCGTCGAAAAAGCCTATAACGCCATCGTCGCGGCCGACGCGCCGCGCTTCCGCGATGCGCCGGCCGTGATTGCCGACGCCTATGCCAACAAGAAATTCGACGAATTCGTCGTGCCGGCGGTGGTCGGCGATTATCGTGGCATGAAGAACGGCGACGGCGTGCTGTGCTTCAATTTCCGCGCCGATCGCGTGCGCGAAATTCTCTCGGCGATGCTGGAGGCAAATTTCTCCGGCTTTGCGCGCCAGCGCACCGTGCGCTTTGCCGCGGCCGTCGGCATGGCGCAATACTCCGACGAGCTCGACAAGCTGATGACGACGATCTTTCCGCCGCAGACGATCAAGAACATCCTCGGCGAAGTCGTGGCCGGCGCCGGGCGCAGGCAACTGCGCATGGCGGAGACGGAAAAATATCCGCACGTCACCTACTTCCTCAACGGCGGCCGCGAGGAGCCTTATTCTGGCGAGGATCGCATCATGGTGCCGTCGCCGAAGGTCGCGACTTACGACCTGCAACCGGAAATGTCGGCGCCCGAGCTGACCGACAAGGCGGTCGCCGCGATCGATTCCGGCAAATACGATCTGATCGTGCTCAACTACGCCAATCCCGACATGGTCGGCCACACCGGCAGCCTGCCGGCGGCGATCAAGGCGGTGCAGACGGTCGATGCCGGCCTCGGCCGTATTGCCGACGCCATCGCCAAATCAGGCGGCGCGTTGCTCGTCACCGCCGACCACGGCAACTGTGAGCTGATGCGCGATCCACAAACCGGCGGCCCGCATACCGCGCACACGACGAACCCGGTGCCGTTGCTGCTGGTCGGCGCGCGCAATCGCGCGCTTAACGCCGAAGGCCGCCTCGCCGATCTGGCGCCAACGCTGCTCGAACTGATGGAATTGCCGAAGCCGAAGGAGATGACGGGCACGTCGCTGCTCGCCGGCTAGAGGCCCCGCAAGCGCGCTAGGAGTTGAACGCAGCAGCGCGCTCGCGTCTCAAATCCGCTGGAAATGAATCTCGTCGGCAAGCGCCGTCCAGGTGGCGATGTCGTCGGTAAGCCGCCTCTTGAATTCTTCCGGCGTCGACGGCGTTACCTCGTCGCCGACCGCGTGCAGCTTTTGCACGGTCGCCGGCTCCTTGAGAATACGCACAACCTCGGCGTTGAGCCGCGCCACGATCGTCGCCGGCAGCCCCGCCGGCCCGATCAATCCCTGCCACGCGCTTACGTCGTAGCCCGGCAAGCCGCTTTCGGCGATAGTCGGCGTATCCGGCAGGGCGAAATAGCGGTGCGCGCTGGACACGGCCAGCGCGTTGAGCTTGCCACTGCGGACATGCGGGATGAGGGTCACCGGCGGGTCCATCATGAAATCAAGACGGCCGGCGAGCAGTTCGAGGGAAGCCGGCTCACTGCCGCGAAACGGAACGTGCTGGACCTTGATCTTGGTCTTGAGCGCGAGCAATTCGATGGCAAGCTGAGGACCCGAACCAACTCCCGGCGTGCCGAACAGGAGCGGCGTTGGGCGCGTGCGCGCGGCGTCGAGAAGTTCGCCGACGGTCTTGATGCCGCTCGCGGCATTCGTACACAGCACATAGGGGTAGCTGCAAACGAGCGAGATCATGGTGAAGTCGTCAACCGACCGGTAGGGCAAATGCGCAAAGGTTGCCGCAGCGGTGGCATGTCCTGACGGGATCATCATGAGCGTGTAGCCGTTAGGCGCAGCGCGGGCAACGAAGGCCGCGGCCGTCGTGCCGGAAGCGCCAGTGCGGTTTTCAACGATCACCGACTGGCCGAGCGTCTTGGCCAAGCCGTCGCCGATGAGGCGCGCCACGAAATCGGTCGGTCCGCCGGCAGGAAAGCCGGCGATGATCGTGATGGTGCGCGAAGGCCAGTCCGCGGCGTAAGTGCTGCCAGCAGCGGCGGCGCTGGCAAGTGCGCCCATCACGGCGCGGCGGGTCGGTCTTTCCATCATGGCGCTTTCTCGATTTTTCTTCATGGTAACCCGGATTGAGCGCCGACGAAATCTTGGAGTGACGCGGATTGACCGGCCAAGTCGAAGCGGTCGAGACTGAGGCGCCGCGGCGGTAGATTTGCCAAAGTGGGAATCCGGAACCCTAGGAACCGACTGCGGTATCCGATGCCGAAGGCTTGGCGCGGTGAATGCGCGAGAGGACAGCGATGCTGAGAGATGACAGGGAGACTGGCGGTCGCAGGCCGCAGCCGCAACGCAACGTGCTCGGCGAGCCTCTCGAAATATGTTCGATCAAGCCCATGACCGGGTTTTATCGCGATGGCTGCTGCAACACCGGCCGCGAAGACGTCGGCAGTCACACCGTCTGCGCGGTCATGACTGCTGCGTTTCTCGACTTCTCCAAAGCGCAGGGCAACGATCTGTCGACTCCGATCCCCGAATTCGGCTTTCCGGGCCTCAAACCCGGCGACCGTTGGTGCCTGTGCGCGCCGCGCTGGCAGGAGGCGTTCGCCGCCGGCCAAGCGCCCCGCGTGGTGCTGCGCGCCACGCACGAGG
>JASHQI010000089.1 GCA_030037645.1 Xanthobacteraceae bacterium
GGTGATCGTGGTCAATCATCCGGGCGCCAACGGCAGCATCGCCGCTCGCGCGGCGTCGGAAGCGGCTCCCGACGGCTACACGCTTTTCATGCCCGCTTTGTCGACTTTCGTGGCGCTAAAATCGGTTGCGCCAAATTTGCCGGTGATGTTGCCGCGCGATTTTCTGCCGATCGGCTATACCGCGGACAATCCGATGTTCTTCGCGGTGAACCCGTCGCTCGGCGTCTCGACGTTGCCGCAACTGATCGCGCTCGCCAAAAAAGAGCCCGGCAAGCTCTCGATTGCGGTGACCGGAGTCGGCAGGCTCACGCATCTGACTGGCTTGGTGTTTGAAGAGAGGGCGGGCGTCCAGCTGTTGCCGGTTCCCTATAACGGCGGACCGGCTGCCGCGCTTGCCGATGTCGGCACTGGCCGCGTCTCCATGATCATCGAGGGCTATTCGGGAATCGTCGGGGCGGTCAAAGCAAAACAGGTCAAGCTGATCGCCGTTGCGTCGCCGGAGCGCCTGCCGGAATTTCCCGATCTGCCAACCGTGGCGGAAACGATCCCGGGTTTTGCCGCGACCGGCTGGCAGGTCCTGGTCGCGCCGCTTCGGACGCCGCAGCCGATCGTCAGCAAAGTGAGCGCGGACCTGAGTAAAGTCGTCAGCGATCCGTCCTTCAAGAAACGACTGGCGACGATCGGCAGCTATTCGCACGCGATGACGCCGGAGCAAGTGCTCGCCTTCGTGCAGAAGGAGCAGAATACCTGGCTGCCGGTGCTGCAGAAGATCAAGGAGCGGTAAGGCTGTTGCGGGATTGCCGACTGTCGAATCGTCATCCCGCCGCGGCTTCAGACTTGCATTAAAGTAAAAAGTTGATGCCGCATTCGGTATGATTATTCTATTATTTTTGTCATATCGGGGTGGCGTGTCATTGCGGTAACCTGTCCGAACAGCCCGTCTGCTGTTGCGGTCGGACCCAATGGGCTTCACGCCGCGCGTGATCACGTCACTGCGGGTCTGCGTGGCGAAAATGCGACACGTCTTCGCCGAGTGTCGCCTGTTACCTTGACAGAAAAGACGGGCGCTCATTCACTACGGCCAGTTCAGGTTTGTCGGTCATGTCGATCGACCAAGAGGGAATCCGGTGCGTTTCACCGTTTCGCTGGTGAGGCAAATCCGGAGCTGCCTTCGCAACTGTTGGCGACGAGCCGTTCTCTAAAGGGCCACTGGGCTTCGATGTGCAAAGCCTGGGAAGGCGGAGAAAGGCGATGACCCGCGAGCCTGGAGACCTGCCTGAACGAAGTCATCCTTCCGGCGTGCGGAGCGCGCGCTCGGGGCGGACTGCCGCGGCGGTGACAAAACGAATTGTCGCTTCGCGGCAGGGCGCCATGGCTGGCCCTGGACTGATCTTAGCAAACGGCAAGTCGGCGCGTGGGATGGTCGTCGGACAATCGTGCAGCGCAGTGCGGCTTTGCGTGGCCATACTGACGGCCGGCAGCGTCATCGGCTTGGCCCACAGCGCCGCGGCCGACGACGTTATGGTGACGAAGGCGCCGCCGCCGAGTGCTCCCGCCGCCTACGATTGGACCGGATTCTATGCCGGCGGCAATTTCGGCTACGCCTGGGGCAACTCGAATTTCGCCGGGCCGGCCGGCATCTCCGGCTCGCTCAACTTGGCGCAGCCGATCAATACCTTCAACGAGGCGGGGAGTTGGTTCGTGGGGGTGCAAGGCGGCTACAACTACATGCTGCCGAACCGTTTTGTCGTCGGCACAGAGGTCGATGCATCCTTTCCAACCTTCCGAACAGTTGCCCCATTCTATACCCTCGTCCCGGTCTCGACCGGTGGGATAGCGACGCTTGCCACGCCGTTTGGTCCGGAAATCTATTCTGAGACGGTGCTGTCGTCCGGCACGGTGCGCGGCCGCATTGGTTACGCGCCGGGCAACTGGCTGTTCTATCTGACCGGCGGCTACGCCTGGACCTACGATCAATTGACGTTGATGAATGCTGCGACCGGCAACACCGATACGCCAAACTTGTGGCGTTCGGGTTGGGCCGCCGGCGCCGGTGTCGAAGTGCCGGTGGCGCCGCACTGGACCGCGTTTCTCGAATATCTTTACACCGACTACGGCAATAGCTCGGTGTTGTTTGCAACCAACGGTCAGCGCTTCTCGTCAGACTTCTCGCTTAATGAGGTGCGCGCCGGTCTGAACTATCAACTCGGCAACGATCCGGCGGCCACCATCGCAAACGCGTCCGATGTCCAAGGAACCGACGAGGTTAATTTCCACGGCCAGACCACGGTCACCTGGCAAGGCTATCCGGCGTTCCGATCGCCCTACCAGGGCGCCAATAGTCTGCCCGGCGGCGGCGAAGGTCGGGAGACCGTGGACGCCACACTCGCGATCGGCCTGCGGTTGTGGCAAGGCGCCGAATTGTGGATCGAGCCCGAAATCGATCAGGGATTCGGGATAGCGGACACCCATGGCGTGGCCGGATATACGAGCGGCGAAGCCTACAAGCTCGGCTTCGCTTATCCCTATGCGCGATTTAACCGTTATTTCGTCCGGCAGGTCATCAATCTCAGCGGCGACACCGAGAAGGTGGACGCCGATTTCAATCAGTTCGAAGAGTCGGAGACGGCGAACCGCCTGGTGCTGACCGTGGGCAAGTACTTCCCCACGGACATATTCGACACCAACAAATACGCCACCAATCCCAAAGCCGATTTCCTGAACTGGTCGGTCATCAACAATGGCGCGTTCGACTTTGGCAGCGATGCCTGGTCCGACAGCTACGGCGCGGCCGCCGAATGGTACCAGGGGAATTGGACGTTGCGCGGCGGCGTGTTCGACATGTCGCAAACCCCGGCTGGCGGCGGCGGGGACAGCGCCTTAGCCTACGGTCTCGACCCAACCTTCCATCAGTTCGAGTTGATGGGAGAAATCGAGAACCGCTACACGCTGTGGGGCCACCCCGGCGCGATCAAGCTCGCCGGCTTTGTGATCCGCGGGGACATGGGAAATTATGATAACGCCATCGCGCTCTCCGAAGCGACGGGACTCGATGTCAGCGACGCGCTGGCGGCGGTGCGCACCTATCAGAGCCGGCCAGGATTGCTACTCAACCTTGAGCAGCAAGTGACCGAGACCGTGGGCTTGTTCGCGCGCGCCGGCTGGGCCGACGGCAACGTCGAGCCATCGGACAATACCGACATCGATCGCACAGTTTCGGGAGGACTCTCGTTCAACGGCAAGATGTGGAACCGGCCGGACGACACGATCGGCGTCGCAGGCGTCGTCAATGGTATTTCCAGCGCCCACATCGCCTATTTCAACGACGGAGGCCTTGGCATCGTCATTGGCGACGGCCAACTGCCGCATTACGGGCTCGAGGATATCATCGAGACCTATTACAGCTATTCCGTGTCGGCCAATACGAAGGTCAGCTTCGACTATCAGTTCATCAACAATCCCGCTTACAACACTGACCGCGGACCGGTGAATGTTTTTGCCGGGCGCTTTCACTGGCAGTTCTGAATCTTCTGTCGTTGCAGAGCGAATGCCCGCCGCCTTTGCAGCGCGCGCGAACGCGGTCGAAGGCGTGAACTGCGGTGCCCAGGGGAACGGGATCGCGATCGCGGCAAAGGGCCTATTTGATCGCCCTCAGGATCGGACGCTATCGAGATTGATAGGCGCGTGAACCAAGCATGGCGTCATCTGCGTGGCATCCATTCTTAAAACAAAAACTCGACGAATTTACTGGGCTCGTCAGCTTCATGCACCATGATCCTGGCGACATCGACCTGGAGCAGAGCACCTTGCAGACTATCGACAATCCGTTCGGCACCACACCGTCACCCCTCTCTTAGGTACGTTCTGTTACCCATGTCTCCGGGCCGCAAAAACGCTCCGCTGGTACAGCTGGGTGGATTCGAACCACCGACCTCCTGATCCACAGTCAGGCGCTCTAACCAACTGAGCTACAGCTGCACGGACCCGCGGTGGCACGATCGGCAAGCGCGCGGAACCTATGGGCAATGCGCCAGTTTGGCAAGGCCGGGGCCGTGCAAGCAAGCCCGCCGCGCGCAAGCAAAAGCCCGGGCAGAACCCGGGCTTCTCTCCATGCGAATATAAGGCGGAAAGTAGGATCGTTGAGCGGCGACGATCAGGCGACCTTGTTGAATGCCTTGTTCATACCGCTCTTGATCGGCTCGGCCGTTTCGGTCGCAACCTTCTGCGCCAGCTCGCCGAGTTCCTTGCCCTGCTGCGTGATCGCCTCGAACTGCTTGCGCGCGTGTGCGCTCGACAGCTCGATGACCTCGGACAGCGACTTTGCCGTGATCAGTTCACCGGCGAAATCGAATGCAGCATTGGTGTTCAGCCGCGCCGCTTCGATCACTTTGAGACCGTAGTCGGACGCGCCTTTGGTGGCGGTCGAATAGGTCGTTTCCAGCACGTCGGTTGCTTCTTCGGCCGCCGCTTTCATCTTCTCGTAGGTATCCTTGCACTGAGCGACGCCGCGTTCCGCAAATTCGCGAAAGGCGGCGGGCATCTCAACCTTGGGGATGTCAAACTTGGGCATTTCGAACTTTGGCATTTCGAACGCGCCCGTTGCGGGCTTGCTTGTCTTCACTTTCGGGGGGGCAGTTGTGGCTTCCGCCATGATACGTTCCTTGTTTCTACGTGCTCTTGGGCTGTCTCACACGAGTTTTCTTGTGGTGGCTCCGCCGCCCGTCGCGCGAGGCCGCACTTGATTGCCAATCCCGCGGCCAAACGCCGTACACTTTTCAAGCCCGGGGCTTCCGGACATTTGATATAGCACCGATTTTGGTGCATTGCAATAGAATCTATTGCAATGCACAAATTAAATCTAAATTACTGATTTGACTAGACTTTATTGACAGGCGCCGAAGCGCAGCGTGGCAATACCAAGTCTTTAGCTTGGCAGCATCGATAACTATTTTGGCGGCAGTTTGACGAAGTGTCTGGTCCGGGCACGAAAGTGCCTGCATCTGCCGGCCGAAATACTCCGATTGCAGCCCCGTGATCTCCGCTGCGACCTTGGCCCCTAAAAGCTTTTGGGCGAAGTCGAACGCCGGCGCCAGCTTTTGTTCGGCATAGGACACTGATTGCTGCGCCTGCTCCCGCACGCTGCCGTGCATCGCTTTGGCGCGATCTTCCGGCGTCCCGTCGTTCGACCGGCCACCTCAATGAAGCCGTCGAACGCTTTCCTTGCCTGGGCCGTGCTTTGCTTCGCCAACACGCGCATCTCATTTGGGACTATAAATTGCTCGAGTGGGCCTGTGGCCATGGCTGCCCCTGGAGGGCCGGCAAAACCACCGTAGAGCATGATCCGGAAAAAGCCTGCCGCTGGACTCGATCCGCGGGCGGCCACCGGTTTTCTGAAAAGATCATGCGCCATCAAAATGTTGGAGCGCCAAATCGGTTCGACTCGAAGGCATGGCGCCGTAGCGCAATTTTGTCTCCAGCGCGCCAGCCGCGACCAGTGGCGGCGGCACGCCACGGCGCCGGTTAAGGTTATCCTCCTGAGATCGAGGCAGCGGTCAGTCACGGCGTAGACGCCGCACAACGCCCGCATTATTAAGGATTCCTTGGGCAACGAGTTCGGTCGCATGCCGAATGTGGAGTCAGAGCTCGCCCTATTGCGCAATCCGCAAATTGCGCTGCTGGCGACGAGCGCACGTCCTGCTTGGCTGTGGAGCACCGATGCATCGCGGATCCTGTGGGCGAACGCGGTCGGCGCCGCATTGTTGCGCACTGCAGACACGGTCGAATCTGGCGCACGGCCGTTCAATACGACGCATCCGATCGCCGCTCAGATTCTCCGCCTCTCTGCGACCCTGCCAATAGGCGGCGCACCGCGTCTCGAACGCTTCCGCGGTTTCGCGCTCGGCTTCGGTCACGCCCTTACTTGTGCCTGCTCGCGGATTGTTCTTCCTGACAGCACGTCCGGCGTGCTGGTCGCCGCGATCGAGCCTGCGGGTCCGGCGCTGGCGCTCGCAGAGCGCGTCCGCCACCTGTTCGTGGACGATGCACGCGTGGTCGCGGTCTTTGCATTGGACGGCGCGCTTCTTCACGCCACCACGGCGGCGCGAGCAGAGCTTGGCGGGGCCACTGCGCTATCGTCCCTGGCCGTCGAAACGATCGTCGCCGAAGCGCTTGAAGCCGGGCGCGCAAGTGGCGAATCGCGTTTTGGCCCGGTCACTCTGGAACGTCTCGGCGAAGATGCGTCGCGCGTCCTGATGTTGACGTGGACACCGTCGCGCCCGAGCGCGACGCCTGCCGCGTCGGACACCGCGGAACTGAGCGACCGAGGACATCCGCCGCGCAGTCCCAAAATCGCCGCTGTGGCACCGCCGGCCGCGACCATGGTCGCCGATACGACAGCGGCCGAACCGCCGCAATCGCCATCACCGCCGGCCGCTGACGCAATCGCGGCTTCCGAGCCGATTACGGAGCGTCGCCATCCACTACGCTTCGTCTGGCAAATGGATGTTGCCGGCCGCTTCGTTGTCGGCTCCGACGAATTCGCCAAAATCATCGGCCCGCGAACCATGGCGGCGTTCGGGCGCTTGTGGAGCGAAGTCGCT
>JASHQI010000010.1 GCA_030037645.1 Xanthobacteraceae bacterium
CGCAGAAGGAGAAGCGCGGCAAGCTGAAAATCTTCCTCGGCGCGGCGCCGGGGGTGGGCAAGACCTACGAGATGCTGCTGGCCGCCCGCAAAAAGCAGGCGGACGGCGTGGATCTGTGCGTGGGGGTGGTGGAGACCCACGGCCGCAAGGAGACCGAGGCCCTGCTGGCCGGGCTGGAGGTGCTGCCGCGCAAGGACGTGGAGTACAAGGGCCGCACGCTCCAGGAGATGGACCTGGACGCCATCCTCAAGCGCCGCCCACAACTCGTGCTGGTGGACGAGCTGGCCCACAGCAACGCCGAGGGCAGCCGCCATCCCAAGCGCTACCAGGACGTGGAGGAGCTGCGCGCCGCCGGCATCAACGTCTGGTCCACGCTCAACATCCAGCACATCGAAAGCCTCAACGACGTGGTGGCGCAAATCACGCATGTGCGCGTGCGCGAGACGGTACCGGATGCCGTTTTCGACCGCGCCGACGCCGTCGAACTGGTCGATCTGACGCCGGACGATTTGATCCAGCGGCTCAAGGAAGGCAAGGTCTACGTTCCCAAACAGGCCGAGCGCGCGCTCGAGCATTTCTTCTCTCCGGCCAACCTCACGGCGCTGCGCGAGCTTGCATTGCGACGCACCGCTGAGCGCGTGGACGACCAACTGCTCACCGAAATGCAGGCCCATGCCATTTCGGGACCGTGGGCGGCGGGCGAACGCATTCTGGTATGCATCAGCGATGATCCGCGCTGCGTCGGCCTCGTCCGTTATGCCAAGCGGCTGGCTGATCGCCTGCACGGACCATGGACGGCGCTCTACATCGAGGGACGACGAAGCCTGCAACTCTCGGAGGAAGAGCGCGACCGCATTGCCGACACGCTGCGGCTAGCCGAAGCGCTCGGCGGCGACGCAATCACGCTTCCCGCCGCGGCTCGCGACATCGCGACCGACCTGATCGGATATGCGCAGGCCAATAACGTGACCCAGATCGTGATTGGAAAATCGGCGCGCACGCGCTGGTTTGAGATCCTGCACGGCTCCGTCGTGCACGATCTCGTCCGCCGCTCCGGCAACATCAGTGTCCATGTCATCGCCGGCGATACGATCGGACAGCCGATTCCGAAAAAGTCGGTGCGAGCGGCCGAGTTGGACGCGGCCGTCAATCCGCGGCCTTACGTTCTTTCGCTCCTTGCTGTGGCGTTGGCGCTCCTTTGCGCCGAAGGGGTCGATTATCTGATCGGCGTCGAGAACGTCGACCTGGTCTTTTTGACCGCCATTGTCGGCGTGGCCGTGCGCTTCGGCCTTTGGCCATCTTTGCTGGCAAGCCTTGCCTCAGCGTTTTGCTATAATTTTTTCTTTTTGCCGCCGATCTACACGCTGACCATTGAAGACCCGCACAATATCGCGGCGTTCTTTCTGTTTACGCTGGTTGCCATCATCGTATCCAATGTCGGCGCGCGCGGGCGCATGCAAACGATCGCGGCGACCGAGCGGGCGCGCGTCACCGAATCGCTTTATTCGTTCAGTCGTAAGCTTGCCGGCGCCGGCGCGCTCGATGATGTGCTGTGGGCGACGGCATATCAGACGGCGTTGATGTTGAAAGTCCGTGTCGTGCTGCTGCTGCCGGAACGCGGCTCGATCACGGTGAAGGCTGGCTATCCGCCCGAGGACATTCTGGACGATGCCGATCTTGCTGCAGCTAAATGGGCATGGGAGAACGATCGTGCCGCCGGCCGCGGCTCGGATACTCTTCCCGGCGCAAAGCGCTTGTTCCTCCCCATGCAGACCGGCCGGGGCGCCATCGGCGTTATGGGAATCGACAGTGACAAGCCTGGCCCGCTCCTCACGCCGGATCAGCGGCGGCTGATCGATGCACTCCGGGATCAGGGAGCACTCGCGATCGAGCGCGTCAGGCTGGTCGAGGAGATGGACCGCGTCGAACGTGTCGCCGAGACCGATCGGTTGCGCTCGGCGCTTCTGACCTCCATTTCCCACGACCTGAAGACGCCGCTTGCCGCTGCGCTCGGAGCAGCGGCAACGTTACGCGATCTCGGCGACAAGCTCAGCGATGCCGAGAAAACGGAGCTGCTGGTGACGATCATTGATGAATCGGAGCGGCTCAATCGTTTCATTGCCAACTTGCTCGACATGACCAAGCTGGAATCCGGTGCGATCACGCCGAATGTCGCGCTTCACGATGTCGGCGAGATCGTCGGCAGCGCGTTGCGGCGCGCCGGCCGAATTTTATCTCGTCATCACGTCGAATTGGAGCTGGCACCGGATTTGCCGATGCTTGAACTCGATGCCGTACTGTTCGAGCAGGTCCTATTCAATCTTCTCGACAATGCCGCAAAATATGCTCCGCTGGAAACCACAATCCGCATATTGAGCTGGCGAACTGCGGACACCGTCAACCTTCAGGTTGCCGATGAAGGCAGTGGCATTCCTGCCGCCGATCTGGAGCACATTTTCGACAAGTTCTATCGAGCTCAAAAGGCCGATCAAATTCGCGCCGGCACCGGGCTTGGGCTCGCGATCTCGCGCGGCTTCGTCGAGGCGATGCACGGCACTATTGTCGCGGCAAATCGCACTGATCGGACGGGCGCAATGTTCACAATCGGCCTGCCCATTCCGCATGGCCGGCAACGCCTGGACGTCGCCGCATGAGCGCAGCGCCGCCCCGAGTGCTGGTCGTCGATGATGAGCCACCCATCCGCAAGCTCCTCCGGATGGGGCTGACCGCGCACGGCTATCAGATTCTGGAAGCTCCAAACGGAAAAGCTGCGCTTGACATGCTCACGCAATCTCCGGACTTGATTATCCTCGACCTCGGTCTGCCTGATGTCCAGGGGCACGATCTGTTGCGCACAATCCGCGCCCGCAGTGAGAACGTTCCGATCGTTGTCTTGTCCAGCCGCGGCGACGAGGCAGGCAAAGTCCAAGCATTAGATTACGGCGCTGACGACTATGTGACCAAGCCGTTCGGGATGGACGAGCTGCTGGCCAGGATGCGGGCGGCGCTGCGTCACCAGCTACAGACGCAGGGCGAGCGACCGATCTTCCGTGCCGGCGATCTCTCCGTGGATTTGGTCCGCCGCATGGTCAAAATTGCAGAGAGGGAGGTCAAGCTTTCGCCGAAGGAATACGACCTCCTGCGCGTGCTCGTGCAACACGCGGGCAAGGTGCTGACGCATAAGTTCTTGCTCGGCGAGCTGTGGGACAATTTGACCGACGCCCAGTATCTACGCGTCTATGTGCGGCAACTCCGGCAAAAGATCGAAAGCGATCCCGAACGACCGCAGTACGTTCTCACTGAGACTGGAATCGGTTATCGGCTGCGCGCCCCAGATTGAACGCCGTCGAGCTTTCATCCCCAGTCCAAAGATCGCGAAAGCTTGTAAGGGACACGGGCTCAGTCTAAGGTTTACGCGCGTCAGTTACGGGGTGATAACGAGTGGAGTTATGACTCCAAGTGTGCGGGGAAGGTTGCCCAAGCCATCGCTTCGACGTTCGCTAGCGGCAACGCTCCTGCTCGGTGCCGCGGCTGCTGTCATGTCCCGTCCGGCTGCCGCCGAAACGATCGAAGCGGCACTTGCACGAGCCTACGAAAACAATCCCCAGCTCAATGCCCAACGTGCGATCGTCCGCGAGACCGACGAAGGCGTGCCGGAGGCGCTTTCCGGTTATCGACCGACCATTTCCGCCAACGCCAGCGTCGGACGAGAATATACGGACACCAAGGAAACCATCCCGCCGACGCCGCCCCTGCTGCCGTCGGGCGCGTCGTTCGAGGCCAAGGGGCTGACCACGCCGCGCTCGGTCGGAGTCAACGGTTCGCAGACCCTTTTCAATGGTGAGCAAACCTCCAACAAGGTCCGCGAGGCCGAAAGCAAGGTGTCGGCGGCACGCGAGACGTTGCGCGTCATGGAACAGGCGGTGCTGCTATCGGCTGCGACCGTCTACATGGACGTGTCGCGCGATACCGCAAGTCTTGAAGTCCAGCAGAACAACATTCGCGTCTTGCAACGCACCCTCACGGACACGCGCAATCGTTTCACGGCCGGCCAGGTAACCTCGACCGATGTCGCCCAGGCGGAGGCACAATTGGCGGCCGGCCAAGCGACTCTGCACGCGGCCGAATCCACTCTGATGACGACGAGAGCCAATTACAGGCGCATCATCGGGGTCGATCCATCCAATTTAGCACCGGCATCACCGGTCGATCGGATTGCCCCATCCACGCTGAATGCCTCAATCGCGGTCGGCTTGGCGGAAAATCCATCCATCATCGCGGCCTTATATGGCGTCGATGTCGCGCAATTGCAGGTGAAGATCGCGGAGGGAGCGTTGTACCCGACGCTCACCGCCCAAGCCAGCGTTCAACAGCAAGTCTTTGCAACCATTACCACGCCCAAGTTGTTCACCGACGAAGCGATGCTGAACCTGACCATTCCGCTCTATCAAGGCGGTACGGAATATTCGGCCATTCGCCTGGACAAAGAGACCGTCAATCAAGAACGTCTGAACGCCGATCAGGTGCGCGACCAGACTCGGGCGGATGTCGTCCAGGCTTGGGGCCAACTGCAAGCGGCAAAGGCGGAGGTCGAGGCCGCAATTCGTCAGAATGACGCTTCCGAGCGGGCCCTGACCGGCGTTCGCAATGAGGCACTCGCCGGCGAACGCACGACTCAGGACGTGCTCAATGCGGAGCAGGTTCTGGTCAATGCGCGGCTGAGCCTGATCACGGCGCAGCACGATCACGTCGTCACCTCGTACAGTCTGCTGTCGGCAGTGGGTCGGTTATCCGCACAAGCGCTAGGCTTGAGGGTCCCAATCTACGATCCAATGGTGCATTATCAACAAGTGCGCGACTCCTGGTTCGGACTGCGCACGCCCGACGGTCAATGACAGCCATGGAACCGCCCAGTCGCCGCTTGCGAATCGGTGTTAGCGGCCATCGCGTGCCGCCGAAGTTGCCGGCGGACTCTTTAGCGCCACTACACGCGCTGCTCGATCGTATCTTGGCAACTATGGTCGATGCGGGGCGGAAACTCGAAAGCGACCGCATCGCAAATACCGGCGGCCGCGCTGGCGATTTGGTCACCGAGTTCGTCGTTGTCTCATCGCTGGCAGAAGGTGCGGACCGCATCGTCGCCGAAGCTGGGCTTGCCGCAGGCTTCTCATTGCAGGCTGTGTTGCCGTTCAGCCCCACCGAATACGCGCGCGACTTTGAGACGCAAGCCTCGCGCGCGGTGTTCAAACGGCTGCTCGATCGCGCTTCCGCCGTATTCGATCTCAAGGGGGCCGCCGACGAGCGTCCTCACGCCTACGAAGCGGCCGGCCTCTTCATGCTGGCAAACATCGATCTCCTCATCGCCATTTGGGACGGCGAGATCGCCGCAGGCGTCGGCGGCACCGCCGATATGGTCGATCGGGCGATTACCGATGGCATTTTGGTGGTGTGGATCGAGCCAATTCATCCCGATGCGTTCAAGATGTCACGATTGAACGACGGCAAGCGCCGGCGAGCAGAGTCTCACACGCTGCCGAACAACGTCTTTCAATCGGCGGATATGGCAGCGGTCAGGCAGGCCGTCAAAAAAATACTCGCTGTGCCGTCACCATAAACGCGAAAATCTGCGACAAGGCGCCAACAATGAACGAAACGGCAACTTCATTTGCAACGTCCCGAGATCGTCATCTATTCGGACCCGGCCCCAAACGGTTGCTTGCACTCGATGGTGGCGGCGTGCGCGGCGCAATCACGGTGGCTTTTTTGGAGCGCATCGAGGCGCTGCTCAAGGAACGCCACGGCAGCGATGTTCTGTTGGGTAATTACTTCGATCTCGTCGGTGGAACCTCGACGGGAGCGATCATCGCCGGCGCACTCGCGCTCGGCTACAAAACCCAGCAGGTCAAAGAATTTTATTTGAAACTTGCACCCTACGCTTTCAAGCGCGGGCACTTTCGCGTTCCACTCCTGCAGGCGAAATTCGACGCTCGCGGTCTGCGCAACCAGATCGAGGGCGTGGTCGGCAAGCGCGAGCTGTCGAGCCCCGACCTCGTTACCGGGTTCTGCGTCATCACCAAGCGCATGGACACCGGCAGCCCTTGGATCATCTCCAACAATCCGCGGGCTCCCTATTGGGAGGACGGCGAGGATTATATCGGCAACAAGCATTATCCACTCGTCAATCTTGTGCGTGCCAGCACTGCAGCGCCGCACTTTTTCGACCCTGAGCTCTTACCGATCAGCCATACCAAAGCGTTGCCGGATTCGGTGGCCAAACCGCTCAACACGCCATGGCTCGCGCGCGCTCTTCATACGCTGCTTGAGGATTTTGGCCTGCGTAAGCCCGTCAAAATCGACACAGACGACTATGGACTTTTCGTCGACGGCGGCGTGACGCCGCACAACAATCCTGCCCTGGCACTCTTTCAGATGGCGACGTTCAATCCATTCAAAATCAGATGGCCCACCGGCCCCGACAATCTAACCGTGATCTCGCTCGGTACCGGCACCTATCGGCCGCGGCTTCAGTATAACGACTTAGGTTTCGCTCGTAATACCAAGCTTGCACTTCATGCGCTCATGTCCCTGATGACCGATACGGAAATGCTGGCGCTGCTGCTGATGCAATGGATGGGAGAATGCCCGCAACCTTGGACGATCAATTCGGAAATTGGCACAGGCGCTGACGGGTCCCCGAAGGGCGGCAAGATGTTCCGTTTCCTTCGCTATGATGTGAAACTTGAGACGAAATGGCTGGCGACGGAGCTCAACTACAAAATCAGCGATCGGGCGCTTGAGCGTCTCCGTGGCATGGACGATCCCACGGTCGTACCATTTCTCTATGAGATCGGACGTGCTGCCGCCGAAGCTCAAGTCAAATTGGAGCATCTCTCTGCTTGAAGTTGCGCCCGGTGCGCGTCGGTCCCAAAAATTGTTTCGATCGGCTTTGTCCTATCAGTCGACACAATTCGTCATTGAGTTGCCGTTTGGCCACAGATTGAAGCTCTGCCAGGCAATCCAAAAAAGGCCACGGTGTCAAAGCCTTGACTAACAACCGCGAGAACGGGACCGGACGATCTGCATGCCGAGCGGCAGCATCGAGCTTGATTGACGCATCATGTTAGGGATGTTCAAAATGCCGAAAAATATAGGCGTAGTTCGGGTTTGGGGGTTCAATGTTGTCCCGTGCGTTGCTTGCCGGATTGTGTCTCACCGGCTTGCTGACCGCGTGTGCCGTCGTCGACCCGGTCGATAGCCGGTACGACACCGTCAGCCGTAGCCTGGCGAAGGCCCGCAACGAAGCCATTTTCTTAAATCTCGTGCGCGCCAGCCACGAATACCCCCTAAGCTTCGTCACCATTTCCAACGTCACGCCGTCGATGACGAATACGTCGAGCTTCAGCTTGCCCTCGTTTCTGTTCGGCCCGCATGTCGCCTCATATCCAGGCGGCGGCAGCGTCACCGCGCCCTTGTTCACCCCTGGGCGCGACGTGATTTTCGGCAACACGACAGCATCGGACTCGACGGCTATCAGCACCAACTTCAACGTCTCCACTCAGGAAACGAGCACCTTTTACGAAGGCTTCCTGAAACCGATCGATCTGCAAACCTTGGATTACTTCATTCGCCAAGGTTATCCGCGTGAACTGCTGTTTTGGCTGTTTACGGATTCGTTCGAGCTGACCATAGGCAACAATTCGCTCGGCTACCGCTACGCCCCGCCAGACGACTATGGTTGTTCCAAGCTTGATCCGAAGCATCGATGCTTCATCGATTGGGTGCATGCCGCCGCTCTGACCGGCCTGACCGTTGAAGAGCTGACGCAGCAAACAGTCGCCCCGGCGGGTGAGGCGTCAAAGGGTGGCGCCAATGGCGCGGGCTCTGCTAATGCCAAGCCCGAGACAACGATCTACTCGCGATTCTGCTTCAATCCAGTGCTGGCTCAGGAGGCCCAGGCGCTGATGACGCCGCAACAAGTGAAGCAGGTTCAAGCCGACTTGGACGTGAAGCCGGCGCAGCTTTACCAGTCCGACCTGACTTGCGGATCTCCGGACTGGAACCCGGCGTCGACCACCGGCAAACCGCAGCCCGACATTCTGCCGCTAACATTTCTCAACGGCGCACTCAGTTTCAACATCGTCCCCCGATCGGCTTACGGCGTTTTCGAATTCCTCGGAACGCTGATGAGGATGCAGCGCGACCGCCTGATGCCGTCGCAATATGCCTATATCCCGCCTGGTCGTCCTTACGTCACGAGGCCGCCCACCTTGGAGACGGTGCATGATGACCCGAATTTGATGACTGTGTTGCGGAACATCGGCGGAGACTGCTTTGTACATACTTGGTTCGAAGACGGCGACTATTGCGTGCCGGAGCAGGCCCGGACCACCAAGCTCGTGTTCGGTTTGCTGGCGCAGCTCATCGCGATCCAGACCGCGGCGACCGATCTCTCCATAACGCCGATCGTGCGGGTCATTCAGTAGCGCGCAGCGCCTTCGGCATGACAGTCCGCTCACCAAATGTGAGTGACAATCTACCTATTTACACCGATTGGCGCGTCAACGGTTGCCATTCCGGATCGCTACCACCCTCGCGTCCAAATAACGCTCAATGCCTGATTGATGGCCTCGAAGTACCAACCATTGAACCAAATGGCGTCGACTCCGTAGAGAAAAGCGATGCAGACAGCCGCTGCAGTCAGGTGCTTCATCTTCGTCCCCCAGCTGGAGGAGAAGCCGCATTTTCACCTACGCAATATGACGGATCGTTATGGAGACCAGGTGTCTTAGCTTCAAATTAAACTTAGATCGCCCGCTACCTGCAAGTCAGCGATTGAATAGCTGGACGCGGTTTGCGCCGTGACCAACGGCAGGTTCACACCCCCTCCCGGATGCCGCCTCAGCCCGATACGATGCTTCGTCGAGAGGTTTGCAGCGTGCATGCTGCGGCGGGAATTCACGGCGTTTCTCGGTGGCGCGGCGAGATCGAGCAAGACCGATCTGTTCCGGCGTACCGCCGACATAGTCGACAAAATCTTGCACGGTGCGAAGCCACCAGATATCCCATTGAGCAACCGACCGGATTCGAACTTGTCGTCGATCTCAACATCGTGAATGCACTCCGTCTGGACAATTCCCTAATCGTTCCGTCCCTCACCGATCAGGCGATCAATGAGCTTTAGGGTCAGGAGAGCAGTCATGAGACGCCGCGAACTCCTTCAAATGCTTGCCGGGGCGACGGTTGCTGCGGCCGGCGCCACTGCTGCGCAGGCCGCCAAGACCTATCACCTCGCGGGCTTTACGGCCGGCGCCACTGCCGCCTTCGCGCCAAACAGCCCGAATGGAACGATGCTCCTCAGGGCGCTGGCGGAGCACGGCTATAGTCTCGGCCAAAACCTCGACTACCAGCCGTATGGCGCGGACATGCAGGTTGCCCGCCTACCGCAAGTGGCACGGCAAATTGCCGCGAGCAAAGTCGACGCTGTGGTGGTCCTTGGCTGGCCGCCGGCTGCTGCGCTGAAGGGCACCGATGTGCCGACAGTCGTAGCGGCCGGCGCCGGAGATCCGGTCGCAACCGGTCTCGTCGCCAGCCTGGCTCATCCCGGCGGCAATATCACCGGCATATCCGACAACGCGGCGACACTGAGCACCAAGCGTCTCGGACTGCTCAAGCAGGCCGTGCCCGGCATTCACAAGGTCGCGATGCTGTGGAACAAGAACGATCTTGGCATGACTTTGCGCTACCAGTCTTCAGCGGACGCCGCCAAGGCTCTCGGCGTCACGGTGCAGCCACTTGGCGTCGGCGAGCCCGACGACTTCGCAGAGGCGTTCGCTGCGATGGACCGTGCTCCGCCAGACGCGATCCTGATGGTGTCGGACGCGCTCACCATCCTAAATCGCAAGCGCGTAATCGACTATGCCGCCGCCCACCGTCTGCCGGCGATTTACGAAACCGATCCCATCGTCCACGAGGGTGGCCTCATGTCCTATGGTGCGGACGTCAAAGAATCTTTCGCGCGCGCCGCTTCGTTGGTCGATCGAATTTTCAAGGGCGCGAAGCCCGCCGATTTACCGTTCGAAGAGCCGACGCACTACCTGTTCGTCATCAATCTGAAGACCGCAAAATCCATCAACCTTGAAATCCCGCCGACCGTGCTCGCACTCGCCGATCAGGTGATCGAATGAGACGGCGCGAGTTCATCACACTGCTCGGCGGCGCGATGGCCTCTTGGCCGCTCGCCGCGCGCGCACAGAGCAGTCGAAAAAAGCGCGTTGCGGTGGTACAGGGCGGCCTGCTGCCGGGCGACGCGGATGGACAGGCGGAGGTCGCCGCGCTCGAGGCGGGACTCAAGGACCTTGGCTGGAAACCAGGCGACGACATCATGCTCGACTACCGTTGGCCTGGCGCCGAGCTCGTGTCCGTGCGTGCCGCCGCGAAGGATGTCGCCGCGTCGCGGCCTGATCTGGTGGTCAGTCGCTCGACACCGACCACGGCGGCACTGATGCGCACCGGGCTGCCGATTGTCTTCGTGCTGGTGGCCGATCCGATCGGCGCGGGATTCGTCCACACATTCGCGCATCCCCGCGGCAATCTCACCGGATTCTCAAATTTCGAAGCATCCGTCGGCGGCAAATGGCTCGAGCTACTCAAGGAAGCCGCGCCAGACGTTTCGCGGGCCGCGCTGCTGTTCAATCCCCAGACGGCACCTTTCGCAAGCGGTTACCTCCGCGCGGCGCAAGCCGCGGCCTCAACACTTGGCATGTCCGTGATCTCCACGCCATGCAACAGCCCCGCCGACATCGACAACGCAGTTACCGCGCAGGCGCGCGAGAGCGGCGGCGGATTCGTCGGCATCACCGACACGTTTCTTGTCGAGCACCACGACCGCATCGTTCAGCTTGCCACGCGCTATCGGCTGCCAGCCGTGTTCGGGACCCGGGTTTTTGTGCAGAGCGGCGGACTGATGGCCTATGCAGCCGACTATCCGGATATCTATCGCCGCGCCGCCGGCTATGTTGATCGCATCCTGCGCGGCACCGGCCCTGCCGATCTTCCGGTACAGGAACCCGCCAAGTTCACGCTATCGGTCAATCTCAAGGCAGCAGGCGCAATCGGTCTCGCCCTGCCGCAGACGCTCATTGCGCAGGCCGACGAGGTGATTGAATGAAGCGGCGTTACTCGTTCTTCGTCTCTCCACGGGGGAATGGTGAATGTGGATGCACCCTCAAGACTGCCAAAAACGCTCGGCATCACGGTGCGGCCGGCTCTTTCTGTAGCCGCCGACGCGGTGATCGAATGAGCTGGCGCACCGTTCGAAGTGCAAAAAGCCGCATTGCCGGATGCGCGACAATCGGCGGGAATACGGATAGATTCGCGACCGAGCCCCAGGTGTCGGGGCTTGGGACCAGGATAATCGAATGACGGCGGACGCGGAGCATCGGAGCGGTGCGTTTCCCGTAGCGATCAATCGCCTCGGCGGCGCCGCTTCGACGACCGGCGCATCGATCGTACGCAGCCGGCTGTTCATCAAATACGTCGCGCTGTTTGTCACCGTGGTCGTACTCGCTCTAGTCGCCAATGGCGTGTTCGAGATCTGGTTCACATACGAAGCACAGAAGTCCTCCCTGATCAGCATCCAGCACGAGGAGGCCGAGGCAGCTGCCGGCAAGATCGAGCAGTTCATTACCGAGATCGAAAGCCAGATCGGCTGGACCACGCAACTGCCGTGGTCGAGTTCAACGCTCGATCAGCGTCGGTTCGACGCGCTGCGACTGCTGCGCCAAGTGCCCGCCATCACCGAACTGGCCCAGATCGACGCCACAGGACATGAGCAATTGCGGGTGTCGCGGCTGACCATGGACGTCGTTGGCAGCGGCATCGATTATTCGCACAAGCCGGAATTCACTGAAGCCATGGCCCACAAGGTTTATTACGGCCCGGTTTACTTCCGGCGACAATCCGAGCCCTACATGACCATCGCGCTCTCGGGTACGCGGCGCGACACCGGCGTGAGCATCGCGCAGGTCAATCTCAAGCTCATTTGGGACGTGGTTTCGAACATCAAGGTCGGCGAGCACGGCCTCGCCTATGTGGTCGACGGCGATGGACGGCTTATCGCACATCCCGATATCAGTTTGGTGCTGCGCAATACGGACATGTCCAAGCTTGCGCAGGTAAAAAGCGCCCGCGCTGCCGAGGCCGATCATGCCGGCGAGGAGGTCGAGGAAGCCGAAAACATCGAGGGCCAGAAGGTGCTCACTGCCTATGCGCCGGTTCACCCGCTGCGCTGGCTGGTTTTCGTGGAAACGCCGATCCAGGAAGCCTACGCACCACTCTATGCGTCGATCCGGCGCACCGGCTTCGTGCTGTTCGGCGCCCTTTTGCTTGCCTTCATTGCCGGCATGTTCCTCGCTGGCCGGATGGTGGTGCCGATCCAGGCGCTGCGCACGGGCGCGGCGCGCATCGGCTCAGGCGACCTCGGCCAGCGCATCAATATCAAGACCGGCGACGAGGTCGAAGCGCTTGCCAATCAGTTCAACGACATGGCGGGCCGATTGCAGGAGTCCTACGCGGGCCTAGAGCAAAAAGTCGAGGACCGCACCAAGGAATTGAGCGAATCACTAGAGCAGCAGACAGCCACGTCCGAGGTACTGCGCGTCATTTCAAGCTCGCCCGGCGAATTGGAGCCGGTGTTTCAGGCCATGCTGGAGAGCGCGACTCGCATCTGCGAGGCCAAGTTCGGACTCATGTTCGAGTATGCAAATGGCATGTTCCGCGCGCTGTCGTGGCGAGATATTCCGCCGCAGCTCGCGAATTACAGTCGTGAGCCCCGGGTCTGGGGTCCAGACACAGCGCTGGGCCAAGTCGCCCGCACCAAGCAGACCGTCCACGTCGCAGACATGCTCGCCGATCGCGCTTATGGCGACAAAGACCCGGGCCGACTGGCGGCGGTTGAAGGCGGCGGTGCGCGAACGATCGTTGCGGTGCCGATGCTCAGGGAAGACGAGTTGATCGGAGCCTTCACGATTTTTCGCCAGGAAGTGCGTCCGTTCACCGACAAGCAGATTGCATTGGTCACGAGCTTTGCTGCCCAGGCCGTCATCGCCATCGAAAACGCGCGGCTGCTCAACGAATTGCGCCAACGCACCGACGATCTCAGCGCATCGCTCGAGGATTTGCGTACCGCGCAAGATCGCCTGGTACAGACCGAGAAGCTCGCATCCCTCGGCCAATTGACTGCCGGCATCGCCCACGAGATCAAGAACCCGCTCAACTTCGTCAATAATTTCTCCGGCGTTTCCGTCGAAATGATCGACGAGCTACAGACCGCGCTCGCCGACGTGAAGGCCGACGATAAGACTCGTGTGGAAATCACCGAGTTGATGGACACATTGAAGGGCAATCTGGAAAAGATTGTGCAACACGGCAAGCGTGCCGACTCGATCGTCAAGAACATGCTTCTGCACTCGCGCGAAGGCTCCGGCGAGCACCGGCCGGTCGACATCAACGCCATCGTCGAAGAGAGCCTTAATCTCGCTTATCACGGCGCACGTGCCGAGAAGCAGGGATTCAATATCACGCTCGAGCGATCGTTCGATCCGGCCGCGGGCGAAGTCGACCTTTACCCACAGGAGATCACGCGGGTTCTGTTGAATTTGATTTCCAACGGTTTCTATGCTGCGACCAAGCGAAAGGGACAGCTCGGCAACGGCGACTTTGAGCCCGTTCTGGCGGCGGCCACCAAGAACCTTGGCGACCGCGTGGAGATCAGGATTCGCGACAACGGCACCGGGATACCGCCCGAGGTGAAAGAGAAGATGTTCAATCCGTTCTTCACGACTAAGCCCGCCGGCGAAGGAACCGGTCTTGGTTTGTCCATCAGCCATGACATCATCGTGAAACAACACGCCGGTTCCATCTTCGTCGATACCGCACCCGGCGAATTCACCGAATTCAGGATCGTGCTGCCACGCAAAGCAGCTTCACTTGCCAAGACAGGAGGGCGGGCGTGAGTCTTCTCATTCTCGTTGTTGACGATGAGCCGGACGTGGAAACGTTGTTTCGCCAGCAGTTCCGCCGCGACCTTCGCGCCGGCCGCTTTATGATGGAATTTGCGCAATCCGCTCCGGATGCATTGCAATGCATCAGCAGCGCCGGAGACACCTCGCTCATTCTGATTCTGTCGGACATCAACATGCCGGGGATGAGTGGCCTTGAATTGCTGCCCAAGGCCAAGGCTTTGCGACCGGATGTTCCGGTCATCATGATCACCGCCTATGGCGATGCCGATACCAAGCGCAAGGCGCTGGAGAGAGGCGCCGACGCCCTCTTCACCAAGCCGATCGATTTTATGATGCTTCGCAACGAAATCGACACGCGGGTCGAACAGGCCGCATGACCGCGCAAATCCTAGTGGTTGATGACGAGCCCGATCTAGAGGCTCTCGTCCTGCAGAAATTTCGACGCCAGATCCGCGATGGCGCGGTTAGTTTTCAATTTGCGCACGATGGCGTCGACGCGCTAGCGGCGTTGAAGGCGAACGGCGCCATCGACTTGGTCGTCACCGACATCAACATGCCGAGAATGGATGGCCTGTCGCTATTGCAAAAACTGCAGGAGAACGAGGAAAGAGTGTCGACGATCGTCGTGTCTGCGTACGGCGACATGGCCAATATTCGCACGGCGATGAACCGCGGCGCATTCGATTTCGTCACCAAGCCGATCGACTTTGTCGATCTCGAAACCACCATCGCCAAGACGCTGCGGCATATCGAATTCCTGCGCGACGCCCGTCAGCGGCAAGCGGCGGCGGAGCGAGCCTATGCCTCGCTGTCGAGGTATTTTTCGCCCAATTTGGCGCAGCGACTTGCCGATGACGCGGACGCGATCGAACTTGTCGGCCAGCGTCGAGAGATCGCAACCTTATTTTCGGACATCACCAGCTTCACCGCGCTCGTGGAGGCGCTGGAACCAAGCGTTCTCGGGCCGCTGCTCAACGACTATCTCACCGGAATGACCGACATCGTGTTTTCCCACGATGGCACGGTCTCCAAGATTGTCGGCGATGCTCTGCACGTCCTGTTCGGGGCCCCGGGCGAGCAGCCGGATCATGCGACCCGTGCGGTAGCCTGTGCATTGGGCCTGGACGAATGGGCGCAACAGTTCCGCGAACGTCATCGGCAGAAAGGCATCACGCTTGGAGCCACTCGGATTGGCGTCCACGGCGGGCCGGCGATCGTCGGCAATTTCGGCGGCGGTCGTTTCTTTGACTACACCGCCTACGGTGACACCATCAACGTGGCCGCGCGACTCGAGGCCGCCAACAAACCACTTGGCACCCGCGTTTTGGTGAGTGCAACACTTGCGGCCAAGGTGGAGAATTTCCGCGGCCGACCGGTCGGCGACCTTGTGCTTCGCGGCAAAACCGAAGCGCTGCGTGCATTCGAGCCGCTTCGCATCGAAGACCACGAAAGCCAAGCGACCAAGACATACCTCGACGCATTTGCCAAACTGGAGACGGGCGATCCGGGCGCGATCGCAGCCTTTGCCTCGCACGTTGGCACTCAGCCGCAGGATCAGCTTGCGAGCTTCCACCTCAAGCGCCTGTTGAACGGCGCCACCGGCACGCGCATTGCGATGGAATGATGCCAAAAGGTCGGCGGACCCGTGCCCACGCCGTCCGGCATCCACACAACGGCGATCTCACTGGATGCCCTGGCCGCAGAGCTACCGAACAGCGTAGTCGACCTGGACGCCGCCAAGAGAATTTACGAGTCCTATGCGGATCTGGCGATACCTGCCGAGTCGTTCGCGCGGGCGGTCGCCTTCGCCACGAACCAGCCGAACGGTATGGATGTGAATGAAATCTTTTTCAGGCCGACCAGACAGGAACTCTAGAGCACGATGATTTTAAGTTGATGCCGCAACGCTGGCGCGGCGCACTCCCTCTCCCGGCGGGGAGAGGGTTGGGGTGAGGGGGCCCGGAAGCTGGCCTTTGAGCGATGCCGGCCTTGACTGGCTCCTGTCGTAGAGCCGCGTCCCCACTTTCCATGTGATATGGGTAATCACCGCGCCGAGCCTTACCGTTCGCAGTCATCAATGCAATGCCAACGCGCGGACTAGCGCCTTACGCGGGTGCCGTAGGGCCCAGATAATCGGCCCGTCATTGCGGGGAGGCTTTGCAGAGGCCCTCGGCCAGAGCTGATGCCATTGAGCGATGGCGCTCTCCCATAGCCGACGCCATTGAGCGCCGCTCCAAGGGTACAGTTCCAATCGACGCTGGAGCCACCGGGGAAAACAGATGATCATAAGGCGACGCGAAACAAACGTCGTGCCTGGCAGCGCAGATCGAAGATCGTGCGGCGTGTCGCGATACATCTTGGCGAAAAGGCGCAGTTCGTGAATGTAGCGTCTGCGGTCGTTGCATGGGTGCATCTGACTTAGATGGCCGCGCCGGATGCGCGTCAGGACGACTTCCACCTGATGGATGGTGTGGCGCCATGAAATACGCCGCCATAGATCGTTATCCTCGGTCCAGCGCAGGCGCGGATCGAAGCCGCCAATTTCATCAAGTACGCGCTTACGAACTATGACAGCGGATGGCGCAGCCCACCAAGACAGATGATTGAGCGCTTTGGTATGGGTCCCCCCGTCAAGCAGGCGCGGCTTACGAAAGGTTTCTCGGCCGTCGACAAAAAACTCGACATGGTCACAGGCAACCATATCGGCACCCGTGCGTTCGGCCTCGGCAAGTTGTCGTTCTAGCTTGGTCGAGTCCCACAAATCGTCGTCGTCCAAAAAAGCGATCCACTCGCCATTCGCGCGTTTGATCCCGAAATTGCGGGCGGCTGAAATGTTGCCTTTGGGGAGTTCGATATAATGAGCGTTGAAGGTCGCTGCGGCGGCTCTGCTCGCTCGTCGCATTTCCGGGCTTTCACCGTTCGACACCACTATAATCTCGTAATCTTGAAAAGTCTGTGCTTTCACGCTGCCGATGGCTTCGGCCAGCATTTCAGGACGATTACGTGTGGGGATCACAACTGAAAAAAGCGGCACTGGTGCAATCTTAATGCGGTTAGTGCGCATAGCTTACGCAGGCATTCGCGCGGCCGTCAAGTACGGCCAATCAAGAAGCCGTCTCGGGAAGATTTTTGTCTCTATGGCGCTGTTTCGCGTCGTGTGGCCGCCGAGAAGGCATCTCAGATGGCCGCTCTTACTTGAAAAATTTTTCAAAAAATATTTGGTCGCCACTCCACTTGGGAGAACTTTCACCTCAATATTTTTGGGTCGAGTATGGTGTCTTCTGATTTATTGGGAGCGTGGTGATCGGGCTTCTCTACAATGTGTCCCTGTGGGGTGTGATTACGTTCTGCATGATCAGCCAGTGGTGCGCCGTTCCCTTATTGGTCTGGGTCGGCCGCCGATCAAGTAGAAGACACCGGCCACAATACGCACTGATGCCACCGCGTTGCTGGCTTGCACTAAGGCAGGGCGGGAATTAAATTTGTAAGCGGCGGTGGAGTTCGCCATTAAGTGCCTAACGGCCGATGACTCCTGCTGGCGATAGCGCGGCGGGAGTCTGAAAGATGGCACTAGGACCACCCTCGCCACCCCCTTCATTTTTCCGCCGTCTGCCGCTCATCTCGCGCACTTGGACTGCCGTCTCTCTGGAAGACGGTTTCGCCGGTATCGCGTCGAGGGCACTCCCATGATCCTCCGAGAATACGAACAAGACAAATTCGCAATAGCCGACGTCCTGCGATCCGCCTCCGCGCTATCTGAACCGAGCGCACACAATTGGCAGCAACGCGCGCGTGACCTCTTCATCCGCCTCGCCGAGGATCGATTCAATCTTGCGGTCGTTGGACAGTTCAATCGCGGAAAGACTTCGCTCATGAACGCAATCATTGGCACCGATCGTCTGCCGGTCGGCATTATCCCGCTCACATCCGTTATCACAACGGTCTCGTACGACACGAGTGAGCGGGTTATTCTCGAGTTCTACGAGAGGCGGCTCGCGCAGGAGATCCCTATCGATTCGCTGCGCAGATACGTGACCCAAGACGGCAACCCCGCGAACGTACGTGGCATACGGACCGCAGACATAAAGCTGCGCGCCGAGATTCTTCGTCGCGGTTTCTTCTTTGTTGATACCCCGGGATTGGGGTCAGCAATCGTCGAAAACACCCGCACAACTGAGGCCTTCCTGCCCGAGGCCGACGCCTTTCTGGTTGTCACGAGTTACGAAAGCCCCATGTCCGAGGAAGAAATCAAGATCTGTCGTCATGTGGCGGCGTCGGGAAAGCTCATATTTGTTGTTATCAACAAGCAAGACGTGGTTACGCAGACCGATCGCGATGTGGCACTGAGCTTCGTTCGAAACCAGCTGCAAGAGGTGTTTGGAGAAAGCACTCCGCCTGTATTCTCGGTGTCCGCGCGTGATGGCCTCGAAGCCAAGCTGAACCACAACAGTTCGCGACTTGCGGCGAGTGGGATTCCGTCGCTCGAGGACGCCCTCGTCAACTATCTGCTAACGGAAAAGAGAGGCCAATTCCTGCGACACATGTGTCATCGAACTTCCGAGGTGATACGTGCACTACCGCCATCGCTACAGACTCGCGCGCTGATCGACCAACTCGCCGAACTCGCGACGCAAGTGGCGGGCCGCGATCGGGCGGATTACGAGGAAAAAGCGCGGACGCCGACATGCGCGGAGGCCCCTACCCTACGGCAGCTCAGGTCATGTGAGATCTGCGCGCACATCAACGATGCGCTTTGGGATTTTGAGTGCAAATATCAATATGAGCTTTCCGCCAGTCGAGACGTGCAACGAGATTTTGTCGAATCGGGCGGCTTATGTAGCTTTCACACGTGGCAATACCACTCGATTGCTTCCTCATACGGCATCTGCGCAGCGTACCCGCCTTTTCTCGATCATTTAGCGGCGCACCTGCGCGCCCACAGTGAGACGCCTCCAGATTCCGCCGTTGAACACACGCTATCGTTGCGGCGGCATTGCATACTGTGCAATGTGCGAAACGAGGCGGAATCAAGAGCAATCACCGCGCTGGCCAACGATCTGTCTAACCAGCCAGCCTCAACGCTGACATCGCTGTCAGCGATCTGCATGCCACACTTGGCATTATTGACGAGCATCCTGAACAACCGCGCACTGGTTCGCCGACTCATCAATCACCAAGCAGGTCTCCTTGAGCGTCTATCGGAAGAAATGCGGCGCTTCACCCTGAAGCGGGATGCGACGCGACGCAACCTTGAGACCAAGGAGGAACTGACCGCCTCCCAGCGAGCCCTGCTGCTTTTGGCAGGACACCGCAATGTATTTGGCAGCGATTCGCGGCCGTCGACGAGTGGCTTCGTGCCAACCAAGGATACCGCGCCATAGGTTCATTATGGATCCCGTTGATCGCGCCATCGAAAAACTGAAATCCTTTACCGCTGGTGACAGTGGGATCATTGAAGTAGTCGCCTGCGGCGACCGCGCCATTCCCCTACTCCGCGCGCTTTTGTTCGGCCGAGAGCCCAGCGGCCTCTTTCAGGCGCGGGTGCGGGCGGTCGATGCTCTTGCGCGTCTCGACGCTCACGACATATTGGTCGAATACCTTAACATGCCGCAAGAAATTCTCGATCCGGTCGAGCGCTTAGGTGAGGATGCCGTCATCAATGCCGCAGCGCAGGCTCTGGCGAATCAGCGCGAGCCGCGCATACTTGACTTACTGCTGCGGCTTGCCCGGCGGCCCTGCCTCACCGGCGTTATCTATGCTCTGGGTGTGTTTCGGGAGGTCGGAGCAATACCCCTATTAGTTGAGGCATTGGCCGAGGACGCCAGCCGCGTAACTGCTGAAACAGCCTTAAAGCGGATCGGCGCAAGCGCTCGTGCCGCATTGATCGCGGCTGCAATCCGGCGTCGGGATGAACCACCTGAGTCGGAGAGCCGATTGCGACAACGTCGGAGTGCATTGAGGCTGCTTTTGGAAATGGGCGCGTCGCGTCGCATTTGGCAGGAAGTGAAGCCTCTGATGCATGACGACGACGCGCAGATCGCGGTGCTGGCTTGTGAAGTCGGCTTGTCGAGCGGATCGCCGTCCGAAAAGCGAGAAGCTGCGCGATATCTTGTTAATTTGGCGACAAAAGTTGATTGGATCTTGCGCAATGAGATAGAAAGACATTTGATCTTGAATATGTAAATTACAAGAGACCCGCGGATGGAAGTCGCGCTAAGCAAAGAAGCATCAACGGCGGGAAGCGACGCGGCGAAAGATCTTATCGAACGTGTGCTGCGCGGGATTCGATCGTAAAAGACACGGATTGATGTAGATCGAAACTCCGGTCATCCAAGCGACTGCATTTCCTAGCAGTCATTGACTTGACAGTGAGCACCGTCTCGCCGAAACCTGGATTACCTTCATGACGATCGTGCAGCGCATCAGCATTTGGCTACGGGAGGTAGGCGGCGCGCATTGCGACGATTGCATTGCCATCGAACTTGGATTGGCTCGGCGTCAGCAGGCCAATCGAGCTTCCAATGCACTTTCAAGCACTCTCAACTTCAGCCGCGAGAGAGGATTCTGCTCGTTATGCGGCGCCGAGAAGAAGGTGATCAAAGCGGTCTGATCCGATAGCCATCGCTAAAGCATTGCGGTTTTGTCCCTGGGTTTGGATTCTGACGGTCCGCGGCGTCTATCCTCCGAGAAGACCGCGCGGTACAGGTCCTCCCCATAGCTTGTTTGTAGTGGTTCGGCCTCAATGAGTTTGAACGGTCGCGTACCATCCGGCCGCCTTTCGGCACGAAGGAACTTTACTCGATTGGACCTTCGTACATAGAAGGAATTGGCAAAATGGTAGAGGTGAGTGACAAAGAAGATCTTTACTTTGTTGTCGAGCAACGCAGTGACGATTTGGTTCGCGATCTCGGAACCTTCGCGTTCGTTTGTCGAAGCAAACGATTCGTTCAATAAGAGCATTGCGTTCGCCCGAATGGTGCTGACAATTTCGCTCATTCTGCTGAGCTCTTCATCCCACTTGCCGCTTTCCATCGACGTGTCTTCTTCGCGCTTATAGTGCGTAAAAAGCCCGTCACACACTTCACCGGCAAAGGTCTCGCCCGCCACAAACATACCCGCCTGCATCATCAGTTGGGCGAGACCGATGCTCCGCAAGAACGTGGATTTTCCCCCAGTATTGGCGCCGGTCACGATCACCAAGTCCTTACCGGTGACGGCTTTGAGATCATTGCCTACAATCTTTCGGCCCATGCTCAGTGCCAGCGAAGCGTCGTAAAGGCCCGAGCAGGATAGCGTTCGTTCCCCCATGGGAGCGGGAGCCGGAAAGCAGATCGGTTCGCCGATCCGCTCGAGCTCTGCGTCTAGATTCAGGCAACCGATATAAAAGGCCAATTCCGTCCGCACCATCTGGAAGAAGCTAAGGATATGATCCGTCGATTGAGCCAGTGCGTTAGCGACCAGGTTCACGCCGCGATCGTTTAGGTTTGACAGCGCGCGCGCACCGTTTTCATCGCGGGGGTGAAGCTGAAATGAGTACCCAACCGGCTTATCCGCCAGCAACCGAACTAACCAGCTCCGCGGCTCATGGTTCGGCTTTCGAAGCACATATTTTGTTCCCCCATTTCCTGGACCCAGTTGGGCACTGATGAGCGTTCCGTGCCGGAAGGCTAGCCGGTTTAGGTGGTCCTCGATGGAGGCGAAATATTCATTGCTAAGCTCTTTTTGCAGCATAGTGAACAACGTCGAAAAGCCTTCTGACTCGAATTTTTCGGCGTGCTGGTCTGCTATACTCCTCAGGCGCTTCAATGCTCGAACGAACGTTCGCAGCACATCGACCGCGCGATGAAGCGTACCCGTGGGATACCGGCCAAATGAACTCCAGTAGTTTTTTCTTTCACCCTCAATCGCTTCGACCACAATCTTGTACAAATCACGGACAATGGCCGCATTCTTTAAGCTGTCAGCAAGGACGCGTTGGCGATATCGAATGGCGTCAAGGTCAGTTAGGCTAGACAGCACCGCGACCTCGGCGACTTCGAATAGGAACTTGTCCTCACCCGACATCGCCTTGCACAGTATGTCCAGTCCAAGGTCCTGTCGCAGTGCCTGCTGATTCCATTGAAGGACCTGATCTAGCTTTAGACCTTCATCGGAACTTCGACTGCGCCGCAATTCCCGTTCCCGTCGGACGAGAAGCTGCTGCGGATCGAAATCCCGGTCTCGGTGCATCAGGAACGCTTTCATGATCTCATGCGCTCCTTGATAGCGTCGTAGGTCAGGCCATACTTTTGAGCAATCGCCATCGCATACGCGAGACCATCCGCCGGCCTCCTCACGATCTTGAAGGTCCGCAACGCAGGGTTTTCCGGAACAACTGTGCTGACCATAGAAACGATCTGTGGCCCGAAGGACGCCAGTTCGTCCACGAAAGTAACCCAAACGCACAGCACGCCAAGGCGAACGATCCTCTCCATGACTTTGCTGCTGAGGAAAGTCTCGTCCTGTATGGTCGTCGACGTGAAAACCTCATTGAGGATGATGATCGACTGCGACGTAGCTTCATTGACGATCTCGCGTATTCTTACTAAATCGTCTTCCAGCTTGCCCCGTAGATTCTCGACCTTCTCCTCCTTTTCAAAATGAGTGAAGAGCTGATCGCACAAGAATAGTTGGGCCTCCCTCCCTGGAACAGGCAGACCGATGCTTGCGAGGTAATGCAATTGACCGAACGCCCGCGCGAACGTCGTTTTGCCTCCCTGATTGGGGCCGGATACGACCAAGATGCGTTCGCTTTCCTTTAGGTGAAAATCGTTGCACACGACGGACGAGCCGTCACCGACCAGTTTGTGTGCCAACGCAATATCGAAACCGCCGTAGTCGTACACTTCTTTGGTCTGATCGGAGACACGCGGATAGCAGAACCTAAGGCCCGCGCTCCTCATCGCCGCTATGTATTCTAAGTAGACAAGGTAGAATTGAACCTCGCGATCAAACGCGGCTACGGTGCTATCGATGAACTCGCGGTGCCTCGCGCAGAAATTTGTCAGCGCCGTGAACACTTCAGGATGTAGTTTCGCTACAAACTCCAATATCTTTGCTTCAATATGATTCATATCCGCGCTTTCGGTGAAATTCACGCGATAATCGCGCACCGCACCCTGCTTGAATTTTGCGAATGTCGCTTCAACCTCGGCGCTGTAATCCATCTCGCCTTCGGTCTTGCGAACTGTGAATCCATTGCTCTTGATGTGGATGCAATAGTCCACCTTGATCAATTCGACCTTGAGCTTTTTTGACTCAACGGCAAGTCGTTGGAATTGATTGGAATTGGCATATTGCAACAAATAGTCTCGAAAGCCGAGGAAGCCGCGCGAGTGTAATTCAAGGTTCTTAAGATCGTCGGCAAAGGACGCAACAGCCTGACAATAGGTCTCGATTGCATCGAGGAACCAGGCCTGTTGCTGTTCCTTGTAATAGAGCTTTTCAACACGAGCGAGACGATCGCGGATGGAATGCATCGCCCCGGCAAAAGCGTTCACGCGATCATGCAATGGCATGCCATCGAGATCTTTCATCACATCGTGGCGATAATTGACCGCATTAAGCCGGCGCAGGCGAGAGTAGTAAAACGGCCTTAGATTGTATTCGTCTTTTCCTGTGGTAATGGCCGCGACAACTTGATCGCAGTTTAGATCGGTGAAAAAGGCGGGCGAAGCGAGAGGACCACCGTCACTTCGATCCTGGGCAGTTTCAAACAAAATGCTATTGAAGCTCATAGGATGGCGATTTTCCGTTGGTCCAGTATTAACCGATGCGACCCAACCTGCGGCACGACGCTCTGCACCCGTTCGGCGGGCGCTATCAAGATTGACGATCGTCGGCTTTGATCCTTTCATCGCGGTATCGCTCAATAACGTCCCGCTCGGCATCTGCAGCTGCGGCCTTGGCGCGGTGATCGCAGCAGGAGCTATCACCAGACGGCGCTGTCTGATGCATGCCGTCCCGCAAAGAGCCCGGGGCTCTCTCCCTGGCCGGCGACAAAAAAACCGCCTCGCGGCGGGTTCAAAAGACACCCCTACCGCGATCATCCGCGGTAGGAGTCATTAGCCTTTCGGCGGATATCGGGCGACTCCATGCCTACTTAGATGCTAGCAAATGCTCGGCTTTGGTCAAGCTCTCAAACTAATTGCGAGACGACCTGCAAACTGCGGGCGCGCGTATGTCAGCCAGTGTGAGGAACTCTGCTTGTGCCGCCTTCAATCTTTCCGAACACTGCTCAAGTCGATCAAGTTCCGCTTTGGCGCCAAACGAGCGATCATGTCGACGCTTTACGGCATCCTCGATAACGCCCTTGGTAGCGGATTTCGCGTCGCTCAGCCTCTCCTCTAACTGGCTAGTTGCCGCCCTAAAGGTCTCGTCGAGCCCCCTCAGAACCGCCCAGCGAAGACTTTCGGCATTCCGTATGATGAGCTCTCCGGTCTCTGTAACGATGCGCCTTCGCCGCCGGCTCAGCCAAAGGCTAGTTGGCAAGAACCGGTCGATGACCGTACTAACGTCCGGTATGAGCGTCGCTGCGAGGCGCTCGGTGACCCAATAAGGCTCCCGCGCGAGACGAAACGCCTCCGGTTCTTGCTCTGGAGCGAACGCCACATCGAACATTTCCGCCGCTGTCTGGCGCACATCGTTGACCAACGCGTTAATTCTTTGGCGACGATCTGAAAGCACCGCATCCGCTCGTGCAGAGAACGCGCCAATGAACTCATCGCTCGCCGCATTGAAGAGTTCTTCGGTCGCACTCGCGACCCCTGACTTGACGCGCTCCTCCCACGAGGACAAGCCCTCTACGTGACATTCGTCAATGACACGTTTGAGGCTAGACGACGCAGTCTGGCGGAGCGCTTTGATTCTCGTTTCAAGCTCATCCACGAGGCGACGCCTGTCGCCCGCCAGGAGATCACCCACCGTCAGCCGTTCCGTTTCAATCGAGTGAAGGGCGCGCGAGAATTCGGACGATTTCTGTTCCAATTTCTCCAGCGGCATTGAAAGCGCCCGCAAGCCAAGCTCTACCTCCGCTCTCGCCTGCCCGACAATCTCCGCAGCTTTCAGCCTGATCGCTTCATCCAACGCCCGCGTTTTCTCGGTCGCCAAGTACCGGACAAGCGCACCCTCAATTTCCTGTATCCCGCTTTTCCTCAGCGCCTCCTCGTCGTGGCTTTGTCTGGCCATCAATGCGAGCCGCGCTGACACACCAAAGATGGGCGCCTCCGGATCGATGAGTGATTCTTCCATCAATACTTTGCGCATAAAATCGGCAACGCATCCTCGTTCCTGGAACGTGAGATAGTCGATCTTGTTGATCACAAAAAACGTATGACCAATTCTCGGCTTCAACTGGTGCAGATAAGCGAGTTCCATCTCCGTGAGCGGCGGGTCTGACGACACGATGAAGAGTGAGCCGTCGCATTCCGGCAGTACGCGCACAGCTGCCTCGGTGTTATGCGCCAAGGTCGAGCCAATACCGGGCGTATCTATCAATACGGTTCCGTCACCTAATATTGCAGCTGGATAGAAGAGATCGACCCGCTCGACGCGGAGCCTGTTCCTGGGGTTTGCCTCCTCCGTAACGAATCGCGACAGAACGTCCTGAATAGCCACCGCCTCGCTCGCTTCGAAGTGTTCCGCCGCTTTGCCATTTGAATATTCGACACGAATGAGCGGTGTTTGCCTCCAGCTGATAAAAGTAGGGACGGCGGTGAGGGGCACCACGGCCGTTGGCAAGATCGGAGCGCCAAGCAAGGCGTTAATGAATGTACTCTTTCCACGCTTGAACTGGCCGAGTATCGCAATTTGTAGGCGCTTCTGCTGCAAACGCTCTCTGAGGCGTTCCGCCCCTCTACATAGCGGTGATTCGGCTCCAACCGAGGACTCAATGAGGAGACAGGCACGATCGAGCTCGCGCATCAGAGTGCTTTGAGACGATGTCTCCGGCTGTTCTACCCAAGCTGTCATAACCGTGATCGCGATCCTTGCATTCCAGCCGATCTCCCTGCCGGATTAGCTCTCGATATCGTCGTCCAAGATTTCCACGTCGGAAGCGTCAGCGGTACCTGACGTCCGTGAGCGGTTGCTGGCCAGCCGTCGGTCCAACACCGCCTCTTGCGCACGAAACCAGGCCATGATGTCGCTTCGCTGCCCTTCGATGGGCTTCGCCCAACGCAATGCCTTCAATGCTTTGCTTTCCTTGCCGCCCCACCAGTATTCTTTAACGATCATCAAGCTCCAGCCGCGTTTGCCCGGCTTCGTGACTGTGACGATCTCGATTGTTTGACCGTGCGTTGCCCCGGTGAAACTATGGCGTTCGCGTTCCCAGGCGATACCATCGTAGGTCCATGACGGCAGCTTAAGGCCAGGGTTGGTCGTTCCCAGCAATAGGTCGAACACTCGAAAGAAAGAAGGCCGCGCCAAGCTTTTCATTGCGATCTATCCGTGCGTTGCCACAACAAACGCAGCGAACAGCATCGCCTAGAGACAGTTTCGCCGTGCAGTCCGGCTAGCACTGCACGCCCCACCCTCGGCGTCGAACATTGCAAGTCACCGTACGAGCCATGCGACATCGATCGCCGGCGCGGAAAATCTCGCGGACAACTGTTGGACGATCGATAAAGGTGAATGACCTGCAACAACTCAATATCTCCTACCGCCCAATGTCCCGGCGGCAGGAGTCATCAGCCCAAAGGCGCTTGCCGGGGGACCCCATCCCCGTCGCTTGTAGTGGATGTGGATATAGTAGCCGGTTCCGGACAAGCAAGCCAAGTCTACGTTCGCCTGATGGTCGTGGCGGAATCCCGAACCCGATTGATCGATTGGGGTTAATATTCTAGATTGCCGAATCGAATTGGCGATGGAGTCCGCCTCAACCGCCCTAGCAGGCTGATGACTCCTATGGATGCTGCGTGATCGTAAGAATCGCGCGGCTTACCGTAGGACGAAGTCGCGGGGTGATCTGCGAATGGCGACTATTGCCGATGTAATCCGCATGTTGCGGATGCGTGCCGAAGCGGCAGCGTGGCGTAAGTCACGACGCGCGATCCAACGGCTGCTCTATTGTGCCCGTGGGGTCGCTTCATGATCGAGCGGATCGTCTACAACCTTATCCAAGTGGCCGTCGTGGTGGGGTTTGCACCGCTGGTCGAAGGCGTGACCACGCGACTCAAAGAAATCCTTCAATCAAAGCGCGGCCCGAGCATTTTTCAGCCATATCGGGACATCTGGAAGCTACTGCACAAGGATGAGATCGTATCAGAACACAGCTCGTGGATTTTTCGCGCCGCGCCGTATGTGGCTTTTGCGGCGCCGGTTTTCTGCGCACTTCTCATCCCTGTCTTAACACGCTACCCGTTGTTCTTCGCCTTCATGGGCGACATGCTTGGCGTCGGCTTCGTGTTGGCGCTTGGTGGATTTTTCACCACTCTGGCTGCCGTGGACACCGCCAATCCATATGGACCGATGGGCGCGAGCCGGACCCGCATGGTCGGTTTTCTCGCCGAACCGGCCTTCATAATGGTGTTTCTAACCATTTCTTTTGTGGCAGGATCGACTATTCCCTACATCGTGCAAACGCGTTGGGTTACTCCAATCGCAAATTTCTTCGAACCATCGCATATTCTGCTGCTCATCGCCTTTCTGATGCTCATCCTAGCAGAGGATGGTCGCATCCCGGTCGACAGCCCTTCCGGTCAGTTCGAACTCGCGATGATCGATCGCTCGAAGTCGCTGGAATATTCCGGACGAGGAGCGGCATTGCTGAAATGGGCCAGTGCCATGAAATTCTTTGTGCTCTTAGTTGTTTTTCTCAACGTCGTGGTGACGCCTTGGGGCTTGGCGCAGGGGAAGGATCTTGGAGAGGTACTTTTGGCGATCCCGCTCGTATTGTTCAAGATGTTCTGTTTCGTGCTCGCGCTCGTCTGCATCGAGTCATCGCTAGCCAAGCTGCGACTGTTCCGTATTACCGAATTTATAGGGGCCGCCTTCGTGATTTCTGTTATCGCCGTAATCACTCAATTATCGCAAATATGAGAGCGCGACGATGAATAGTTCATCGATCCTCTTCGCCCTCGACGCACTGACAGGCGCTCTGTTTTTACTTACGGCAATTGGTGTCGTTGCCACTCGCCAAGTGCTTGCCTCGCTGCAGCTATTCATTTTGCAGTCGGTGCTGCTAACGCTGTCGGCGGTGCTCCTTGGTTTCGCGCAGGGCTCCATTCATCTGTTCGCTGTGGCCGCGATCACCATCGCCACCAAAACGCTGCTGATCCCATGGCTGCTTCGGCACACAGTAAGCGCGGAGGTGTATCGCACGCGCGAGATTGAAAGAGTCCTCAACATCCCGAGCTCGTTGCTGATCGCCGCAGTGCTCATTGTTCTTGCCTATGTTGTCGCCAACCCACTGCTCGGCGCGGTCAGCGTACCGTTTGCACAGATCAATCTGCCACTTGGTATTGCCGCGATGTTTCTCGGCACGTTCACCATTGTAGTTCGACGCGAGGCAGTACCGCAGTTGCTCGGATTGCTTGCGGTGGAAAATGGCGTGTTTTTCGCTGGCGTGGCGATTGTACCAAGCCTGCCGGTCATCGCGGAGCTCGCAGCCGCGGTCGACGTGCCAGTGCTGGCGCTTGTCATTGGCATGCTAACCCGGCGGATCCATGTGCGGCTCGGCACCACATCGGTCGGTCAGCTGGCATCGTTGCGCGACTGCTGAGGACGCCATGGAACTCTTCGGAATACTCGTTATTCCATTGCTTGCGAGCGGATTTTCCTTGCTTCCGCTCGGTCGTCGTTTCGCTGCGCCCGCGACGCTCCTCGCGACCGCGATCGTTCTCGGCCTCGCCCTCGCCGTCGCGCTCGAGGCCTCCAGGACAGGGCATGTCGCGGCGTCGGGCCAGTGGCTGACGTGCGACGGACTCGGCGCCTTGGTGCTGCTGCTGGTCGCCTTCGTTGGATTCACTGCCGCTTTGTTTTCCTGGGGTTATGTGGCGGAAAGCGTAAAGCGCGGCCGTCAAAAGAGCATCCACCAGTATTACGCGCTCTATAATCTGTTCGTTCTTTCGATGCTCTGCGTACCACTTCTGGCCAACGTTGCTCTCATGTGGATCGCAGTGGAATTAACCACGCTACTGTCGGCCTTCCTGGTCGGCTTCGAGGATACCCCTGAAGCTCTCGAAGCGGCTTGGAAATACGTCATTCTCACGACGCTCGGCGCCGTCCTCGCTCTGCTCGGCTTTCTCATTCTTTATTGGGGATCGCGCGTCGCGGGCATGGAGCCGTTCACCTGGATAGGCCTCGTCGGGGCGGCACCCCATACGCCGCCTGCACTGATTTGGATCGCCTTCCTCTTTATCCTGGTTGGTTTTGGGACCAAGGTTGGGCTCGTTCCGATGCACACTTGGCTACCGGACGCCCATAGCCAAGCACCGGCCTCGATCTGCGCTCTCCTGTCAGGCGTCGAAACGACGACGGTGCTCTACGTCATCCTACGGCTGTTTCCGGTGGTCAGCGCCGCGCCGGGCCTCGATGCGCGACCATGGTTCATTGCCTTTGGACTGATCTCGGTGACGGTAGCGACGCTGCTGTTGATTTATGTCCGTGACTTCAAGCGGATGTTCGCCTTCTCGACCGTTGAGCACATGGGCATCATCCTGGTCGCCGCCGGTCTCGGTGGTGCCGACGCTCATCTCGGCGCCGCCTACCAAATGACCGGTCACGCGATCGCAAAATCGTTTTGCTTTTTCGCGGCTGGCGCGACCGTGCTCAGCGTCCGCACCCAGGAAATCGCATCGGTCCGTGGGCTCGTGCGCTCGTCTCCCGTTGCCGCGATTGCATTGCTGGCTGGCGCCTTTGCGATCGCAGGGGCACCACCCTTCGGTTTGTTCGTCAGCGAATTCGTCATTCTCAAAGCGGGGCTGGCGAGCGGGCAGTACGCGGTGGTCGGACTTCTGGCCTTCCTCGTTGTGATCGCATTTTGCGCCGTCATGCTGCACGTGAATCGAATGGCATTTGGCACACCGGAGCGCGAGATGCACACTTGGGCGCTGCCGCGCACCTGCAAGTTGACCTTGGCCTTTGCCGCTATTCCACTCATCATCATAGGCATCTATGTGCCCGCGCCGCTCTTTGAATTGCTAAAGGCAGCGGCGAGCGCGATGGGAGGTTGAGCGGTCTCATGGCCACGCTCGATCGCCTAGGAGACACGGTCGACACCGCACACGGCATCGCGGAACGGTCTCGCGAACTGTGGCATGGAAGAGTGCTCGCAACTGCAAACGATGCCAGCCGCTTGTGTCTGTTGGCATGCGGGCGCGACGATCTCTCCGGAATATGCCAATGGCTAACTCGCGATCTCGACTTTTCATTTGCGACGTTGATCGTCGAAGAACTGGCGCAAGGCGAATGGTCGCTCGTCTATGTCTTTTACAAGGGCGCAGCCTCACCCTCGGTGCACGTCACGCTGCACCTTGGCGTGGGCGCATCTTCTGTTCCCTCTCTGGTCGGTCTCGTTCACGGACCCTCATTCGACTGGCACGAGCGTGAGGCTGAGGACCTTTTTGGGCTGCGATTCGAAGGTCACCCACGTCTTGGCGAATTCGTCCTCCACGAAGACTGGCCGGAAGGCATCAACCCGATGCGCCGAAACTTCAATGGAAAGGAGCGGTTCGGCCCGAGAACTCGCGAGCCTGAGTGGGACCCGCAAACGGTTGTTGCAGCGGTAGGCGCTTTTACCATGCCGATCGGCCCCGTCTTCTCGGACTTCGCCGAGTCCGCACACTTTCTCCTGGAGACGGTTGGTGAAGACGTCATCCGGACCATTCCTCGCTTCTTCTACAAATACCGCGGCGTCGAGAAAATCGCTGAGGGACAGATGGCGGATCGGGCGTTGCTGCTTGCTGAACGGTTCTCTGGCATTGCCGCATTCGCACATGGCTTGGCCTTTTGCCAAGCCGTCGAGACGATCTGCGGAGTTTCAGTGCCGCCGCGGGCGCGCGCCTTGCGCACGGCGCTCGCCGAACTCGAGCGGCTGCGCAGTCATGCAGCAGTCATCACCGGCATCTGCAATTCGACAGCGCTCGTCGTAGCGGCAAGCCAGGCCGCGCTCATCGAGGAGAGCCTTATCCGTTTGAGCTGTGACATAACCGGCCATCGCTATCTGTTCGGTGCTGTTGCCTTAGGAGGCGTGTCGTTTGACCTGGGGGACGAAGACTGCAGCCGGTTGACGAATAGAACCGCTGAAGTCGCGGAGCGACTGCGCGATCTGTTTCATATGCTTCGCTATTCATCCAGCTTCCTGGACCGTCTCGAAGAAGTTGGCATCGTCGCAGAGAGCTATGCGCGGTCCTACGGGCTGGTGGGACCGATCGCGCGCGCGTCGGGGGTGGCACGCGACGTCCGCAAACTCTTTCCTTACGCTGCCTATGACTCGGTTGAGTTTTCTGTTTCGCTTGAACACGAGGGTGATGGCTATGCCCGCCTGCGTGTCCTGTTCGAAGAAGCGGCCCAATCTGCCGCGATCATCCGTCGGGTCCTATCCTTACCACCGGCCGGTCCCGTTGGTGTTGGTCACGTTCCACTGCGCGCCGGCGCAGCGCTCGCCGCGGTGGAGGCGCCGATGGGAGCTGCCTTCCACTGGCTACGGCTCGACGGTGATGGGTCGGTTGTACGCTATCACGTCACACCGCCTTCGTTCGCGAATTGGCATGGCTTCCACATCGCGGCGGAAAATTTCGCGTTTCAAGACTTTCCGATCATTCTCGCGAGTTTCGGACTGTCGAACGCCGAGTGCGATCGATAGAGGGGTGCGATGGCAAACTGGGTTTTTAAAGGACTGCGCACGGGCATCAAAAGCTCCGCCTACCCCGCCGAGCACGATGAGGCTTGCGGCGTCTCGCCCGGCCGTCCGATCGGCACAAGCTTAAAGTCTCCCGCCGCCGTCGAGGAGCTCGTCACACGATGCCCTACTCAAGCGATTGAACATGCAAACGGCGGCATCGCGATAGAATATGGACGCTGCGTTCATTGCTTCCGCTGCAAGCGGGGGCTGGACGATGCGGCGACATGGCAGCAAGGCTTCGAATGGGCGGCTTTTGAAGGCGAGTCCCCGCCGGAGAAGCTCGCGCGCATATTCGGTCGTTCCCTGCATGTCCGTTTTGTCGATGCCGGAGCGTGCGGCGCCTGCATGAGCGAAGCGCGCCAAATCAATAATCCGTATTACAACATGCACCGCCTTGGCATTTTCACCACTCCGACGCCGCGCAACGCCGACGTTCTGCTTGTTGCCGGGCCGATTTCGGACGCCATGCGGCTGCCGCTTCGCAAGACCTACGACGCGATGCCAACTCCCAAACGCGTCGTTGCAATCGGGACTTGCGCAGCATCCGGCGGCATTTTTAGCCCTAGCTTTGCCGCAGCAGGCGGCGTCGCCGACATCATCCCTGTCGACGTGATTGTGCCAGGATGCCCACCGCCGCCCTTGGCTATTTTGCACGGTCTCCTTCTCGTCGTGGAAAAAAAGCCGGCATCGACGCTCACGTCACTGCCACCGCGCACGGAGCACGCATGAGAACGACCGAGCTCCTCTGCGCTTTCTTCCTCCTTTGCGCGACTGGCGGCATTTTGGCCTTTCTCGCGCCGCAACGACGGCTTCCCCTCGTGCTCGCGGTGGTCGGTTCGCTCGCAGCCGCGGTCCTGTTGGTAGTTAGCGGCATATTGCTGGTATCCGCCGCCGAATTTCACGCGGCCTTGTGGCCGCTCCTCAACCTTGGAACGCTTAAGGTCGGAGTTGATCACCTCTCTGCATTTTTTCTCTTCGTGACTGCGCTAGTCTATCTGCCGGTCTCGATTTTCTCAGGCGCCTACCTGGAAAAATATCTCAATCATTACAGCCTTCGCCATTTGAGCGCTCTCTACCATGCCTTGTTCGCCTCGATCGTACTCGTCCTCATGGCGAACGATGTCATTTCGTTTCTAGTGGCGTGGGAATTCATGTCGATTGCCAGCTATTTGCTCGTCAATTACGAATTCGAGCGTCCCGAAAGTTCCAGAGCCGGCTACGTGATGCTGGCGATGAGCGAAGGCGGGACCATTGCAGTCGCGATTGCGTTCATCCTAATCGCTGTGGCCGCTGGCAGCCTCGACTTCGCGACAATGCAGTCCTCAACCCTCGGCCTCTCTGGGCCGCTCCGGACGGCGATTTTCTTGCTGTCGTTCTTCGGCTTTGCTGTGAAAGCTGGGCTCGTGCCCCTCAACAGTTGGCTGCCGCTTGCTCACCCTGTGGCCCCCACCAATGTTTCCGCGCTGCTTTCGGCTGTCATCGTCAACTTGGGAATATATGGCATCGTCCGGGTGAACCTCGATCTTGCACCCACCACGGGCGCGGCACACGGTCTTTTCGTCCTCGTGGTCGGCAGCATCTCGGCGCTGATTGGTATCCTGTACGCGACGATCCAGACCGAGATGAAACGTTTGCTCGCACATAGCACCATCGAGAACATGGGAATCGTCACGGCGGGCATTGGCGCCGCTATGGTCTTTGTTGCAATGGGACATCAAGTTGTCGGTGCGATAGCCCTGATCGCGGCCTTGTACCACCTTGCCAATCACTCCGTGTATAAAGCCCTCCTCTTCCTCGGCACCGGCGCGGTGGAAGGAGGCACCGGGACTCGCGATCTCGACCTTCTCGGTGGCATCAACCGCCACATGCCATGGACGAGCGGCTTTTTCCTTGTTGGCGTGCTGTCGATCGCAGCGCTGCCGCCCTTCAACGGTTTCGTCAGCGAGTGGCTGACTTTGCAAACGGTGCTGCGTTCGGCCGAATTGGCCTCGACACCCATCAAGATCGCGTTCGCAATCTGCGGCGCGCTCTTGGCACTGACCGCCGGCCTCGCGGTGACCTGCTTCGTGAAAGTGTTTGCCATGGGCTTCCTCGGCCTGCCGCGTTCGACGGGCGCCGAAAAAGCAACCGAGGCAGGACTCGGCGTCCGGGCGCCGCTGGCGATCCTAGCTGCGCTTTGCATCCTACTCGGCCTTCTACCGACGTACGTCATCCCCGTTATCGATCGGGCAGCCGCTCCGCTTACTCACGCCCGCGCCACCGGTGCGCTCGTTCCGCCATTTTTTGTTTCGAATACGCCGCAACAAGACCAGCTACCGCCCGCCTTCCTTTCGGAATTCCACGATCTTGGAGCCATGGTGGGTCGTGGTTTTGTCCCGGGACGAGGACTCGTCGTGCTGCATCGGGGGGAGGAGCGCAACCCTGTGATCTTCGCGATGTCCACGTCCTACATGACTGCCGGATTTGTCTTCATTCTTGGGGCGATCTTCGTCGTATTTAGGGCGTTAACGCGATATAGACGTCTTACGCGCGGTCCGACCTGGGACGGCGGTTTGCGCAAGCTCACGCCTGCCGTCACGTACACGGCAACCGGATTCTCTAATCCCGTTCGCGTCATTTTCGACGCCGTGCTCCGTCCCGCTGCCAGCGAAGAGAGCACGGAGGCCATAGCAGGTCATTTCCGTGTCGCGATTAAGCGGGAGTACACCGAGGTCCATATCATCGATCGCTTCATCCTGCAGCCGCCAATCAACGCGCTGCGCACGCTGGCGATGCTCGCTCGACGGATGCAGGTCGGGCACGTGAACGCCTATGCCGCATACGTGCTGATAGCGATTTTGGTCGTTCTCATCGTCGGTGTGAGCGCGTTTTGACGAAGCTCGGAGCAATGCTTTTCCTCGATTTGTAACAAACAATGAATAAGGGCGTGACGGGAGGCGGAGTAGCTCAAGACGCCGGAGACTTCCTGTTGGCGCTTGCGATCGCGAGAGAAAGTGGCTGCGAACCGCCATGCACAAGAAGTGGCTGATTTAAAGGGCTTTTGCGAACATAGGCGAACGCCATGGTGGCGGAGGGAGTGGAACTGGAAACGAACATTCTCCACGCAGTGTCGCGCAAATCCGCGAATTGCTGCGAGTTACCGCAGGCCCCGCTCCGTCATTTTTTCCCGTGACTGCCGGCTAGCATTCTGTCCCATAGAGTGGTACATCGACACAAGATGAATGGACGCTGGCATGATCGTTTCGTTCCGGGATGGTTGGCTGCGTGACTTCTTCGTGGACGATGTTCGAGCCAAGAGGATTCCGGCGAATTTGGAGAACCGGCTGTTCAGAAAACTGCAAATGCTGGATGACGCCAGGACTGACGCCGACCTTCGCGTACCGCCCAGTAGCCATTTCGAGAAGCTGAAGGGCACTCTCGCCGGCTGGCATTCAATCCGTGTCAACGAGCAATGGCGGCTTGTGTTCCGCTGGCACGGTTGCAAGGGCGAGGCGTCCGAAGTGTATCTCGATAACCATACTTATCTGTGAGGTAAATCATGTTCATGACCAAGCGCAAGCCTGCGAGCGTCAGTGAAATCCTGGTCGAGGAATTCATGGGGCCGCTCGGCCTGACGCAAGGCGATCTTGCAAAGGCGATGGGCGTGCCGCGCAAGCACGTCAATGAACTATGCAATGACCGGCGCGCGATAACCGCCGATACCGCACTGATGCTGGCACGTGTGTTCGTTAACAGCGCTGATTTCTGGCTAAACGTGCAACGCCGCAGTGACCTTTGGGAAGCCCTGCATTCTCCGGAGCGCCGCCAGCGCATCGAACGGGCTCGGCCCGTGCGCCCGGCTGCCGCATGAGGTTCGGATGGGCCAAGGCTCAACGCCGCAGATGGGCAACGCCAAGTTCGCCCCACATCCAGCTTAGATCGTAGCCGACCATGGTTGACCCATGGCCGTGCCGGGCCGCGCCGTTCTCCAGAAATTTGAGCCATGTGACGAGCCTTACGCGGCCCTTTGCCGACTTGGCGGCCCGGCGCGGCGTCGTATTGCCAAGCATCGGCACCGGCTCATTGAGCAGGTTCATATAATATCGGGCCATGTTCGCCTGGACGACAGCCCGCTCCTCATCCGGCGAAAGCCCGGACAACACCGGTTCAGATTTTTCCGCCGGCCGCGACGCCATCAACTGAGCCACCGTCCGGGTCTCGATGAGCGGTTCGCCAACCATCCCTCGGAGAGCCGGCACGATTAGCGTCCGCCCTCGTTCCGCCCGCTGCGGCGAGTTTGCCTCAAGGATGAGCATCTTGCCCTTCAGCTCAACCGTTCCCAGCAGGACCGATCCATCGTCGAGTGTCGTGATGAAGGTCTGGCTGCCGGCTCGTCGCTTCTTGCGGACGCGCTCGTTTGGGCCAAGCCAGTTCCAGAATGTTTCGCTCTCGGGCCGAAGCGCTGGAATTGCAGCAAGCGCAAGCCGGATCGCAGCTGCGCTCGCCTCAGGCTTGAACGGATAGCTGACCGTCGTGAACGCAAGTTCGTCGCCATCCGTGTTGTACATCTGGGGCAAGGTCGGGTTCAACGTCCGCTGCAGCAGATCATCGAGCCAGATATTTGTGAACAGGAATGCCCAAGCGCGCAACAGCTCGGTATCAGTCAACGCCTCGGCGAATGCGCCGTCGATTCCCTGCCCGAGCTCGCGAGCAAACTTGTCAGCGTCCGCGCGCGCCTTTTTGTCAACACGACGAAGCGCCTTCAGAACGGTCTCGCTCGCCTCGTGATCGAATGGCAAGGCACCACCTGCCATTTCGATTCGTGAGCCAGTGCGCACTAAACGGGCTGCCATCCGATCCCACGGCTTGAGGTACCGCGTGCCCGACCGCTCGCTCACCCGCACCGGTTCTCCTCCCCGCACGAGATCGCGGGCGAGAAACGACTCGTCCAACACGATGTCGCTGATCTCATAGAGGCTCATTACCGAGGAGCGCAGCGCGGTTATGTACGCCTTGTTCGAGGCGCTCTCTTTCCAGCCACGCTGTTTCAGATAGTCGTCGACGATGTTGCGGCCGTCATCGAGGTCACGCGCCAGAAAGTCTTCGAAGACGCAGCCCCAGAGTACAGCGGTATGGTGGTCTCCGATGAGGTCAGGCAATTCGTCGATCGAGACGTCGGCCTTCACGCAAGCCGGCGCCAGGTGCCGGTCCAGTATCTCATTGAAGGCGTCCTGCCAGCTGTCACGACCCAGCCATTTCATCAAGCCTGCGAGTAATTTGGCGGTTGCCATGGTCGTGCTCGCCGCGAATCGGTCTGGTCGCCAAAATAGCAAAATTGATCACAGCGTAGCTTGGCGTTTAAGCGCTCTCCCCAGCCGAATTCGTGCTCGCGAATCCAGCAAATGCAACGATCAGGAAAGCCGCATATTTTCAAAGGCACGAGAAATCCGTACCGAATTCCAGCAGTGCACAGATTCGCCGACATCAGCCCCGAAAGAACGTCGGCGCCAGAGGTCGTGAGCGGCGGCGGTCCTGAGGTTTGCCGCAAAAGGAGCGAGGAATATGGAAATTTCAATCCGAGCGATCGGGCAAGAGAAAAGTTAGTTTCCAGGTCCTCTCGCCTTGGGGTGGCGGAGGGAGAGGAACTGGAAACTAACATTCTCTCGCAGAATTTCGCGCGGCTTCGCAGCACTTCGCCGAAAAGGCCTACTGCCCGAGGTCACGCCTTCCTTGCCGTCGCGGGTTTGCGCGGGCGACCGCCCTTCGCGCCGTTTCGCCGGGCTGCCGCCGCCTTTGCAGCCGACGTTGCTGCGCCCGCCCGTGCGGCTCGCTGGCGGTCCATATAGGCTTTCGTGCCGAAAAGTCCGGCGAGTAACCCCGGAACGCTGAGGTCGACATCGAGGCGGTCCCAGTGCAGCCCGAGTCCAAGCCCGAGAATTTCGACTTGTGCCAATTCCGTGTCGCTGGCGCGTTCCAGTCCTTGGGCGTTGCGCGCCGGAAAGGCGAATGTGCACCCGTTTGTCAGATCAACGTGGACGCGGCCGGTCCTGCGATCGTATCGGGCGGCGCGGGCGCGAGGTTCGGTACGCAGCGAGCGTTGGCCACGCCGTTCGGCCTCCGCGATCATCGTTCCCACATCATCGCTCATGAATTGTCCTCCACATCGCGATCAGCCGCTCCTGCTCGCGCTGCACTTCCTGCATCAGCTTGCGCACATCGCCTCGGCTGATGCCGGCGACCCAATCGAGAGTGATCCCGCCTGGGCCTTCCAAAGCAATCCTCGCTTCACCACCCTGTCCGAACACGTGCACGTGCGCCGGACTGTGATCGTTCGAAAAAATTACAAACCGGAAGCCGTAGGCGCGGTGGATCGTCACCATTGGACATAACCCATCTTCGTTGGGTTTTCAAGGAGGCGCTCCCGTCGCGCCCAGATTACGAATGACCATCGATGTGGTCGATGACGACCGAGGGGAACGACGATTCCCGCGACTGCCGAGTACCGGCTGCTAAGTCGGAATCAAAGCCCCCTCTTTCGTGACGCACAAGGAAAGCCCAGAAGCCACCGCCGCACTCCGGCTGTCACCATAATAATGACATAGCGCTTGAC
>JASHQI010000090.1 GCA_030037645.1 Xanthobacteraceae bacterium
GCTGCCGGCCGGCGGCATCGTCGGCATCATCGGCCCCAACGGCGCCGGCAAGACGACGCTGCTGCGCATGATCACCGGGGCGGAGCAGCCGGACGCCGGCACCATCGCGATCGGCGAATCGGTGCAGCTCGGCTACGTCGACCAGTCGCGTGATTCGCTCGACGGCAGCAAGACGGTGTGGGAGGACATTTCCGGCGGCCTCGACCAGCTTCAGCTCGGCAGGCGCGAGGTCAATTCACGCGCCTATTGCTCGGCCTTCAACTTCAAGGGTGCCGACCAGCAGAAGAAGGTCGGCCAGCTCTCGGGCGGCGAGAGGAATCGCGTGCACCTCGCCAAAATGCTCAAATCCGGCGCCAACGTGCTGCTGCTCGACGAGCCGACCAACGATCTCGACGTCGACACCTTGCGCGCGCTCGAGGAGGCGCTTGAGGATTTCGCCGGCTGCGCCGTGATCATTAGCCACGACCGCTGGTTCCTCGACCGTATCGCCACGCACATCCTATCATTCGAGGGCGACAGCCATGTCGAATGGTTCGAGGGCAATTTCCAGGACTACGAGCAGGACAAGATGCGCCGGCTTGGGACGGATTCGATCATTCCGCAGCGAATCAAGTACAAGAAATTCTCGCGCTGATCGTCGACATCGGTTCTTCCACCGCAAACCGTGCGGTTTCGGTCCGCAATACCTATATGTGCTTCAAAGATGCGTTGAATGGCGCGATTTGTGGCGAATTAACAGCGCAAACTGGGTGTATCGGCGCGATCAGCGCGCAAAAGGAGATGATATTGGCAACAAAAATGGATGTAGCCCGGGCGACTGAAGCCCGAGCGCGTGCCGAAGCGAGTTTCAGGAAAGAAGAGCGTGCCAGAGAAGGCGCAAAGGCGATGATGGAATATCAGGCCAACGGCCGCCTCGTCCGGGAAAAGATGGAGCGACTGAGGGCGCTGCGGTTGGCCAAAGAAGCCGCCGAGAAAGAGTGCAAAGGTTAATTGTTAAAACGCCTTGAAACGAACACATCTTTATTCCATATAGAAATCAACGGCCTGATTTGGCCCGCAGCGAGCCGCGTGTACGGGACCCCCTCAAAACGGCTTCTGGCTCGCTCTTTTACGTATCATTGACAGCCCAGAGCGCGCGGGGTGTGTCTTGTCGCCCGCATCGTAGGTCGCGGCGCGTCGCGCAGCGGCCGTGTTTATGCGCATACAGAAAGCCTAGTCTTTGACAAACTTCCACGATTTCAACCTCGGCGAAGCTATCACGCGCGCAATCGCTGAGGAGAGGTACGTTACCCCGACCGCGATCCAGGCCCAGACAATCCCGACCGTGATGTCGGACCGCGATGTGATCGGGATTGCCCAGACCGGGACCGGCAAGACCGCGGCGTTCGCACTTCCGATCCTGCACCGTCTCGCCAGCGATCCCAAGCCGCCCGGGCGCAAAAGCTGCCGCGTCTTGGTGCTCAGCCCGACGCGCGAGCTGTCCGCCCAGATACAGGACAGCTTTCGCGTCTACGGCCGTCACCTGCGCGTCAGGACCGCGCTAGCGATCGGCGGCGTGCCGATGGGCGGCCAGGTTCGAACGCTGCTCAACGGCGTCGACGTTCTCGTCGGCACTCCCGGCCGGCTGCTCGATCTCGTCGGCCGCAACGCGCTCCATCTTAATGGCGTTGAGTGCTTCGTGCTCGACGAAGCCGATCGCATGCTCGACATGGGCTTTATCCACGACATCCGCAAAATCGTCGCGAAGCTTCCGGCGCAGCGGCAAACTCTGATGTTTTCCGCAACCATGCCTCGCGCCATCGCCGAACTCGCCGCGCAGATGCTGCACGATCCGGTCAAAGTGGCGGTGACACCGGTCGCGACGACGGTGGAGCGTGTCGAGCAGAGCGTTATTCGTGTCGATCGCGCCGCGAAGATCGGCGTCCTCATCGATGTATTAAAACGGGAGGCGATCGACCGCGCGTTGATTTTCACCCGCACCAAGCATGGCGCCGACAAAGTCGCGCGCGGATTGGCGCGGGCCGGGATTGCCGCCGAAGCGATCCATGGCAATAAATCGCAAAACCAACGCGAGCGCGTACTCGCAGCCTTTCGCAGGGGCGCCGTGAAGACGCTCGTCGCCACCGATATTGCCGCGCGCGGCATCGATGTCGACGGCATCAGCCATGTGGTGAATTTCGACGTGCCCAACGTGCCCGAGACCTATGTGCACCGCATCGGCCGCACGGCCCGGGCGGGCGCGGCTGGCGTCGCGATCTCGCTGTGCGATTCCGAGGAGATCGCTTTCGTGCGCGATATCGAGAAGCTCATTCGCCTCTCGATACCCGTGAGTGGCCGGCGCGGTCATTCGCTGCCCGCGCAGCCATCGATAAAGCACGCTTCCGCCCGGTCGTCCGGCGGACTTGCAGACAAGCATCGGCGGCGGCGCCGCCAGCAGCCGGTCCAGGAGCCACGCCATCACAATCAGCCGATGGAGACCGGGATCGCTGCGGTCGCCTTCGTTAATCGCAAGGCGCCGGCACGGCGCGACACTGTCCAGTACGCGCCGGTTGGACCGGGTCATCCAAAAGGATCATAACGTGGCAAAAGAAGAGCTCCTCGAATTCGAAGGTCTCGTCACCGAAATACTGCCTGATGCGCGATATCGCGTGTTACTCGACAATGGACATGCGTTGGTTGCCTATACCGCCGGAAGAATGAAGAAAAACCGGATCAAGACCCTGGCCGGGGATCGGGTTACCGTCGAAGTCTCGCCTTACGATCTCGAGAAGGGGCGCCTGATCTTTCGTCACAAGGATGAGCGCGCCGGTACCGCGAACCGCGCGCCGCAACGCAAGCAGTTCAGGCGGCGGTGATCTCCGATGGCGACAGATGCGCCCGGCAATGACAACGATGCCGCAGATGCCGGCTCGATGAGAATTTTCATTTTCAAGTCCGAGGCGAGCCCCGACCTGCGCGCGTTCGGCGGCGATCTGGTCGGCACCCAATTACCCAGTCGGTTCAAACCATGGCGTGTCGTGGGCGCCGTCGCGCCGGGCGGTGCACCCCCGTACAAGTTTTCACGCGACGCGATCGAAACGGCGATCAAGGACCGTGGCTTTCAGCTTTTTCGCGTGACGAAAAAGGATTGAAGGCGCCTCGTGACGCGTGCATGCTGGACGAAACGCACCCGTCGTCATGCGGTCGGAAAGATCCATTGATGAACGACCCCCTTCACAAGTTCAAGGTTGGACAGACGGTCGATCTTATCCCATCGACAGCTCGGTCAGCGGCAGTGGGCCATTACGAAATCATCGCGCTGCGTCCGGCCGATGACGGCAATCCACAGTATCGCATCAAAAGTAAGAGCGAAGCGCACGAGCGCGTGGTCTCCGAGAGCGACCTGGTTCTCTCACAGGGTTAGCCGGCCGCTCGGGACCAATTCGGTCATTCCGCAACGGATCAAACACGAGAAATTCTCGCGCTGACGTTCCGCGGCAGCGATAATACCGGCGTGCCCGCGCTTGTCGCGGACATCCACATCTTGAACCGCGCTGAAACGAAAGACGTGGATGGCCGGACCAAGTCCGGCCATGACGACGCGAGCGAAGCGCAACGGGAGCGGCTTTGCCGGCCCTGCCGCGCTGCGGCTGATGTCGCGTTTTCCGCCTATTTGGCGCAACCGTTTGTTAGACGGTTTCGGCGATGCTACGGGCAAACGCGAGAGGGCCGACATGTTTGCAGGCAGATTATCCCGCGATGACTACGGCCGTGCCGCCGCAGTACGCCTCGGCCTGTTCGCCTCCGGCGCATTGGCGATACCGTCCGCCTTGTATGATCTGAATAACACGCAATATTGCCCGCCCGACTTTTGCGGGCCGATGGCGGCGTTGCTGATCACCGTCGTGGTGATGCCGGTGCTCTATTTCGGATTGATGCTGTCGCTCACCGGCATCAGCGTTCGCTGGCTGCACGACATCGGCCTGACGGGCGCGCTGGCAGCGGCGATTCCGATGCTGATGCTCGGCGACCTGTTGGCAGCACTGACGCTCGACGGATTCGTGTTCAGCTCCTACACGCGCGGTGCCGTTCATCCGATACCCGGCAACCTTGTCATGGCGCTCGCTTGCATCGCGTTTCTGTGCGTGGCCCGTCGCGAAGATGAAATCGGCCATGAGTTCACCCGGCGCTGGGGCATCGCCGGCGCGCTCGCGTTCGGCGTCGTGGCGCTCGCCAGCGTGCTCGCGCTCCTCAAGTTCATCAGCGAAATCAGCATGGCGGTCGGCGGCGTCTGGTCGAAGCACGCCGCCGTGTATGGAATTCTCTACGCCGGCGCCGTCGTCACGCCGATCCTGCTCATCGCGTTGTTCATCGTCGTGGCGTTGCGCGAGCGGCGACTGCGCGTCGCCTGACCAAACGCGACTTCTGTTCCGCCGCTATTCCGCCGCGTGCAAGACCGGCGCGTCGCGGCCGGCGCGAATGAGCCGGCCGGGCAGCGCACCGGTGTGCTCGCCGCGCTCGAACAGCGGCGTGCCGGCGACGATCGTTGCTTCATAGCCGTCGACTTTTTGCACGAAACGGCGGCCGCCAGCCGGCATGTCGTGAACCAGCTCGGGCTTTTGTACCTGGAGACGATCGTAGTCGATCAGATTGACGTCGGCGCGCAGGCCGACCGCCAGCCGGCCGCGGTCGTTGAGCCCGAAGAAATCGGCGGTCTCGCTGGTCTGGCGTTTGATCAGCATCTCCACCGGCAATTTCGGCCCGCGGCTGCGGTCGCGGCTCCAATGCGTCAGCATGAAGGTGGGCACGCCGGAATCGACGATCGAGGTGCAGTGCGCGCCGCCGTCGCTCAAGCCGAGCAGGCAGGCCGGGTCGTTGAGCATTTCATGGATCGGCCCGTGATCGCCGGTGGTGTAGTTCACCACCGGAAAATAAAGATATTGGCCGTCCTCGATGATGGTGTCGTAGGCGACCTCGTCGGGCGGCCGTCCGGTGCGCGCCGCGATGCTGGCGACGCTCTTCTCCGGGCCGGGCTCGTAGTCCGGCGGATTGCCCATGACATAGAAGCGGTCCCACTTCCTGGTGACCGCCTGGCGGAACTGCGCGAGCTTGGCGACGTCGGCGTCCGAAGGTTTTTCCGCCAGAATCTTTCGCCGCGCTTCGGGATCGCGCAGCCGCTTGCGCTGTTCGGCGATCGGCAGGTTTTCCAGCGCCTTGTAGCTCGGTCGCACCGTGAACGGATTGAGCGCGGTGCCGATGCCCATCATGACGCCGATCGGCCGCCCGGCCATTTGCGCGGTGATCGGCAGTCCCTCGGCGCGCGCCTCGTGCACGGCTTTCATCAGGCGGCGCCAGCGTTGCGGATCCTCATAGCGGTCCGTGAGCAGGAACCACACCGGACGGCCGGTCTGTTTGGCGAGCTTGCGCATCCAGCGCAGCTCGAACTCTTCGTCGTCGAAATCGCTGTTCATGCCGAACGCGCCAGTGCCGGTCACGCCGAGCGCCGAGCCGATGCCGAGCAGCTCATGGTCGTCGGCATCGCGCGACGGCACCAGTTCGCCGTCCGGCGTCTTGTGCGAATCGGTGCGCGAGGTGGTGAAGCCGAACGCGCCGGCGCGCAGCGCCTCGATGGTGAGGTCGCGCATCTTGGCGATGTCGTCGGCCGTCGCCGGCTCGCGGCGAATGGCGCGGTCGCCCATGACATAGACGCGGGTCGGCAGATGCGCGGCTTGCGCACAAATGTCGATGGCGCGCGGCCGCCGCTCCAGTTCGTCCATGAATTGCGGGAAAGTCTCCCATTCCCAGTTCAGGCCAGCGGCCAAGACCGGATTGGGTATTTCCTCGACCCCTTCCATCAGATCCATCAGCGCGCCGCGATGCTCTTTCTTCACCGGCGCAAAGCCGACCCCGCAATTGCCGAACATCACGGTGGTGACGCCGTGCCAGCACGACGGCGAAATCAACGGATCCCACATCGCCTGGCCGTCGTAATGGGTATGGACGTCGACCCAGCCGGGGGTGACCAGCAAGCCATTGGCGTCGATTTCGCGCTTGCCCGGCGCTTGTTTGCCGCCGACGCCGGCGATTCGACCGCCGTCGATCGCCACATCTCCTGAAAACGCCGCCTTGCCGGTGCCGTCGACGATGGTGCCGCCGCG
>JASHQI010000091.1 GCA_030037645.1 Xanthobacteraceae bacterium
AGACGCGCGTTCCGCGCTTTTGCGCATGGCCGACGGCGACGGCCGCGCCGCGCTTACGCTTGCCGAGGAGGTGTGGCGCGCCGCGCGTAAGGGCGAGACGTTCGATGCCGCGGGTCTGCAAGAGGTCGTGCAGCGGCGCGCGCCGATCTACGACAAGTCACAGGACGGTCATTACAACCTCATCAGCGCGCTACACAAATCGGTGCGTGGCTCCGACGCCGATGCCGCCCTGTACTATCTCTGCCGCATGCTCGATGCCGGCGAAAATCCGCTCTATCTGGCGCGCCGCATCGTACGCATGGCGGTTGAGGATATCGGGCTCGCCGATCCGCAAGCGCTGCTGATCGCCAATGCCGCGAAGGACGCTTATGATTTTCTCGGCTCGCCCGAGGGCGAGCTCGCCATCGCCGAGGCCCTGGTCTATGTCGCGACTGCACCGAAATCGAACGCGACCTATCTGGCCTTCGGCGAAGCCATGCGCACCGCCAAGGAGGAAGGCTCGCTGTTGCCGCCCAAGCACATCCTCAATGCACCGACCAGGCTGATGCAGAGCGAAGGCTACGGCTCAGGCTACGAATACGACCACGACACGCCCGAGGCGTTTTCCGGGCAGGATTACTTCCCGGAAAAGCTGGGACGGCGAAGATTCTACGATCCTCCCGAGCGCGGCTTCGAACGCGAGATCAGAAAGCGCCTGGAATATTGGGCGAAGCTGCGGCGCGAGCGGAGCGCAAGTTGAGAGGCTCCCGCGGACCGCGCCAGCCCGGCGGCGGCAGAGGGATCGCCGGGCCGCGCTATCCTTTTCCTCCTCCGGCGCGCAACGCCCGTGATTTTCCCCTCCCCACGCGCAGCGAAGCGGAGCGGCGGGGAGGGGTCAGGGGTGGGGGGCAATTAAACAAGGGTCCCCCCACCCCGGCGCCTTCGGCGCCGACCCTCCCCACCGCTCGCAACAGCTCGTGGGGGGAGGGGAAAGTTCAAACCGTACCTGTCACCGCCGATGAATCCGGGATGCGCGTCGACCGCTTTCTCGAAGCGCGATTTCCGGGCTTGAGCTTCTCCCATATTCAGCGCGTCATTCGTAAGGGCGAGCTGCGGGTCAACGGCAAGCGTACCCAGCCGAAAACCCGGCTGGAGGCCGGCCAAACAGTTCGCATTCCGCCGCTGCGGCTCGATCAACCGAAGCCGCGCATGACAGGGAACGAGGCTGACGAGAAAACCCGTGCGTTCCTCAAATCCATCACGCTGCACGAAGACGCCGACGTGCTGGTGCTCGACAAGCCGATGGGGCTTGCGGTGCAGGGCGGCTCCGGTACCACGCGCCATCTCGACGGCATGCTGGAAGTTCTCCGCGACGCGCATGGCCAGCGCCCCCGCCTGGTTCATCGGCTCGACAAGGACACTGCCGGCTGTCTCCTGGTGGCGAAAACGCGCTTTGCAGCTTCGGCTTTGGCAAGGACATTTCGCTCGCGCTCGGCGCGAAAGATCTATTGGGCGCTGGTCGCGGGCGTGCCAAGGCCGCGGCAGGGCCGCATCTCGACCTTCCTCGCCAAGGAGGAACGCGAGGACGAATCGATCATGCGCATCGCCCGCCATGGCGAGAAGGGCGCCAGCCATGCCGTGACCTATTATGCCGTGGTGGAAACGGCCGGGCCGTCGCTCGCCTGGATTTCGCTCAAGCCCGTGACCGGCCGCACCCATCAATTGCGGGCTCATATGTCTCATATCGGTCATCCGATTGTCGGTGACCCGAAATATTTTGCCCGCGAAGATTGGGAGCTGCCGGGCGGCATGCAGAACAAGCTGCATCTCGTCGCGCGCCGTATCGTCGTGCCCCATCCGCGAGGCGGTATCCTCGATGTCACCGCCCAGCTGCCGCAGCATATGCAGCAATCGTGGAACCTGCTTGGCCTCGATGCCGCGCGTTATGATCCGATCGAGGAAGCGCCCGAGAATTGAGGCGGGCAGGAACAACGCCGACGGCGCGGGGTTGATAACAGCAATCGTCTTGGAATGAGGCAGATTGTGGCTTTTTATCCTCGTTGCAAGGAACGAGGCGGCGATGCAATCCGGAAGTCGCGCTGTCTGGATTGCTTCTCCAGGCTTGTCGTCGGCCCGGCCGTGTCGGAGCGGACCCGATGGCTCGCTCGGGCGACAGTGGGCTCTGCGCTCGGATTGGCAGCTCTGTTAGGCGCGTCCGCTGGCGCCATGGCTCAAGACTATAATCAGTTTCCCTATTCCATCATGACGCCGGAACCGGGAACGGCGAGCCATGCTCGCGTCATGGCGCCGAGTCGAGCTCGACACCGGAAATACTCGCAAGGCCGGGCGTTGGCGAAGCCGAGTGGGCGCGGGCGCTTTGCCGTGCGCGGGTCGTCAGGTTCGGTGTTGCCGACGCCTCTGCCGCGGACGTCTCTCATCCCACCGGAGAACCGCAGCATGCCGACGGCACACGCGCTGCCGCAGGAGCAAGGCCCGACCTTCGTTCCGAGTGCGCCAGGCTTGGGGCCCATTCCCAATCTGCCGCACGGGACTGAAACGTTTCAGGATCGCGCCTCGCGGTGCTCGTTCCAGCAGGGCCTCAGCAACGTGCCCGGCGGTGCCAGCACCGCCTATATGGGCGCGTGCGTACAGTAGTGGCATCGGGTGCCGGCGATGCGTTCAGTCTGAAAATCTGCAGGAGACTGGCAAGCCACCACTGGTCATCGATCTCGCCGCCCGGCCGAATGGTGGAGGCGATGAAAGAGGCCGCCGGCCCAAAGCCGCGGTTGAGGCGATGAGCGGTCATTTTTCATCTCGCCCCGACGAGGAGAGGTGAAGAGAAGGCCGCCATTAGAGCATGATCCGGAAAAGTGGACACCGGTTTTCCGAAAAGATCATGCTCCACCAAAATGCTAGCGCGCCAAATCGGTTCAAATTGAAACGATTGCGCGCTAGCGCAGACTGGCGTTGATTTTCTCGAGCGCTGCTGAGCCGGGGCAGAGCTCTTTCGCCGACAGCGCGTTGAGCGGCGTCTCGACGGTGTTGAGGTGGCCGTGAAGGTCCTCTGATTCTTGCGCGACGTAAAGAAGGCCGGTAACGATCTGCCCCTTGGCGGCGTACTGATGCAGGAAGCTCATGGCCGCCTCGCGGTCGTGCACATCGTACTCGGCATTAAGCTTGCGCAGCGCGAGAATTGTGCCGTCGTGCTGTTCGACCATCTCGACGGTGCCCGGCGCATAATCGACTGTGATCGGCATGCGGTCGCTCATGAAATCGAGGAAGTTGACCGCCTCATTGTGCTCGCGCACGTAATCAAAGCTCTTGGTCGAGCCAGCGTGATTGTTGAAAGCGACGCAGGGCGAGATCACGTCGATGAAGGCTGCACCCTGATGCTCGATAGCGGCCTTGATGAGCGGCGTCAGTTGCTTCTTGTCGCCGGAGAACGAGCGCGCGACGAAGCTCGCGCCGATCTGCAATGCAATGCCGACCATGTCGATGGCGTTGTCGGTGTTGGTGACGCCGCGCTTGGATTTCGAGCCGCGGTCGGCAGTTGCGGAGAACTGGCCCTTGGTCAAGCCATACACGCCGTTGTTCTCGACGATATAGACCATGTTGACGCCGCGGCGCAGCGCGTGCGCGAACTGGCCGAAGCCGATCGACGCGGAATCGCCGTCGCCGGAAACGCCGAGATAGATGAGGTCTCGGTTGGCGAGGTTGGCGCCCGTCAGCACCGACGGCATGCGGCCGTGCACGGAATTGAAGCCGTGTGAATTGCCGAGAAAATAGGTCGGCGTCTTCGACGAGCAGCCAATGCCGGAAATCTTCGCCACGCGATGCGGCTCGACCGACAATTCGAAGCATGCCTCGATGATCGAGGCCGTTATAGAGTCGTGGCCGCAGCCGGCGCACAGCGTCGAAACTGCACCCTCGTAATCGCGATGGGTGTAGCCGAGCTCGTTCTTCGGCAGTTCGGGATGATGGAATTTCGGTTTAACGACGTAAGTCATGACACCACCTTCCGCAGCGGCGTGATTTTCAGCGCATCCAAGTGATCGCCGATGGCGCGAGCGATGAAGCGCGCGGTGATCGGGGTACCGTCATAATGCACGATCGGAATGAGCCGGACCGGGTCGATGCTCAGCTCATTGACGATCAGCGAACGAAGCTGGCTGTCGCGGTTCTGCTCGACGACATAGATAAAGTCGTGCTCGGCAATGAAGCTCGACACGCTGGAATGGAACGGGAAGGCGCGTACACGCAGCCGGTCGAGTTGGTGGCCCCGCGCTTCGAGCAAATCAATCGCCTCATCCATCGCCGGTGAGGTCGAGCCGAAGTAGATAACGCCGTATTTGGTCGGCTTGCCGGCATTGGCCTGCAGCGGGCGCGGCACCAAGTCTTTGGCGGTCTCGAACTTGCGCAGCAGGCGCTGCATGTTGTCCTGATAGGCGGGTCCTTCCTCGGTGTAGCGTGCGTAGCGGTCGCGCGACGTGCCCCGAGTAAAGAATGAGCCTTTGGTCGGATGCGTGCCCGGATACGTGCGGTAGGCAATGCCATCGCCGTCGACGTCGAGATAGCGGCCGAAATCCTTGCCAGCCTCGAGCATGGCAGCGGTCATGATCTTGCCGCGGTCATATTGCTTGGCGTCGTCCCATTTGAGCGGCCGGCACAGCCGATGGTTCATGCCGATGTCGAGATCGAGCATGAGGAAGATCGTGGTTTGCAGCCGGTCGGCGAGGTCGAACGCTTGCGCCGCCATTTCGAATGCCTCGGCCGGGTCCTCCGGGAACAACAGCACGTGTTTGGTGTCGCCGTGCGAGGCATAGGCGGCACTGAGAACGTCGCATTGCTGGGTCCGGGTCGGCATGCCCGTCGACGGTCCGGCGCGCTGAACGTCCATGATCACCGCCGGGATTTCGGCGAAGTAGGACAGTCCGATAAACTCCTGCATCAGCGAGATGCCGGGGCCGGAGGTTGCGGTGAATGCACGGGCACCGTTCCATGCCGCGCCGATCACAATGCCGATCGAGGCAAGCTCGTCCTCGCCCTGGACGATGGCGTATTTTGCCTTCTTGGTGGCGGGGTCATGCCGCAGCCGCTTGCAATGCCCGGTGAAGGCGTCGGCCAGCGACGACGACGGCGTGATCGGATACCAGGCGCAGACCGTGGCGCCGCCATAGACTGCGCCCAGCGCCGCTGCGGAATTGCCTTCGATGAAGATGCGATCGCCGACCTTGTCGGCCTTTTGCAGACGCAACCCGATCGGGCATTTCAGGTTCTTCAGCGTGTAGTCGCGGCCGAGATGCAGCGCGTGTACGTTGGACGACAGCAGCTTTTCTTTACCTTTGTACTGCTCGCCGATGAGCTGCTCGATGATTTTCGGATCGATATCGAGCAGCGCAGACAGCGCACCGAGATAGATGATGTTCTTGAACAATTGCCGCTGGCGCGGATCGGTATAGGCCGAATTGGTGATGGCGGTGAGCGGCACGCCGATGACAGTGATGTCATCGCGGAATTTCGACTTCGGCATCGGCTTGGTCGAGTCGTAGAGCAGATAACCGCCGGGCTCGAGCGAGCCGACGTCCTTGTTCCAAGTTTGCGGGTTCATCGCCACCATCATGTCGGTGCCGCCGCGTGCCCCGAGATGACCGGCCTCGGAAATGCGGACTTCATACCAGGTCGGCAGGCCCTGAATATTCGACGGGAAGATGTTGCGCGGTGCGACCGGGATGCCCATGCGCAGGATCGATCGCGCAAACAGCTCGTTGGCGCTCGCGGAGCCGGAACCGTTGACGTTGGCAAATCGAACGACGAAGTCGTTTACGCTTTGGATTGGCATGCTTGTTCCGCAAGAGTCATATCGATGAGGTATTTCTGCATGTCCCACGCACCGGTCGGACAACGCTCGGCGCACAAACCGCAGTGCAGGCAGACGTCCTCGTCCTTCACCATGACACGGCCGGTTTTCAGGTCGTTGGCGACATAGAGATCCTGCGTGAGGGTCTTTGCCGGCGCCTGCAGGCGCGAACGCAAATCGGCTTCTTCGCCGTTCTGCGTGAACGTGATGCAGTCCATCGGGCAGATATCGACGCAGGCATCGCACTCGATGCAGAGCTGGCCGGTGAAGACGGTCTGTACATCGCAATTGAGGCAGCGGTCAGCCTCTTTCAGCGCGAGCTCGACATCATAGCCGAGTTCGACCTCGGCCTTGATGTCGCGCAGCGCGAGGATCTTCTCGCGATGCGGCACCCTGTAGCGCTTATCGAGCGTGATCTCGTTGTCGTAAGACCACTCGTGGATGCCCATTTTCTGGCTGCTCACGGCTACCTGCGGCGGGGGGCGCACATTAATGTCCTCGCCGCGGCACAATCGGTCGATGGAGATGGCGGCGTCGTGACCGTGTGCCACTGCCCAGATAATGTTCTTCGGGCCGAACGCAGCGTCGCCGCCGAAGAATACTTTGGCATGGGTCGACGCCATAGTTTTGGGATCGACCTTGGGCATATCCCATTTGTCGAATTCTATGCCGCAGTCACGCTCGATCCAGGGAAAAGCATTTTCTTGTCCGACCGCGACCAGCACATCATCGCAGGGAAAACGCTCGTCCGGCTCGCCGGTCGGAATGAGCTTGCGGCGGCCCTTAGCGTCATATTCGGCTTTGACCTTTTCGAACAGCACGCCGGTCAACTTGCCATCCTCGTGGGTGAATTCCTTCGGCACGAGGAAATTGAAGATCGGAATATCCTCGTGCATGGCGTCCTCCTTCTCCCAGGGGGACGCCTTCATCTCCTCGAAGCCGGAGCGGACCACGACTTTGACCTCTTCGCCGCCGAGACGGCGCGAGGAGCGGCAGCAATCCATGGCGGTATTACCGCCGCCGAGTACGACCACGTGTTTGCCGATCGAATTGATATGACCGAAGGAAACGCTGGACAACCAGTCGATGCCGATGTGGATGTGCTCTTTGGCTTCCTGGCGGCCGGGAATGTCCAAGTCGCGTCCGCGCGGCGCGCCGCAGCCGACGAAGATGGCGTCGAAATTTTCGGCAAGCAGCGCCTTCATGCTATCGATCCGTTTGCCGCCGATGAATTCGATGCCGAGATTGAGGATATATTGGCATTCCTCGTCAAGCACGCTTTCCGGCAGCCGGAATTTTGGAATCTGGGTACGCATCATGCCGCCGGATTGAGGGTCCTGATCGAACACGACACAGTCATAGCCCATCGGGGCGAGGTCGCGCGCCACGGCGAGCGAAGCGGGGCCACCGCCAACCAGCGCGATCCGCTTGCCGTTCTTCTGCGCGGCCGGTTTGGGCAGGCGACTGCGGATGTCGTCCTTGAAGTCGGCCGCCACACGCTTCAATCGGCAGATCGCGACCGGTTCCTTCTCGACGCGGCCGCGCCGGCACGCCGGCTCGCATGGCCGATCGCACGTGCGTCCCAAAATTCCCGGGAAGACGTTCGAATGCCAATTGACCATATAGGCGTCGCTATAGCGACCGGCGGCAATCAAACGGATGTATTCGGGAACCGGCGTGTGCGCCGGGCAGGCCCACTGACAATCGACGACTTTGTGGAAATAGTCGGGGGCCGAAATGTCGGTCGTTTTCATCGATTCCTCTTGCACGCAGCGTCCGCTGATGCTCGAGCGGTACGCACGCTGCGCGGCCCGGTCGCCCCCGGCGTGGCTCCGTGACCGAATCCGCGCGGGATACTAGTCGAGCAAGATGCGGATTTCTACCGCTTGTACTTGTTATAACAAGCTTTTGTCGCTGGTGGTCCTTAACAAGAACGCGATTGGAGGTGGAAACTGCTTGCGGATTTTGCCGACTCGCCCCCCGGAGCAGCCTTTATTATCGTAAATTATTGAATATATTGGCTGTTTTATGTCAACGGAGAGAGATGGCGGCCGGCCGTCTGAGTCCTGCGGCGTGGCGGCGCAGTTCTACGTTCCAACGATGTGATGCCGATGCGCGACCTTTTCGAGTTTACGCCGGATAACGCCATGACGGCGGCGCGGCCGGCCTTGCGGCGGCGCTTCTATGACAAGGTGACGACAGCCGCCGTCGTTGGTGGCTACGCCGTGCAACTCGATGACAAGCCGGTACGCACGCCGGCGCGCCGCGTGCTCGCTGCGCCCTCGCCCGTCGTTGCTCAGGCGATGGCTGCCGAATGGCAGGTGCAGCGCGAGGTGATCGATCCGTCGCAAATGCCGCTGACGCGCCTCGCCAATGCGATCATCGACGGCGTTGCCGAACGACCTGCCGCCGTTGCGGCGGAAGTCGCCAAATATCTCGCCTCCGATCTCGTATTTTACCGCGCGACGAATCCGCCCGAACTCGCCGAGCGGCAGCGGCGCTATTGGGACCCGATCCTGGCCTGGGCGGAGCAGGCGCTGGGCGCGCGCTTCGCGCCCACTGCGGGTGTGACGCATTTCGCGCAGCCACAGCCCGCGCTGGAAGCTGCGCGCGCTGCGATCCCGCACGATCCCTGGCGACTAGGCGCGCTGCACGCGGTCACGACTCTGACCGGCTCGGCGCTGATCGCGCTCGCTATCGCGCGTGCATTCCTGACCGCCGACGCGGCGTGGCAGGCGGCCAACGTCGATGAGAATTGGAACATGGAGCGATGGGGTCGCGACGAGATGGCAATCGCGCACCGCGCCTTTCGCTTCGCGGAGCTGCAAGCCGCCGTGATGGTGCTCAACCTCCGCCCGGATTGAACGAAGAATCAGTCTTGGGCATAAATGCCCAGCCTTGCTGCCCAAGGGCCGAAGCAGCGTCAAAGGTAGGATCGAGATGCCAACCAATCAGCCATCGCCGGTCGCACAGTATGGCCTCTGGGTTTCCTACGAGGGCGGTAATGCGGTCCTGCTGGCGATCGTCCTCATCGCGCTGGCTGCGGCCTTCGTCTATGTCGGAACACGATTGCGAAGCCCGATCGGCATCCAAAGACCAGGAGCAACGGTCGGCTCTCTCATGATCGTCATTTGGGTGCTGGCGATAGGCACGTTTCTGGTCGCCCTCATCGTGTGTGTCATGCAGCTGAAGCACGCGTATCCGATGTTTAGGGTGCCCAAGGTGCGGGTTGGAACATTGATCGACGCGATGGTGGCGTTCTTCGTCATTCTCTATCTAACGCGAGGGTACGGCTGGAGGGCCGCTCTCGGCAGTGCGGTCGTCGGCACCGCGGCCGCCCCGATGATCTTTGAGCTGCCATTCGATCTGATCGTGATGGCGAGGACGTACCCTCCCATACCTCCCAACCCGAGGCTCTTTCGAGCGCTCTTCTTTCTTCCCTTGTTTATCGTCGAACTCTCGACGATTTCGCTGCTGACGTTACTGCCCTCGATGAGAATCACCAAACATGCACTTTACGCTCTGGCCGGAATGTTCGCGGTGTTCGCAGCCTGGGCAGCCTTTGGATTTGGCTTTCCCGCGGCGACGCTGCCCAAATCGCTCAATATCATTTCCAAGATATTGTCCTTCGTCACGGCGATCATGCTCTTCGTCTGGCGGAGCCCGCAATCAGACCGAGTCGAGCTGCACTGAAATTCGGCAGACTTCTTCCGATGACATCGCGCCGAACGGTCGCGCGGACGCTTCACCCGCCGGTCACGTTCATGTGGCGCGCGAGCGCCGGGCGCTTGTGCCGTCGATCGATGATAAAATCGTGACCCTTCGGTTTGCGCAAAATCGCTTCGTCAATCGCGGTAAAAAGCGAATCGTTGGCTTCGGAGGCGCGCATTGGCTTGCGCAGATCGGCAGCATCTTCCTGGCCGAGGCACATATAGAGCGTGCCAGTGCAGGTGACGCGCACGCGGTTGCAGGATTCGCAAAAATTATGCGTGAGCGGCGTGATGAAGCCGAGCAGCCCGCCGGTTTCGGTGACGCGTACGTATCGCGCCGGGCCACCGGTTCGATAGTCGATATCGTCGAGCCGATAACGCTCGGCAAGGCGGGCTCGCACTATCGAGAGCGGAAGATATTGGTCGAGGCGACCCTCCCCGATCTCGCCCAGCGGCATCACCTCGATCAGCGTCAGGTCCATGCCGCGACCGTGCGCCCATTCGATCAGTTGCGGGAATTCATCCTCGTTGACGCCCTTGAGCGCGACGGCGTTGATTTTGATCTTGAGGCCGGCGGCCTGCGCGGCGTCAATGCCGGTCAGCACCTGGTGCAATGAGCCCCAACGGGTGATGGCGCGGAACTTGTCAGCGTCAAGCGTGTCGAGCGAGACGTTGATCCGCTGCACGCCGTGCGATTTGAGTTCGGCGGCATATTTGGCGAGTTGCGAGCCGTTGGTCGTGAGCGTGAGTTCGTCGAGCTGACCGCAGCGCAGATGGCGCGACAACGAGGAGACAAGCGTCATGATGCTACGGCGAACGAGCGGTTCGCCGCCGGTCAGACGAAGTTTACGGACCCCGCGCGCGATAAAGGCCGAGCATAACCGATCGAGCTCTTCGAGGCTGAGCAGATCGGCCTTGGGCAGGAACGTCATGTTCTCCGCCATGCAATAGACGCAACGAAAATCACAGCGGTCGGTCACTGACACGCGCAGATAGGTGATCGCGCGGCCGAACGGATCGACCAGCCGCTGATGCGCGGTCGCCCCATCAAGTTCCGGAGCCTGCATGCGGTCCATTTCCAGCCGTTCCTAGGTCCAACGCTGTGATGTTAACAACTCACATAATCAGCGATTTTGCCGGATAAAGCCCTGACGGTCCAGAATATTTGGAGCAATACTAAATCGACCGCATCGCACAGAATATTCGGCCGCATCGATTGTAGTTGTTCTCGTCACAGCGCAGCTTGGCGGGCAAGAATGGAGCATGAACTTCTCCGAAACGCGGCGTCTGCCCTCGGATCAAGTCCGAGGGCAGACGTTTTCCGATCATAGGAGCCGCTATGGACGATGGCGGTGGCGACCGCGATCGGCCGCGCCGCCATTGTCACTGCCCTTGAGGCGGCGGTGGCGGCGGGAACGGCGACGTCGAGGGCGGTGGCGGGAATGGCGACTCCTGCGCTGGTGCCGTTGTTTGCGGTGGAGCCTGTTCCGGGGCCATTATCGCAGGTTGCTGGGGCGGAGGTGGAGGCCGTCGGGCTGCCGTCCTGGGAGGGGGCGGGCGTCTGCGAGGCGGCTTGCGGACCGGCCTCGGCGGCGGCGGAATCGGCTGCAGCGCCGCCTCAACCGGGTTTGGTACCAGATCGCCGGATTGGCCTACTTCGATCTGCACTGTCTGCGGCACGTAGCCGTTTAGTGCAAAGCTCACCGCCTGCGCGCTCACCGGCACGGCAAGCGAACAGGGTGTCAGGCAAGTCTGATTCTGCGCAGTGCGCACGTCGGCGCCTGGCGGCGCAGTTTCGAATTGCAAAACCTGTGTTGGCGGCGGTGGCGGTTTGAACTGCAGCCAGTCCGGAACATACGTCGATATTGAGGAGCCCGAGCATCCTCCAAGCGCAGGCGCCATGGCAATCACAGCAGCAGTGACAATCAATCGTACGCGGAACATGTCCCCTTCCCAGCCTCGTACGACCCTAGGCCGCTCGTTCGCTCCGGTAAAGGGAAACGACGACGTGGTGGAACCATCTGTTGCGAAGGTGATTGGCGCGACTGATACCGCGCTGAGCAGTTGAAATTGCGATCGAGAATGGCCGGAAATATCAGTAAATATAGTCACTTAGATGAAGCGGGGACGCTTGCCAAAGCTGTCGGTGGACGCGCTCCGTGAGGCTCGAATGACCATAGTCATGGAACGATCGATCGAACGCGAAATTATCGACTGTGGCTCTCAGGCCACATGCGCGGTTGTTACCCGCGCCGACACTTGGCGGCCGAACATCGTGCGATCAGGCGTTGTCGAGAACGTCCTGGACCGCAGCCGGCAGTTCCGCAAACGAGCTGATGACCCGATCCGGCCGTAGCGTCGCTATGGGAACGTCGCTGTAGCCGAAATTGACGGCGATGATCGGCACCTGAGCGGCCCGGGCCGTGCGCACGTCGGTCGCGGAATCGCCAATCATGATCGCATGTGCGGGCTCGCCGCCGGCACGCAATACCGTGAGTCGCAGAATTTGCGGATCGGGCTTTTGCATGCCGAACGTGTCCTGGCCGCAAATCGCTTCGAAATACTGCGCAAGGTTCAGGGTGGTCAGCAACCGCTTCGACAGCCACTCGAGCTTGTTGGTGCACACGGCAAGCCGGTGCCCCTCGACGGCCAAACTTTTCAGCGTCGCCTCAAGCTGAGGAAAGGGCCGTGATCGGTCGGCAATATGCGCTGCATAATGCGCGATAAAATCCTTATAAAGTCGGTCGACCTCCACCGCGGAGCATTCGCGTCGTGCGGCCTTGAGCGCGCGTTCGAGCAACGCCTTAGAGCCACCTCCAATCAGCGGCCGAGCGCTCTCAAACGGAACGACCGGGAGGTCGTGCTGCGCAAGAAGATAATTGAGCGTATCGATCAGATCGGGGGCGGTGTCGATCAGCGTGCCGTCGAGATCGAAAGCGATGGTAAGCATGCCTCTTCGCGTAACCGGCGCTGGCGGAAGGTGCAAGAGCCCGAATGGCGTCGGCTTGGCTGAGTTTGCAGAGACCAGGTCCCTGCGCTCAGCACGATCCCGAACAAACCTGCCCGGACTTGATCCGCGGGTGGATGCCGGTTTTCGGAAAGATCACGCTTTGCGTCGCGCGCGCCACGACGCGCTTTCCCCCCTAGGATCGGCGCCGGAAGGCGGCTACACCTCGGCCATGGACGTCGAGACCCACAAACGTGCCGCGGCGGCGCGCGCGTTGGAATTCGTTCGGCCCGGTATGCGCCTTGGCTTAGGCACCGGCTCCACGGCCGCGTTTTTCGTCGAACTACTTGCCGAGCGAGCTCGTACGGGCCTCGATATCGTGGCCGTGCCAACGTCGGAGGCGACGCGCACCCAGGCTGAACGTCTGGGCATCGCGCTGACGACCCTCGACCAGACCCCCGAACTCGATTTGACTGTCGACGGCGCGGACGAGATCGCGCCGGATTTGACCTTGATCAAGGGCGGCGGCGGGGCCCTGTTGCGCGAAAAGATCGTGGCGTCGGCCTCGGCGAACATGATCGTGATTGCCGACGAATCGAAATGGGTCTCACTGCTTGGCCGCTTCCCATTACCGATCGAGATTGCTCCTTTTGGCGCCACGGTGACGAGTCGCGCTGTCGAAGAAGCTGTCGTCGAACTGGGATGCCCGGGGCCGGTCAGGGTCCGCAAGACACGCGATGGCCATGCTTTCGTCACGGACGGTGGGCACTGGCTCTTAGACGCCCAACTGCAGCGCATCGCCGCCCCCCATGCTCTCGCGACGCGGCTCTGTACAATACCTGGCGTTGTCGAACACGGCTTGTTCATCGGCCTCGCGCGGATCGCAATTCTTGCCGGCGCGGATGGTGTGCGGCTCGTGGAACGGACTTAATCTGGAAGCCTCAAAGGGAGTGCGCCTATGACAGCCCGACCCTTCACACACTGCGCGATGGCCGCCATCGTCGCGCTCGCCATTGTTGGTGCCGCCAAACCGGCGGCGGCGCAGGGCCCGGCTGCGCCGACTCAACGACCATCCGCGGCCTCCATCCTGCTCGCCAAGCAGATCATCGAGCTCAAAGGTATCAGGGAGCTTCTTGCTCCGCTGGTCCGCGGCGTTGTCGAGAAGGTTAAGGATCAATTCTTGCAGACCAACCTCATGTGGCAGAAGGACTTCGATGAGGTCGCAGCCGGCATGGAAAAGGAATACCAGCCGCGCGTGGACGAACTTGTAGACGCCAGCGCACGCATCTATGCCAGTCATTTCACAGAGGCGGAATTGAAGCAGCTTCTTGCTTTCTACCAATCGCCGTTGGGTCGAAAGATGGTCAGCGAAGAGCCGAAGGCACTGAATGAAAGTATGGCCAATGCCGGCCAATGGGCGGATAGTTTTTCCGTGGAAGTGGCGGCCAAAATGCGCGCGGAAATGAAGAAGCGCGGGCACGATATTTGATATGCCCGATTACGACGTCGATTTATTCGTCATCGGCGGCGGATCGGGGGGCGTGCGTGCGGCGCGAATCGCCGCCCAGCATGGCGCTCGGGTGATGCTTGCGGAAGAGTATCGTCTCGGCGGCACATGCGTTATCCGCGGCTGCGTGCCGAAAAAGCTTTTGGTCTATGCCTCGCGATTCCGTGGCGAATTCGAGGACGCCGCCGGCTACGGCTGGACCCTTGCGCAATCGTCATTCGATTGGCCGACTCTCATCGCCAACAAAGATCGGGAGATCGCCCGTCTGGAGGCGGCCTACAAGGCGACCCTCGAAAAGGCCGGTGTCCACATCGTCAAAAGCAGGGCGACGCTCGACGGGAGCCATGCGGTGCAACTCGCCAACGGCGATCGGATTCGGACGGCGTACATCCTGATCGCTACCGGAGGTGCGCCGAGCTATGGCGATTCCATCCCCGGATTGCAGCACGCCATTTTCTCGAACGAGGCGTTTCATTTGCCGGAACTGCCGCGCCGCATTCTGATTCAAGGCGGCGGTTACATTGCAGTGGAATTTGCCGGTATTTTCTCCGGGCTCGGTTCGCACGTGACGCTAGTTTATCGCGGTGAAAATATCCTGCGCGGCTTCGACGACGACGTGCGTGCGCACCTACGCATGGACATGGAGAAACACGGCATCAGGGTCATTACCGGTTGCAAGGTCGCGGCGATCGAGCATGCCGGTGCACATTTCTCGGCACACCTGTCGAGCGGCAATCAGGTCACTGCCGACCGCGTCATGTTTGCCGTCGGCCGCCGCCCGAACGTGGCCAATATGGGGCTCCAAGAAGCCGACGTTGAAATCGCCAAAAACGGCGGCATCGCTGTTGATGCATATTCATGTACCACGGTGCAAAACATCTATGCCGTCGGCGATGTCACCAACCGTGTGAACCTGACGCCGGTTGCCATTCGCGAGGGGCATTCTTTTGCCGACACCATCTTCGGCGGCAAGCCGACGAAAGTCGATCATACCAATGTGCCCACTGCCGTGTTCTCCGATCCGGAAATCGGCACCGTCGGTCTCACTGAGGCGCAGGCTCGGGCGAGGCTCGCGCAAACCGACGTCTACAAGGCCATGTTCAGACCGCTCAAGGCGACCTTGTCCGGCCGCGACACGACTGTGCTGATAAAGCTTGTGGTCGACGGCGAGACCGGCCGTGTGGTCGGCTGCCACGTGGTTGGGGAGGGAGCGGCCGAGATGGCGCAAATTGCCGCCATCGCCGTGAAAATGGGGGCCACGAAGGCGGATTTCGATGCCACCATGGCGCTCCATCCGACGACTGCGGAGGAGCTAGTCACCATGCGGCAGAGAACCGCGAGCTACGCCCGGGCCGCGGCAGAGTAGGCGGTCATCGTCGGACTGTCGCGGCTTCATGCCGTTGTGTATATATTCCCTGTCATTTTGGCCGAACCGCACGGCGGCGAGAATCGGGGTCCATAACCACTTGTTGTGATTAGGGATTTCTGGCTCGCGGGCGGATGCCCGCGCCCCGGAATGACGGCTTGGAGATTGTGATGGCGAAGCTTTCGAATGCGGCGAAATGGAGCCCGGATTCCTGGCGCGCAAGGCCAATCCTGCAGATGCCGGATTACCCCGATGCCAAGGCGCTCGCCGGTGTCGAAGCGCAGCTTGCGACCTTTCCTCCGCTGGTCTTTGCCGGCGAGGCGCGCAACCTCAAGGAGTCATTGGCGCAGGTCGCCGCGGGCAAGATGTTTTTGCTCCAGGGCGGTGATTGCGCGGAAAGCTTCGCCGAGCACGGCGCCAACAACATCCGTGACTTCTTCCGCCTGTTCTTGCAGATGGCGGTGGTACTGACCTATGCGGCGGCCTCGCCCGTGGTGAAAGTAGGCCGTATCGCCGGTCAGTTCGCCAAGCCGCGGACCTCCCCGGTGGAAAAGCGCGATGGCATTGAGCTGCCGGTCTATCGCGGCGATATCATCAACGGCACGGAGTTCACGCGCCAGGCGCGTACGCCCGATCCGCATCGGCAAATCGAAGCGTATCGGCAATCGGCGGCGACGCTCAATCTGTTACGCGCCTTCGCCACCGGCGGCTACGCCAACTTGTCGAACGCGCATCAATGGATGCTGTCATTCGTGAAGGATAGCCCGCAGTCGAAGCGCTATCAGGAGCTCGCCGGTCATCTCACCGAGGCACTCAACTTCATGCGCGCCTGCGGCATCGATCCCGAGCGGCATCCTGAAATGCGGACAACCAATTTCTTCACCAGCCATGAGGCACTGCTGCTCGGCTACGAGCAGGCCTTTACGCGTGTCGATTCGACGACCGGCGACTGGTACTGCACGAGTGGCCACATGGTCTGGATTGGCGACCGCACCCGGCAGCCGGACCACGCCCATGTCGAATACTGCCGCGGCATCAAAAATCCGCTCGGATTAAAGACCGGGCCGACGCAGAAGCCCGACGAGCTGTTGAGACTGATCGATATCCTCGATCCGGACAACGAACCCGGTCGACTCACCTTGATTTGTCGGGTCGGCGCCGACAAAGCCGCCGATCTGTTGCCGTCGATGGTGCGCGCCGTAAAACGCGAAGGGCGCAAGGTTGTGTGGTCATGCGATCCTATGCACGGCAACACCATCACATCGGTCACCGGCTACAAGACTCGGCCATTCGATCAAATTCTCAGGGAGGTGCGTACGTTCTTTCAAGTTCATGCCGCCGAGGGCACGATTGCCGGCGGCGTGCATCTGGAAATGACCGGGCAGAACGTCACCGAATGTACGGGTGGCGCGCGCGCCATCAGTGAAGAAGATCTCAATGATCGCTACCACACGGTCTGCGACCCCAGACTCAATGCCGAGCAGGCGCTCGACCTTGCCTTTCTTCTCGCCGACCTTCTCAAATCGGAACGCCAGGGCAAGATCAAACCATTGTCGGCAGTGGCTGCGTTGTAACGGCGGACGCCGCGCAGCTGACAGACGGCTGACCCAGAAGTACGGCAGTAAGCCTAGTTCTATTGTCGTCTGTCGCGCGATCGGCGTGGCCTATGCTAAACCTGCGCCATGAACGAGCGGCCCACCGACCGTCTGGCCATTGCCGTCGCACAGCTCAACCCGATCGTGGGCGATGTGCTCGGCAATCTCGATCGCGCCCGAAAGGCGCGTGTCGAGGCGGCGCGTGACGGCGCCGACCTCGTGGCTTTTTCCGAGCTGTTCATCGCCGGCTATCCGCCCGAGGACCTCGTGCTTAAGCCCGCCT
>JASHQI010000092.1 GCA_030037645.1 Xanthobacteraceae bacterium
ATTCATGGTCGAATATGGCTGGGGCGCGCGCTCGATCGACGTCGATACCTGGCACGCCTACGAGCGCAAGGAAGGCCCGAGCATGTGGGGCCATGACCGCGTCTGGCTGTCGAAGGAGGACAACGCCAAAGCCCGCGCGCTGCGCCTCAAGAACGCGGAGAACGGCTATCGCCGGCCGGTGCAGGTGATCGAGGGCAATTACGAGGTCATGTCGGGCGTGTGTCCGTGGTGGGACAGGCTGCGATCGCGATCCGCAGCACGATAACGGCAGGAGGTCCAAAGATGCTTGATGTAAAAACGCGCGCCGGAACGAATTTGCCGCAGGCCGATGTCACGCGTCTTGCCGCCCAGGTCGCAGCGGCAACGCGGCTCCTCAACATGCTCGGCATTCTCGATTACAGCGGCCATATTTCGGCGCGGCTGCCGGGGCGCGATGCGCTGCTGATCCAGCCAAACACCGATTCGCGCGCCGAACTCCTGCCCGAGCGCATCCTGACCGTGTCGTTCGACGGCGAGGTCTTGCAGGGCGACGACAAACCGCCGAGCGAGTTGCCGATCCACATCGAAATTCTCAAAGCGCGGCCCGACGTCCAGGCGGTTCTGCATTGCCATATGAGAATTGCGATCGCTTTCACCATGATGGAAGGGGTCACCATCAAGCCCATGCGTGCGCGATCGGTGCGCTGGGAGAGCGGCATCCCGGTCCATCCTGATCCGAGCCATATCAAGCTCAAGGAGCAAGGCCTGGCGCTGGCGAAAACCCTCGGCCCCCACAACGCGGCGCTGATGCGCGCACACGGCATGGTGCTCACCGCCGAATCCGTACCGGCGCTGCTGATCGACGCCGTGCACTTTGAGGAAAATGCCACGGCGCTGATGCAGGTGCTGCAAGCCGGCGCCAAGCCGATCGCGCTGACACGCGCCGAGATGGACCAGATCAATCGCCACGAACGGCGCGAACATCATATCGGCAAGCTGTGGAAATACTATGTGCGCAAAGGCATCAGCGAAGGTCTGCTGCCGCGCGAGTGGCCGCTTGGCGTGTGAGCATGGCCGAACACGGCAGTGCCGAGAACGTCCATACGCGGAAAATCGCTGAATTTGTCTCTGGCCTGAGCTGCGAGCAAATTCCCGCCGAGGTTCGCGAGCGGATCAAGCTTCTCATTCTCGATTCGCTTGGCTGCGCCATTTTCGGCGCAAATCTCGAATGGTGCCGCATCTTGCGGCATACGCTCGAAGGCCTCGATGCCACGCACACGACCTCGATCTGGGGCACCGATGCGCGACTGTCGTCGGCGCACGCGGCCCTCGTCAACGGCACCCAAGTGCAAAGCTTTGAGCTCGATGATGTGCACCGCAAGGCCGTGCTCCATGTCGGCGCCGTTACGCTGCCGGCGCTGATCGCCGTAGCGGAGAGCCACGCCAAGATTTCCGGCCGCGAATTTCTCGCCGCCGCGGTCGCCGGCTACGAGATCGGGCCGCGGGTGGGCTTGTGCATGGGCCAGGAGCATATCGGCCAGGGCTGGCATTCGGGCGCCACGGTCGGCGTGTTCTCTGCCGCGGCCGGCACCGCACGCGCACTGACACTGTCGCCCGACGCGACCGTCCATGCGCTCGGTATTGCCGGCACCCAGTCGTGCGGCCTGATGGCGGCGCAGTACGGTGCCATGGTCAAGCGCATGCATGCCGGACGCGCGGCGCAGAGCGGGCTTTACGCGGCGCTGCTGGCGAGCCAGGGCTTTACCGGCATCGTCGACGTGTTCGAGGCGCCCTATGGTGGCTTCTGCAGCACGTTTTCCCGCTCGCAGGACCGTTTTGATCTTGCGGAGCTGAGCGCAGAACTCGGCGAACGCTTCGAGACCATGCGCGTCTCGCTCAAATTCTATGCCTGCGTCGGCAGCAACCACACCACGCTTGACGCCATCCGCGACATCCGCAGCCGGCGGCCGTTCACGCCCGACGATATCGACAGCATCGTCGTGCACGCCTCCCAAGTCGCGGTCGATCACGTCGGTTGGCCGTACAAGCCCGAAGGGCTGACGGCGGCGCAGCTCAATCTGCCGTTCTGTGTCGCGACACTGTTGATCGAGGGCAATGCATTCGTCGACGAATTCACGGCCGACTGCGTCGATGACGAAGCACGGATCGAACTTTCGCGCAAAGTCAAAGTGCGGCACGACCCGGCGATCACCGCGCTTGGTGCGGGTTCTCGCCACCAGGTGCGCGTCGACGTGCATTTCCGAGACGGCACGGTCGAAAGCGAGACGCGGGAAGCGCCGCGCGGCAGCGAGCAATCCTTCGCCAGCGCCGACGACATCATCGAGAAGTTCCGCAAGCTGACGCGCGGCGTCATGGCCGCAATACAACAGGACTCGCTGATCAAGGCAGTGCTTGATCTGGACAATCTGCCGGACAGCCGACGTCTCGTTGAATTATTGCGACCCGGAACATCTTGATTGTCGTTCGCGCCGCGACGGCCGTCAGACGGGCTTTTCGCCAAGGATCGTCACACGCCGCATCAGGCGGCGCTCGTTGGGGCTAAAGTCGGTGCGGGCGTGGAGCGCGCAGCGATTGTCCCACATCAAGAGATCGCCCGGCTGCCAAACGTGCTCATAGACGAACTCGGGACGCTCCTGGTGCGCAAACAGAAGATTCAGAAGCTCCTCGCTCTCATGAGGCGCCATGCCCTCGATATGCCGCGTCATCAGACGATTGACGTACAGCGCCTTGCGGCCGGTCGCCGGATGCGTGCGCACCACGGGATGCGCGTAAGACGGCGCATTGTCGCGCACCGTCGCGCCGCGGATGGTTGCGGCATTGTCGTAATCGTAGGCATTGAGCGCGCGGCGGCCGGCGATGCGATGCTTCACCTCCTCCGGCAGCGTCTCGTAGGCCGAATAGCCGTTGGCGAACATCGTGTTGCCGCCGCTGCGCGGCACCTCGATGGCATAAAGCATCGAGGCCATCGCCGGCCGCTCCATATAGCATTGATCGGTGTGAAACTGCATTTCACCGTCCGGCAAGGCACCGATCGGTTTGCCGTCCTCGCGGATATTGGATATCAGCATGACCCCTGGATGCGTCCGCTGGAACTGCTTGTTCTGCACGAGCGCAGGCGGCCCGAACCGCGCGCCGAAGCGCACTTCATCCTCTTCCGACAGCTTCTGATCGCGCAGCAAGATCACGAGGTGGCGATGCCAGGCGGCGAGGATCTGGGTGAAGACCGCATCGCCGAGAGCCTCGCGCAGATCGATCCCGATGATCTCGGCGCCGAGCGCCGGCGATAGCGGCCTCACCTGCAATGGGCCGGCGAAGCGCGGAGTTATGCCAACGGGCGATGCGTGCTCCATTGCTTTTGACGGTATCCTGGATTTAGCTCTCGCTCAATCCAGGCTACAGTTTCTTCGACATGGCGGTAGACAGCATGGAATTCGGCGTATTCGACCATCTTGATCGCAACGGCAGATCGCTTCCTGACTATTACGAGGATCGGCTCAAGATCATCGAGGCGTATGACCGCCTCGGCTTTTACGCCTACCATTTGGCCGAACATCACTCGACACCGCTCGGCATGGCGCCTTCGCCGAACGTATTTCTGGCCGCGGTTGCGCAGCGCTCGCAACGGCTGCGCTTCGGGCCGATGGTCTTCGTGCTGCCGCTCTATCACCCGATCCGCTTGATCGAGGAAATCTGCATGCTCGACCAGCTCAGCGGTGGCCGTCTCGACCTCAGCTTCGGCCGCGGCGCCTCACCGCTCGAAATCGAATATTACGGGGCTGATCCGGCCGTGGCGGAGGAAATATATAACGAGGCGGTCGAACTGATCCTGAAGGGGTTGACCCACAAAGCGCTCGATTTTCACGGCAAGCATTTCTCCTTTGACGACGTGCCGATGGAGCTTGAGCCGCTGCAGAAGCCCTACCCTCCGATCTGGTACGGCGTCCATGCCCCCGACAGCGCCGAGCGCGCGGCCAAGCGCAATCTGCATGTCATCAGCCTGGATGCTCCGACGGATACGCGTCTTGCCATCGAGCGATACCGCGCGACCTGGCGGCCATCGCGTCCAGGGGCCGTCATGCCCAAGCTCGGGCTCGGCCGCTTCATCGTCGTCGCGGCGGATGACGCCCAAGCGCTGCGCCTTGCGCGCCGGGCCTATCCGGTCTGGCACCGCGCCTTCACGCATCTGTTCCGCCTGCGCGGCCGTGGCCAGCGGCATCCGCGGCCGCCGGAGTGGGATGCGCTGGTCGCCGGCGGCCAGGGCATCGCCGGATCGCCCGCGACAGTGCGGAAATTTCTTGCGTCTCAGCTCGCCGAGACCGGATGCAATTACGTCGTCGGGCAATTCGCATTTGGCGATATGACTCTCGATGAGGCCCTCAACTCGATCGGTCTGTTCGCCGGCGAGGTCATGCCGGCGCTGCGCGCTGCAAGCGTCGACTCAAGCGATGCCTTGACACTTGCGAGATAGCCGACCGTCGTGCCAGCTTGGGCGAGCGGGGCGACAAGACCGTTCATCAGCGGCTCGGGGGAGGATCATGCACGGGACTCGTCTCGGATTTGCAACGCTTTTTCTCGCGGCTATCCCGGCGGTTGCGCTGGCGCAGGTCGATCTGCGCAAGCCGGCCGGCAAGGAATGGCTCACGATCGGCGGCGATTGGCACAACACGCGCTATTCGACGCTGTCGCAGATCGATCCGAACAATGCGAAAAATCTGAAGGCGGCCTGGGTGGTCCATCTCGGCTCGGGTCTCGGTCAAAAGTATTCGATGGAAGGGACGCCGATCGTCAAAGACGGCATCATGTATTTCGCGTCCGGCAACGACGATGCGTTTGCACTTGACGCGAGAACCGGGGCGCTGATCTGGCAGCATCTGTCGCACATCGATCAGAGCATCAACACGGTGTGCTGCGGCTGGGACAATCGCGGTGTCGCCGTCGGCGAAGGCAAAGTGTTCGTCGGCCAGCTCGACGGCAACATGGTCGCGCTCGACGCCAAGACCGGCAAGGAAATCTGGAAGACCTCGATCGGCAAATGGCAGGATGGCTACACCATCACCTCCGCGCCGCTTTATTACAATGGCACAGTCTACACCGGCATTGCCGGCGGCGATCGCTCGGCGCGTGGCAAATTGACCGCGCTCGACGCCAAGACCGGTAAGGAATTGTGGCACTTCTGGACGGTGCCGGATCCCGGCGCAAAGGGATCGGAGACCTGGCCGTCACCGAACGATCCCAATCCGGTCCGCGCCAAGGCCTATCTGCACGGCGGCGCCAATGTGTGGCAGACGCCGGCGGTCGATCCCGAACTCGGACTGATCTATTTCAGCACCGGCAATCCAGGCCCGACCGCGGGCGGCGTCGGCGCCAATCGGCCGGGCGACAATCTGTTCAGCTCCTCGATCGTCGCGCTGCACATGGACGGGACCTATGCGTGGCATTTTCAGCAAGTGCACCACGACCTGTGGGACTTCGATTGCCCGAGCCCGGTGATCCTTTTTGATCAAATGTACGACGGCAAGCTTCGCAAAGGCATCGCCGAAGCCTGCAAGACCGGCTGGATCTACATCCTCGACCGCACCAACGGAAAACCGCTCATCGGCATCAACGAAAAACCCGTCGAGCAGAATCCCCACGTCGACAGTGCGCCGACGCAGCCTTATCCGGTCGGCGACGCGGTCATGCCGCAATGCCCGCAGCCGCTCGGAAGCTGGGTCACCAAGTGCATATTCGGCGCGATCTGGGACGTGCCGCTGCTGATGTCGCCAGGCGGCAATGGCGGCGTGAACTGGGCGCCGATGTCCTACGACCCGCAGACCGGCTACTTTTACGCCACGGCGGCAGACCGTCCGACAAGCCGCATCGCGCAGGGCAGCGGCAAGATCGCGCCGCCGGCAATCGGCGCCAAATATTCCGGCACACTGACCGCAGTCGATTCGCGCACCAATCGGATTGTCTGGCAAAACAAGACGCCCTATTCGATCGGCCAAGGCAGCGGCGCGCTCACCACGGCCGGCGGCTTACTGTTCCATGGCGAACCGGACGGCAATTTCCAGGCTTACGATGCCAAGACCGGCCGACTGCTGTGGCAATGGCAGACCGGCGCCGGCGCCGACGCCCCCGCGATCACCTATGAGATCGACGGCGAGCAGTACGTGGCGATTGCGGCCGGTGGGCTGTCCATCCAGACGGCATCGGCCAACGGCGACATGATCTGGGCGTTCTCACTGCGTGGCAATCCGCAGCATCAGATCGCGCAGTTCGATGCGCCGCCGCCACCGCCGTCTGGAGTGAGCTTCAACTTCACCGGCTTACTCAAGGGCGAGGTACCGATCGCCAAGACCAACGCGGTCAAAATGATCGACTATGCTTTCCGCCCGTCACGGATTACGGTCCCAACCGGCACCAAGGTGACCTTCACCAACACCGGCCAGCAGCCGCACAATGCGGCGGGCGCCGACCTGGGCGGTTGGGATATCGGCGTTCTTATGGCGGGCCAGAGCGCGAGCGTCACCTTCAACAAGCCAGGAACCTATTTGTATTCCTGCACGCCGCACCCGTTCATGATCGGACAAATCGTTGTCACCGGGCCGGAAATCGCGTCCGCGCCCGCTGTGGTGGTCGAATCGAGTGGACTAAAGACCGGCGGACCGATTGCCATGCCCAGCCCGCAGCCGCAGTGATGTCAAAGCCCGGATTGGACTGCTCAATCCGGGCGAACAGAACGCCCTACCGTCAAGTTGAACCGGTTTGACGCTCTGACATTTTGATGGAGCGTGGTCGTTGCGGAAAACATCCACCCTCGGATCAAGTCCGAGGACAGGCTTTTTCCGGATCACGCGCTGGACATCACGACAACAATTGAAGTGTGCCGCCGACCGGAATTTCCGGCGCCGACTTGTTCTCGGTGATCACCAAATTGAACTCTTTGCCCTTGCGCTGCCATTGGCCGGCGACGAGCGGCGTCTTGGTGATGTTCTTGAGCGGCTTGCCGGTCCACTGCACCTTGCCGACCATCGAGTTGTAGTTGGTCGCGATGATCGAATCGAGGATCGACTTCGGATCGACCGCCTTGGTGCGTTTCAAGATGTCGATTGCCACCTCGAACAGCGCGTGCTGGTAACCGATCGGCTGCGTCCACGGCCGCTGCGTCGCCGCGACATAGGCATCGGTGAGTTGCCGCGCGCTTTGCCCGGTCAAGCCGGACTTGAATGGGAAGGTCGGCGTCCACCAGATTTCGGTGGTGAGGCCGTTGCCGCGCGCACCGAGCGACTCGACCACGGACGGGAACAGCAGCGCCTTGCCGATCGTCACGATCTTGGGATGGAAGTCCTGCTGCGCCGCCTGCGACCAGAACGTCGCGAAGTCCGGCGGGATCATGTTGCCGACCACGATTTGGGCGCCAGCCTGCTTGAATTGCGTGATCTGCGAGGTGAAGTCGTTGTTCATCACCTGATAGCGGCCGGGATCGAGCAGCTTGTATCCCGCTTTGATGAGCGCCGGCGGCAGACCGCGCTGTGGATCGCCCCACGCATTGCCGTCCGCGTCGTTGGGAAACAGGCCGCCCATGACCTTGTTGGTCGGCGCGCCATCCCAAATCGGCAAATAGGCGGCAATGACGTCTTCCAGGCCCCAGAAGAAGTGATAGGTCCAGGTGAAGCCTTTCTTCGGATCGCCGTTACGGCCGAAGAAGTAAGGTTGCCACGGACAATTCGTCGTCACGCACGGCGTCTCGTTGACCTCGGCCTGGTCGGCGACCGGATTGGTGGTGTCGGGCGCGGCCTGGGCCAGGATGAGATCGACCTTGTCGTGCAGGATCAGCTCCGAGGCCACTTCGGACGCACGTGTGCCGGTCGATTGGCTGTCCTTGGGGATGATCTCCACCGGATAGGTCTTGCCGTCGCCGATCTTCAATCCGGGCTTAAGAATTTTATTCACTTGCGCGATGATGAAGGCGTCGGCCTCGCCAAAGCCGGCAAGTGGGCCGGTCTTCGGGCTCACAAAGCCGATCTTGATGGCTTTGGATTGCGCATTGGCCGGGATGACGCGCAGGATGGCCGGCGCCGCCAGCGCGCCGAGGCCGCCGGCCACGACGGCGCGACGGTTGATGGCCATCTTCGCACGGATTGTCTCGGGATCGTCGTTCATCTGAATCTCCCTATCGTCGAATACCTGTTAGTCTTCCTTTCCGGGCAAGTTTGGGCGGACAGTGGGGCGTCGTATGAACGGAAACGTTTTTTCGGCGGACATCTTGGTTGCAAGCCACCTCTCGACCCCCACCCTACCCTGCCGACAAGGGGAAGGGAATTTATGAGTCACGCATCGCTTTGAGATGCTGCATCACCTTGGTGCGCAGCGCGGCCTGCTGCTCCGTGCTCCACTTCCGAAAGCCTTCACCGGATTTGAACCCCAACCGGCCTCTCGCCACAAGATCTTGCAGATAGGGCGACGGGCCCGGCCGATTTTCGATCGCCGGCAGCACGGTGTCATGAATGGCAAGCGTGAGGTCGGTCCCGACCAGATCGGCATTTTCGAGCGGACCGAGCACGGCGAGCCGCCGGCCGAACGACGCCTTGATGACGTTGTCGACCGTTTCGGCATCGCAGATACCATGTTCGACCAGCGCGATCGCCTCGCGCCACAGCGCATGCTGCAATCGGTTGCCGATAAAGCCCGGCACGTCTTTTTTCACATGCGCCGGCAGCTTGCCCGCCACGCGGTGCAACGCCATGGTCCATTCGATCGCCGCCGCCGAGGTCCATTGCGTTTCGATCACTTCCACCAGAGGCACGAGGAAAGGCGGATTCCACCAGTGGGTGCCGAGCGCGCGTTCACGCTTGGTCAGTCCCTGCATGATCGAGGTGATCGGAATAACCGACGTGTTGCTGGCCAGGATCGTCTCCGCACGCACGTGGCGCTCGATCTGGGCAAACAGCTTTTGCTTCAACGCCAGGTTTTCCGACACCGCTTCGACCACGTAATCGGCATCGCGCACGGCATCGGCGAGATCGAAGCAAGGCTGCACGCGCTCGACGGCACGCTCGTCGTCGCCGAGATCGCGCAGATTGGTGGCAATGCGAGACTTCGCCGAATCGAGATTTTGCACGACGGTGTCGGTGATGTTCACCTCGTGGCCGGCCAGCGCAAAGACTTGCGCAATGCCGTGCCCCATCAGGCCGGCGCCGACGACGGCGATCTTGGCTTTAGCTTCTGGCACGTGTTCTACCCTTCAGATGACCCCACCTTATTCCTCCCCCTTGCAAGGGGGAGGAAAGTGCGGACGGCGCGTTCTCCCTGCCCCCTGAAAGGGGGCAGGTCCGGGTGGGGGTCATATTTGATGAGCTGACGGTGTTGCTCATCCTGCCGTATAGCCGCCGTCGGCGTAGAGGACATGGCCGGTATAGAAGTCGGAGGCCTTCGATGCCAGGAACAACAGCGGACCGGCGAGGTCGGACGGCTCGCCGAGGCGCCCCTTGGGCACGCGGGTGAGAAAGCCTTTGCGCACCGTCGCGGAACGTTCGTTGTCCTCGTACATCCACGCCGTCAGCGGCGAACGGAAGACCGTCGGACCAATGGCATTCACCGTGATGCCGGTCTCGCCCCATTCGCAGCCGAGCGCCTTGGTCATGCCGTCGATCGCGGATTTGGAGGAGCAATAGGCGGTGTAGCCGGCCGGATGGCCGAGCAGCCCGCGGGCTGAGGACATCAAGATAACTTTACCGCCGCGACCCTGAGCGAGCATCTGCTTGCCGGCCGCCCGCGCCATCAGCCAGGATTGCGTGACGTTGACGTCCATCACTTCGCTAAATGTTTCCGGCGCCTGATCGACGATCTTTTGCACCTTATTGATGCCCGAAGCGCACACCAGGATATCGACGCCGCCGAACCGCTTCACCGCGGCCTCGACGATCTTGTCGCAATTGGCCGCCGAGCTCGGCCGTATGTTCACCGACTCGACCTTGGCGCCGAGTTTCGCGCAATCGGCGGCGACCTTCTTCAGCGTCTCCGTGCCGCCGGCCGAAAGCACGAGATTGCAGCCGGCGCCGGCCAGCACTTGCGCAGCCAGCGCGCCGAACGCGCCGGTCGCGCCAGTGACGATCGCGGTCTTGCCGCGCACGTCGAACAGGGAGAGTGGATTCTTCAAAATGTCTTCGTCGGACATGGGGCTCCTCTTCTCCCTCTCCCCGCGTGCGGGGAGAGGGTCGGGGTGAGGGGGCGTCGCCGCTCGGCTCAGAATCGCGGCAGCGCCCCCTCACCCGCTCGCTTCGCTCGCGACCTCTCCCCGCGTGCGGGGAGAGGTGAACTATTTCACCGGCGCCACGGCGACCGCGATGGTGCAAACCTCGTTCGACCGATTGATGATTTCGCGGCTCTCGTTGGGACCGATATAGACGGCATCGCCGGCGCGCGCGACCGTTTCCTTGCCGCCGGCAATCACCGTCAGCTCGCCAGCCAGCACGTAGTAGATCTTTTCCGGCGGCGAGGCGTCGGGTCCGGCCCCACCGCCGGGCAGAAAATGCGAAATGCCGAACACCAGCGTCTGCGAGCCGCCCATCTCGGCGCCATAGACGCGGAACGACTTGTAGCCGCGGTGATTGGGCGCCTCATAAGACTTTGCCTCGGAAAATTTACGCACGATCATCAGAACTTCTCCCCTTTCTCGATCCGATACGATCCTTTCGGATCGATGATGGCGACGAGCCGGATGATGCAGCCATCGCCGCGCTCCCAGTTCCAGGGAAACAGCGCGAAGGTGCAGCGGCGGCCGGTGACCTTGTCAATGTCGCCGCCGACGTTCTCGATACCCAGAATGCCGTTGTTAAACAGGATACGGTGCACCGGCTCCCAATCGGGAAAATCGTCCTTCCAGTCGCGCCCGCCGGACCATTTCTTGTATTCGGCGGCGAGATGCGGGTGCAGCGGCCCGTTGCGCTGCGGACCGATAGCGGTGGCAAGCGGATGATCGTTGGCCTGGGTGTCGTGGCCGACCACCTTGACCTTCTTCTCAACAAACCATTCGCCCGCCGACGGTACGAAGCCGGGCGCCCGGCAGAAATAATCTTCATTGTCCTCGTAGAGCTTGTGCCAGCCGGTATTGACGATCACCACGTCGCGCGGCTGCACCACCTTGCCGGCCGCTTTTTCCAGATCGTCGTAGGTAATCTGCTCCCATTTCTTCTTCGGGATCGACACCACGATCCCGGAGCCGAAGAAATGCGGCAGCGGCACTTCGTCGATGAACGGCAGGCCCTGCACCACATGCGCCGGCGCGTCGATATGGGTGGTGTTGTGCATCGACGTCGTGATGCGCTGCGACAAGACGCCCGACTTCGCCATATAATGGATGCGCTCGATTTTGACGTCTTCGAAATACGGCCAGTTCGGCGATTGATAGCCGAAGCGATGGGACAGGTTATAGAACTCAAGACCCATCGAATTGTTGAGGTTTTCCTCCAACGCGACACCGCGTATCTTCTTGACCACAACACCCTCCCTCGCACGCCCACGCGTTGGGACACTTATAGCATTGGGCCGTATACCATTGTATCGGATATCGGATATAGACCCGATGAGACGTTGTGTCCCGGACGTGGCGCCGCATCCGGCACGCGCCGATCGATAGAGGCAACGCATGGTGCAAAAGATTGCGCTGGAGGAGCATTTTCTGTCGCCCGATCTGATCGACTACTGGCGACCGACGATGTCGGAAGTTCCGCGACAGCACGCCGAATACTTGTTTCGCAATCTTACCGATTTCGGCGAATTGCGCCTGCAGAGCATGGATGGGGCCGGCATCGCACGCGCGGTCCTGTCGATCGCCGGACCTGGCGTGCAGATCGAGCGCGATGCCGCCACGGCCACGCGTCGGGCGCGTACGTCAAACGACTTCCTCGCGCGCGAAATCGAAAAGCGGCCCGACCGCTATTCCGGCTTCGCGCACCTGGCGATGCAGGACGCGAAGGGTGCGGCCGATGAGCTGGAACGCTGCATGCGCGAGCTCAAGTTCTGCGGCGCCATGATCAATGGCCACACGCTGGGGCAATATCTCGATGCCGCCGCGCTCTATCCGTTTTGGGAGCGCGCCGATGCGCTTGGCGCGGTGATCTATCTGCATCCGGCCGATCCAGTGGCCCAGCCCTCCGTGCTCGCCGACTACAAGGTGCTGATGCGGCCGATGTGGGGCTGGGGTTTCGAGACCGGGTCCCACGCCTTGCGCCTCATCGTCGGCGGGCACTTCGACCGATTCCCGCGCAGCAGG
>JASHQI010000093.1 GCA_030037645.1 Xanthobacteraceae bacterium
ATCGCGCGCGCGCTCTACGACACCACGCAGGAGATTTGCGCCGCGCATGGCCTGCCGGCCTACGAGATTTCCAATCATGCGCGGCCGGGCAGCGAGTGCCGGCACAATCTCATTTACTGGCGCGCCCAGGAATATGCCGGCATCGGCCCGGGCGCCCACGGCCGCCTCGATCTCGCCGGCGCCCGGCATGCCACGGCGACCGAGAAGCAGCCGGAGGCTTGGCTTAAGCGGGTTGAGGCCGCCGGCCACGGCCTGGTCACCGAAGACAGGCTGACGCGGGAGGAGATGGCCGACGAGTTCCTGCTCATGGGGCTACGGCTTGCCGAGGGGATCGACATGGGACGCTACGCTGAGCTTTCCGGGCGCCCGCTCGACCGGGCCCGCATGGCCATGCTGCACGAACACGGTTTGGTAGAGACAACGGCCGGCGGTCGCCTGCGCGTGACCCTATCGGGCTTTCCGGTGCTCGATGCGGTGGTAGCCGATCTCGCCGGGTAAGATACTGTATCAACAGTATAATTCGAAGAAGCGGCGACCATGCCGAATCTCTTGCGAGACGGAAAATACCCGGATTTTTTATAAGCTTGCTTATATTCCCGAAGCCGCGAAGCTGCGCGGCGAGGGCGAGATCAGTTGCGATCCTGAGGGGGTGACACGCAGGACCGCGAGGCCGCGCTCGTTGGTGCCGTCGGGGCGGAAGCGGAACAGCCCGTCGATGCCGGTGAAGCCGGACGGATTGGTCAGAATCGCCGGGGTGAAGGGCTGCGGACCTTGGGTCTTTACCAGGGCCGCGACCAGCGCCACCGCATCATAGGCGAGGGTCGCGGTGCGCACCGGGTCCTGCTTGTAACGGGCGCGGTAGCGATCGGCAAAGCTGCGATAGCCGGCGGCGTCCGGTGCCGCGTACCAGCCGCCGGAGAGTGTCGGGTTGGCGCTGATGCGCGGATCGTCCCACAACCCGGTGCCGAGAAGCTGGATTCGCCTGACATCGACGCCGTCGGCCATGAGCATCTGCACGACGCCCGGAACGGCGTCGCCGCCATCGGGGATGAACAACGTATCGGCGCGAACCGCGGCCTGGGCCACGCTCCTGATCGGCGCCGCCATGCCAGCCTGGTCGTGGGGGTAGCGCTCGAGCGCAACAAGCGGACGGTTATGGCGCGCGAGCGACTGTTTGAATGCCGCCTCGACCACCGTGCCATAGGGATTGTCCGGAATCAGGGCAGCGAACGAACGCTTGCCGGACGACACGGCAAAGCTCACGATGCGCTCGACGTCGGTCTCCGGCAGGAAGCTCAGCAGATAGACGCCGTTTGCAGCGACATTGGCATCGGTCGAGAAAGCGATCACCGGAATGTTGCGCGCGCGCGCCATTTGACCGACGACGGTGACCGATTGCGCAAACAGCGGTCCAAGGATGATCTGGGCTCCGGCATCGAGCGCCTGCTGCGCGCCCTGCCGCGAGCCATCGGGAGTGCCGGCATCATCCTCGACCAAAAGCTGGACATTGGGAGTATTGAATTCGGCAAGCGCCATCTCCGCGGCATTGCGCATCGCTTGACCGGCGATGCCGGCATTGCCGGCGGCCGACAGCGGCAGGATCAGACCGGCTTTGACTTGGCCGGTGCCGATGATCGTGCCGGGCGCCGGTTGCGGAGTCGGCTGCGACGAAACCGACGGCAGCGAATTGAGAAAGCTGGAAGTGCTGGAGCAGCCGGCAAGCAACGCTCCGCTTGCAGCCAGCAAACCTGCCAGCGAGCGACGCCGCGACAGCACCGCGACCGTCGCCTGGACCGGCATCTCCGCGGACACAGCGGTTCTCCTCACGGCGGCCTCGACGCCGCGATCATAAGGCCTCGCCAATCTGTCATTCTGGCGGCGAATGATTAACTCAATGGGACGCATAACGTATCCGCAGCGGCCATGACGGGCGCGGGCGTCGACGCTAAACTCGATCCAATGAGCACTGCGCTACCCCACTCCCCTGGATCAGACTACCACGCGTTGCGGCGCTACGTCTTTAGCGGTCATTCGATCGCCGTCCCCCGGGTTCCGCCCGGCCTGTATATCATTGCAACTCCAATCGGAAATCTCGGCGATACGACGCTGCGGGCGTTGGAGACGCTGGCCGGTGTCGATCTGATCGCCTGTGAGGATACGCGCGTGACGCGCAAGCTCCTCGACCGCTATGCCATCGCGACCCCTCTCACTCCATATCACGACCACAATGCGGCGAAGGCGCGGCCGATGCTGCTGCGGCGGCTCGCGCAAGGCGCCGCCATCGCATTGGTGTCGGATGCCGGAACCCCGCTGATCTCCGATCCCGGCTTCAAGCTCGTGCGCGCCGCCCATGAAGCCGGATTTGCCGTCACGGCGCTTCCCGGCGCCTCGGCGCCGCTCGCCGCATTGAGCGTTGCCGGACTGCCGACCGACCAGTTTTTCTTCGCCGGCTTTTTGCCGCCAAAGCAAACTGCACGACGCGCGCGTATTGCCGAGCTGCGGCGTATTCCAGCGACCTTGGTGCTGTTCGAGACCGGGCCGCGTCTTGCGAGAGCGCTCGCCGATCTTGCCGCAGGGCTCGGACATCGCGAGGTCGCGTTGTGCCGCGAACTCACCAAATTGCACGAGGAAGTCCGCCGTGGCGATCTCGCAACGCTGGCGCGAAGCTGCGCCGACAACGAACGGCGCGGCGAGATCGTTCTCGTCATTGCGCCGCCGGCGCCGGAACGGTCCAGCGACGGCGACGCCGACCTGCTGCTGCGCCAGGCCCTGGCGCGCGTTTCGCTCAAAGACGCCGTGGGCGAAGTTGCGGATGCAACCGGACTGCCGCGACGCCAACTCTATCAACGCGCGCTCGCGCTGGCGAAGGACGCAAACCATGGCGCGCCGCGCTGAGCCGCTGCAGCGCGGTCCGCGCCCGGAGCGCGTGGCGGCGTTTCGGCTCGGACTTTCGGCTGAGAGCCGTGCCGCCATGCTGCTTATCGCCAAGGGCTATCGGATCGTGGCGCGACGCTGGAAGACGCCGCTCGGCGAGATCGATATCGTCGCGCGCCGGCGTCGCGATCTGGTCTTCGTCGAAGTCAAGGCGCGAGACGACATCGAAGCGGCTGCCGAGGGTGTCACCGAACGCGGCAAGCGGCGGATCGTCGCCGCGGCCGAGCTCTGGCTCGCGCATCATCCCGACGCCGCGCAGTGCTATATCCGCTTTGACGTCATCCTGGTCGCGCCGGGAAAAATTCCGCGCCACATCGCCAACGCCTTCGACGCCAGCGCTTGATGGTCTCAATCAAAATGCAGCGGCTCACTGGCTCGACCACAAGATGCGGGCGATCCACAGCACGTCGACGGTCGCCAGTATGCGGTCGCCGTGTTCGGCGTTGAGGGATTTCAGCTCCAGCGATTTTGTCGTATTGCGCTTGAGTTCCTTGGCCATCACCTCGCCGCTCCTGGTCTTGACGACGACGCGATCGCCGCGGCGGATCGGCGCCGCCGGCGACACGATGATCACGTCGCCGTCGCGATAGGCCGGCTCCATGGAGTGACCCGACACTTCGAGTGCATAAGCATGCTCGTCATTGACCGCCGGGAACGCGATTTCGTCCCAGCCCTGGCCGGCCGGGAAACCGCCGTCGTCAAAATAGCCGCCGGCACCCGCCTCGGCGAAGCCGAGCAGCGGCACGGCGCGTGCTGCCACACGGCCGCTCGGCTCGATCAGTCCGACAAAGGTGTCGAATGGCGTGCCGGTCGCGGCCAGCGCCTTGGCGATCGATTCGGTCGACGGCCAGCGCGGGCGGCCCTGCGGCGTGATGCGCTTGGATTTGTTGAAGGTCGTCGGATCGAGGCCGGCGCGCCGCGCGAGCCCCGAGGCGGACAGCTTGTGCAGTTCGGCGAGGCGATCGATCGCCGACCAAACCTGCGCGTGGGTCAGCATGGACATCCCTTCAGCGGCCCCCCACGGAGGGTGCCCGTCTCTAACCGATAATAGGAATATATTACCTTGCCGCTCAAGCCCGGGCCGTAGTTCGGCACAATCTGGCTGTCACTAGTGTGTTTGTGGGCGCGTTAAACGCAATGAAGCACGTCGCCAATGATCGCAACGCGCCGTTATTGCTTCAGTCGGGTGCGCGCCTTGGCCAGCGTCGCTTGCAGCGCCGCATTGTCCGGCTCGATTTGGCACAGGCGTTCCAGGTAATGGATGCCCGCCAGCACATCGTTTTGCCACGTTGCCGCACCGTGCGCGGCAATCAACAACTCCCCGTTTGCAGGCCATTGCGATAAGGCCTTGTCGCAAACTTCCCGGGCTTTCTCCGGTTGTCCGGCTCTCAGATAAAGCCCAGCGAGGTTGGCCAACCCCTCGGCAGTCGGCGCGCTGCGAAGCTCTTGATTGATGCTCTGCTCGGCCCTGCTGGCATGAGGATTGTTCAGATCATAGCCAAAATTCGAAGGCTCGGAATTGTCGCCCTTTTCAACGACGAGAAGATTGTGAAAGGCGCGCAGCGATTTGATTTGTTTTGCAAAGGCCGGGAACCGGCGCGCGCGATCCGCAACCGCAATCTCGGCGTGGTTGAGGCATTCGATGATGGTCTGCGCCAGCTTCATTGTCGCGCCGCCGTCGAAGACCGAGCCGCCAAACGAGGGCCAGAATGCGGTTTGAATGTCCTCAATGAGGTAGCTGCCGCCGTCGACCACGGCTGGAAACAGCGCCTCAAAGCTTGCCACCACATGTTGCGGCACGTGGCTGCCATCGTCGATGATGATGTCGAATGGACCGCGCTCGTCACATACCGTCTTCAGAAAGGTCGGATCGACCTGCGAGCCGCGAAACAATCTGACGCGTGGCGGCAGCGTCAGGCGCTTTTCGGCAATATCGATGCCGGTGATTTGGCCGTGCGGGAAATACTCCGCCCACATCGTCAGCGAGGCGCCACCCACGGTCGCGAGCTCATAGCCGCCGACGCCGATTTCAAGGAGACGGATCGGTCTGTGGCGCAGGCGCGAGAACAGCTCGTGATACAAGGGGGTGTAGAAATGCGGCCCCCATTTGTCGGTGCCGTGCTTGATGGCGAGCCGCGTTAACGGATCGATGTCATGCTTTGCTTTCGATTTCGACATTGATGCCCAGCCAACACCGGCGTTCCCACGGCAGAACCGGGGGCGCACTATTTTACGCGCCTTTTGCGCACGCCGCCATGATTGAGCGGGGAATGGTTATCGGCTGCTGTCGCCTTGCCGGCGTTTGGGAGCGTCGCCTTGAATCCGTACCATCGCACCGATAGGGTCGGGCGCCGGACAGGGCGCGCAGGCGGTGGTGACGATCTACAAAATCTGCGGTCGGGCGTTGTGGCGGGCGGCGCAGACCGATGGGCAGTTTCGCGGCACGCCCGACGATATACGCGATGGTTTCATCCATTTTTCGACCGGGGCGCAGCTCGCCGAGACCGCGGCGAAGCATTTTGCCAAACAAGGCGATTTAATCCTGCTGGCGGTCGATGCCGCGCTCGGCCCGTCGCTGCGCTGGGAGCCGTCGCGCGGCGGCGACCTGTTCCCGCATCTTTATGGCGTGCTGCCGCTGGCGGCAGTGCGATGGGCGCGGGCTCTGCCCGACGAGGTCGGCGGCCGGCGCCCGTTGCCGGAGCTTGAGCCGTGATCGGCTTGTTCGAGCGGCTGGCGCGCCCGCTTCTTTACGCGCTCGATCCGGAGGCCGCGCATGGGCTGGCCGTCAAGACGCTGAAATTCACGCCGCGGCCGCCGTTGGGCCGCGACGACCCGCGGCTCGCCACGCGGGTCTTTGGCCTGAATTTTCCCAATCCGGTCGGGATCGCGGCCGGCTTCGACAAGAACGCCGAAGTTCCCGATGCGTTGTTGCGCGTCGGCTTTGGCTTCGTCGAAGTCGGCACCGTCACGCCATTGCCGCAAGGCGGCAATCCGCGACCGCGGCTGTTCCGGCTCGATGCCGACGCCGGCGTGATCAACCGGCTGGGCTTCAATTCGCAAGGCGCCGATGCCGTGCTTCGACGCCTCGCCGCCCGCGCCGTAACGACCACCCTTGCGTCTGCCGCGAGCAGGCGGGGGCGGGGCAAAGGAATCGTCGGCATCAATATCGGCGCCAACAAGGATGCCGCCGACCGCCTCGCCGATTACGTGGGACTGATCGAGCGCTTTGCACCGGTTGCGAACTACGTGACCGTCAATATTTCCTCGCCCAACACGCCGGGCCTGCGCAACCTGCAACAGGCCGCGGTGCTGGGCGATCTGTTGTCGCGGGTGATCGATGCGCGCGACCGCGTGACGGCGAGCGCGGGTCCGACGCCGGTGCTGTTGAAAATCGCGCCCGATCTGTCGCTGCCCGATCTCGACGATGTCGTCGGCATTGCCCGCGCGCGGCGGGTCGACGGCATGATCGTTGGCAACACCACCGTGACGCGGCCGCGGAGCTTGCGCGATACCGAGACGGCAAAGCAAGCCGGCGGCTTATCTGGCCGGCCGCTGCTCGCACTGGCCAACCGCATGCTGGCGGAGACTTATGTGCGGGTGGAGGACGCTTTCCCGCTGATCGGTGCGGGCGGTATCGACAGCGGCGCGAGCGCGCTGCAGAAAATCCGCGCCGGCGCGAGTCTCATCCAAGTCTATTCCGGTCTGGTATTCCGCGGTCTCGGCCTGGTCGCCGAAATAAAAGGCGCGCTGTTGCGCGCGATCGAAGGCGCCCGCCAAAATAGCTTCAAGGAGTTGATCGGCGCCGACGCGGCGTCGGTCACCGCCGAAACATGGCCGGAATAACGACTGCCGGAATAACGACTGCCGCAGCAACGATCGGATCGCTGCGCCGGTTCCAACTTGGGGACAACGCATCGATTTAATCACACTGCGATCGAGTCGCTGTCAGTATGCGCTTGGGGCGACGTGTTGGGGGTCAACAATCATGAAGAAGACTGCGCTAGCGACTATCATCCTTGTCAGCCTATCGTACCCGTCGATGGCCAAGATTCATTACGCCTATCGACACAAGGCTCATCACGCCTATCGACAAGGGAGTAACGACCGGCACCCGCACGTGTCGTGCGAAATGGTGCGGGCTTATGTCAGCCAGGTCGGTCTGACGCAGGCCAAGGCGATGGCTCAGTCCGCCGGGCTGAGTGCATCCGAACAACGGCGAGCGATGCGCTGCCTGGAGAAAAACATATAAGAAACCACACTAGTGTGGCGGTTCAGAAGTCCGCACCATTCTTTCGGCCGGGCTCGTGGTGCGGACTTCTGAACCAAAGCCACACTAGATCAATACGTTGCTAGTGTCCTTTCGATTCCGAAGTCCGCAACCGAGCGTGCCGCGTCATCATGCGAACTTCGGAATCGGGACACTAGCCCCGGTTCGGAATTTCGCTTCCGCCGGGGCCAACCGGCCGATCGCAGGGCTTTTGTTTGCGCGCGCCGGTCGATACTGTCGTCACGTTTGGGAGGATTTTATGATCGATTGCTACACCTGGACGACGGACAACGGCTACAAGCCGCGCGTGATGCTGGAGGAGACTGGACTCGCGCACAAGATCATTCCGGTCAATCTGCGGCAACAGGAGCAGATGTCGCCGGAGTTCATGAAAATCAGCCCCGGCCACAAGATACCGGCCATCGTCGATCATGACGGGCCGGGCGGCGCACGCGTGACGCTCTGCGAGTCCGGCGCGATCCTCAAATACCTCGCGGAGAAGTCCGGCAAGTTCTATCCGAGCGATGCGGCGGCTCGCGTCAAAGTGGATCAATGGCTGTTTTACGGCTCCGCGACATTCACGACGCTGTCGCAGCAGTTTGGCCACTGGACGCTACGGTCTGCGGTGAAAGCGCCGACCGCGCAGCAGCACTACGAGGCCAATCTGCGCGACATGCTCGGCATCCTCGACCGGCATCTTGCC
>JASHQI010000094.1 GCA_030037645.1 Xanthobacteraceae bacterium
GGAATTGGCCGAGCACTGCCGGGTCTTGAAAGTACTTGGGGTTTAGATCGCCATCGGCTTCGGCGCACACTGCTTCCGGCCAGCATGGAAATACCGCGCCGGTCTGCTTCCGATACGCCTGTATCGGCTGCCCTTTGGCCCGGTCGCACCACCGCTTGAGGTAGGTACGCGCAACAAAGTGGTCATTCGCCATCGAAGTCGGCTCAAATGGAGTGCCTGATGTGGGCGCTGTCGCGCTGCCGCGCAACGTCCGGCGCGGCCACGGGCGAACAGGTCGGCAGCGCCGACCAGCGCGGCACAGTATTCTACCCCAACTCTACCCCTGCGGAATTTGTGGGGCCGAAATTGGGGCTTTGAAATCCGATATAAGTGATTGATTTGGTTGATGGAGCGGGCGAAGGGATTCGAACCCTCGACCCCAACCTTGGCAAGGTTGTGCTCTACCCCTGAGCTACACCCGCATCCGAGATAGGGTAAACACGACCAACCGCATAAGGCAGCGGCCGCGCCAAAGCTATGCCAAAGCGCGGCAGGCTTGGCAACCGCCGGGCCGGCGGCGCCGGTCGTTAGCTTCCATCGACGGCGATCGTCGGCTGATTTTTCTTGATTGAGCAGGATCTTGTCCGAAAACCGGGTTCCACTTTTCGGGGTCATGCTCTAGAAACCGCCGATGGTTGTCTCGCCGGACGAGCTTTTCGCCTATCTGGATCGTCTCGGCGTCGCGCACAAGACCGTCACTCATGCGCCGCTGTTCACGGTCGAGGAAGGGCGCGAGGTTCGTCGCGAGATTGCCGGAGCCCACACCAAGAACCTTTTTCTCCGCGACAAGAAGGGCAAAGCGTTCCTCCTTGTCGCGCTTGAAGATGCGGTGATCGAATTGCGGTCGCTGCACCGGCTCCTGGGCGCGACCGGCCGGTTCTCGTTCGGCTCGCCCGACCTCATGCGCGAACTCCTTGGCGTCACGCCCGGCTCGGTGACCCCATTTGCTCTCATAAACGACGCGGCTTTGCGCGTGACTGTGGTCCTCGACGCCGCCATGATGGCCCATGAGGTGCTCAATTTTCACCCCTTGGTGAATACCGCCACCACGACGATTTCGCAGCAAGGCCTGCTCAGGTTCCTCGAAGCCACGGGGCATGTGCCGCAAATCCAGGCGCTCTCCGCCAAGGCGGCCTGAAACCGCGATTGCATTCGGCCGCGCTTTTCCCATTTAATCAGGCAAACAGAGGATATTTGGGCCCGCTCAGGGGGGCCGGCGAGGCAGGGTCAATGTTGCAGCAAGCAGGAACCGCCACAACGGACGGGCTGGTCAAGGACACGACCACGCAAGCCTTCGTTAAGGACGTTATCGAGGAATCCAAGCGCCAGCCGGTGCTGGTCGATTTCTGGGCGCCCTGGTGCGGTCCGTGCAAGCAGCTCGGCCCGGTGCTGGAGAAGGCGGTTCGCGCCGCCAAAGGCAAAGTGAAGCTCGTCAAGATGAACATCGACGAGCACCCGGCCATCCCGGGCCAGATGGGCATCCAGTCGATCCCCGCCGTAATCGCGTTCGTCAACGGCCAGCCGGCCGACGGGTTCATGGGGGCGCTGCCGGAAGGCCAGGTCGTTGCATTTCTCGAACGGCTGACCAAAGAGCGGATCGGCGGCGAGTCCAAGGATCTGCTCAAGGCTGCGGACGCGGCCTTGGCCGATGGCGATGCGGCGGGCGCGGCGGAAATGTATGCACAGCTTCTGGCGGAGGATAATTCCAACGTGCAGGCGCTTGGCGGCCTGGTGCGATGCTATGTCGAAACCGGCGCGCTCGAACAGGCGAAGCAAACGCTCGCCATGGTGCCGGAATCCAAACGCAACGATGCCGCAGTCGCCGCCGCCCGCGCCGCGCTCGAGCTTGCCGAGCAAGCCAAATCGGTGGGTCCGGTGACCGAGCTCGAACAGAAGGTTGCGGCCAATCCGGGTGACCATCAAGCGCGGTTCGATCTGGCGCTCGCGCTCAACAGCAAAGGACGGCGTGCCGACGCGCTCGAGCATCTCATCAGCATCGTCAAACGTGACCGCAAATGGAACGACGACGGCGCCCGTAAACAGCTCATTCAATTCTTCGACGCCTGGGGGCCGACCGACGAGGCGACGATCGAAGGCCGCAGGCGGTTGTCCTCGATTTTGTTTGCGTGACGCGATTTCGGGTGACGAACGAACGGGTGGAGTGACACCCAATGCCGATGAACGCGCCGTATAAGGGCCCGGACGCTCTGCCCGACGTGATCCCGGTATTTCCACTGCCCGGCGCGTTGCTTTTGCCGCGTGGCCAGATGCCGCTCAACATATTCGAGCCGCGCTATCTGGCGATGGTCGACGAGGCGCTGCGGTCGAGGCACCGCCTGATCGGCATGATCCAGCCCGATCCCGCCCGTCGCGGCGGCGACGAGAGCAAGCCGGAACTTTTTCATATCGGCTGCGTCGGGCGAATGACTCAGTTCGCCGAAAGCGGCGACGGCCGCTACCTGATCCAGCTCACCGGCATTGCGCGCTTCCGCATCGAGGAAGAGCTTGCCGTGACCACGCCGTACCGGCAATGCAAGGTGACGTATCAACCTTTCG
>JASHQI010000095.1 GCA_030037645.1 Xanthobacteraceae bacterium
TCGAGCTTGTTGGTCGAGGCGAGCGGCAATTCGTCGACGAACCAGACGAAGCGCGGATGCTGGTAGGCCGGCGCGTTGGCGAGCGCGAAGCGCTTGAGGTCCTCGGCGCCAACAGCATGGCCGGCTTTTCGAATAACAAACGCCACCGGCTTCTCGCCCTTGATGTCATCCTCGATCGGCACCACGGCCGCCTGCGCCACGTCGGGGTGACGCTCCAGCATGCGCTCGACATCGGCCGGATAAATATTCTCGCCGCCAGACACGAACATGTCGTCGGTACGGCCGACGAAATAATGAAAACCATCGGCGTCGCGCCGGAACACGTCGCCGGTGACGTAGAAGCCGTCCGGCGTGATCGGCGGCTTGACGTCCGGCCGGTTGTGATAGCCGAGCATCAGCGCCGGGCACTTCATCTCCAGCACGCCCTGCTCCGCGTTCCGGTTGGCGCCGTCAACGAGGCGCAGCGAGACCTTGGGATGCGGATAGCCGACCGAAAGCTCGGGCTGCTGCAAACCCAAAGGATGCGGACCGAACACCACCGGGCCGGCTTCGGTGGTGCCGTAGGCATTCGTCACCGCGGCGCGCGGCAGCGCTTCGCGCAACGCCGCCATCAGGCTTGAGCTCACCGGCGCCGAGCCCATGCGCACGAATTCGACACTGGACAAATCGCTGCGTTTGAGCAGCGCGCGTTCGCGCAGCATCATCGCGATCATCGGCGGCACCGCGGTCAGCCAAGTGCAGCGATAGCGGCCGCTCGCCTCGATATAGTCGCGCGCGGCAAATTGCGGCAGCAGCACGATGCCGGCATGCGCGGCGCAGGCGAGCTTCGCCAGCGCCAGCGCATTCATGTGATAGAGCGGAGCAGCGACCAGATACCGGTGGCGCTCGAGCCCGTCCGCGAGCCGCGTCTTGACCACCCAGAGATGGCTTTGGTGCGACAGCACCACGCCTTTCGGCGTTCCGGTCGAGCCTGACGTATAGAGGAACATCGCCGGCTCGTCCGGCTCCGGCGTAACGGCGTCGAACGGGCCGGGATCGAGGAATACATCAAATGCCGCCCCCTGAAAGGGGGAAGGACCAAAGCAAACAACGGACAGATTATCCGGACAATCCGCCGCGCGCGCGGCGTCGCAGAACACGAGCTTGGCGCCGGCATCGCGGATGATGAAGTGAATGGTGTGGCGCGGAAACTTGAAATTCACCGGCACGGCGACCAGGCCGGCGCGCATGATGCCGTAATAGGCCGCGATATATTCGGCGCGATTGGCCGACAATAGCGCGACCCGATCGCCGCGCGCGAGACCACGCTTGCCGAGCGCCCGCGCGACGCCGTTCGCCATGGCGTCAAGCTGCGCGAAAGTGAATTCGCGCGGGCCTTGCTCGCCGCCGAGATCGATGATCGCGATCTTCGACAGATCGCGATCGCGCTGAATGAGATCTCCGAGATTGTTAAATCTCATGCGCTTAAGGAGTGCGCGACGCCAGATAGGCCGCCAGCGCAATCATGTCGTTCTGATCGAGCTTGGCGACCACGGGCTTCATGAGCGCGATGCCGGGTCCGTTGCGGGTGCCGTCCTGGATGTCATTGAGCTGCCGGAACAGATAGGTCGCCGAGCGGCCGGCGATCGGCGGCACTTCACCCATGCCTTTGAGCTCCTGGCCGTGGCAGAGGCTACAGCCGACAGTTTTGCCGTCGCCTCCCGTGGCGACCAGGGCTTCGCCTTTGGCGATGCTGTCCTGTGGCACAAAATAGACGAAGCCGGAATGCGGATCGCGCAGCACAGCCGCGGTTGCGTCCACGGGCAGAGCGATGATGCGGTTGCCGAGCGGTTCGGTGCCGCCGTCTTTTGCCGGTAGCCGCATGCCGCCGGCGCCAACGTAACTCTTGGGCACGGTGTCGGCTTCGACCACCTTGTTGTAGTCCGGCGTGGGCTTCAGCTTGGAAAAATAATTTGCGGCCGCGGCAATGTCGTCTTCGGCAACGACCTGCGCGACCGCGATCATGGCGCCGGCGGCCGGCCCGGCGCGCCGGCCGGACTTGAACTCGGCCATTTGGCGGTGGATGTAATCGGCGGGCAAGCCGGCAAGGCTTGCGGATTCCGGATGGCCGTTGCCGGTCGGCAGGTGACACTGCGCGCAGGCGCGGCCGGCCGGCCGCTGCCCGCCATGCGCCACGATTTGCGGCATCGGCGGATGCTCGTTGGGAAACCAATCCGGCGGGTTGAACGGATCGTCGATCTGCGCCTGGGTATAGTGCTTGCTGCTTCCCGGTACGGTTTTCATGACGGTGTTGTCGGGATTGGCGGGCTGCCGAATCGTCGGATAGGCCCATTGCGGATTGTCGGCGGCAATGGCGGCGGCGGCAGCAGCGGAACAGACCACAGTCAAAGACAAGCACATCAAGAGTCGCATCGACGATTTCCCCCTTGGGTTTTGCTGGCTATGCAGGTTTTGCGGGTGCGGTGTAGTAGGTGCCGCGGCCGCTGGCGAGGAGCTTGCCGTCCTGGTCGAAGACCTGCGCCTCGGCGGTCGCGAATTGCGTACCACAGCGGATCGCGCGGCCGCGCGCAACAAGATCGCCCGGTGCGGCCGGCCGGTGATAATCGACGCGCAGGTCGATGGTCGGCAGCCCGCGCCCGGTTTGCCGGACCATGGCCCAGTCGGCGGCAAGATCGATCAGCGCCGCCAGCACGCCGCCGTGGGTAAAGCCGCGCTCGATATTCACGATCCATTCCTCGCGCCATTTGGCCTTCAGCTCGATGCTGTCGTCGCCGACTGCGATCACGGTGAGGCCCAGCCATTGATGAAACGGCGCGCGGGTGACCAGCGCCTGGACTTGCTCGAGCGTGAGATCGCCGGTCATGCCACGCGCTCCGCCGCGCTCCCTCTCCCCATCGGGGAGAGGGTTGGGGTGAGGGGGAACCGAACTAAAAGTCGTGCGCTGACCCCCCTCACCCGGATTGCTTCGCAATCCGACCTCTCCCCGCCGGGGAGAGGTGAAGCCGAACGGATTGCCGCGCCTCGTATCATCACGGCGTCACCACCACCTTGCCGATGACATCGCGGGTCTCGATCAGGCGCAGCCCGTCGCGGGCCTCCCTGAGCGGCAGCACCTTGTCGATCACCGGCTGCATCTTGCCGGCGGCGATGAGCTGCATCAATGCGACCAAGTCGTCATCATAGAAGCTGTTGGAGCCGATGATTTTCAGCTCGAAGCTCCAGACGTAGCGCAAATCCTCCTTGGGGTCGTAGCCCGCGGTGGCGCCGCAGACGAGTAACTTGCCGCCGCGCTTGAGGCAGCGCAGCGACGGTAGCCAGGTGTCGCCGCCGGTGAAATTGATCACCACGTCGACGCCGCCGTCGAAGCTGCGGCGCTGCGGCTTGCCGTATTTCTCGATCGCCCATTTCGACCAGTCGGTGTCGCGATAATTCACCACCTCGTCGGCGCCGAGCGCCTTGAGCCGCACAAGCTTCGCCGCACTGGACGCGCAGGCGATGACTTCGGCGCCGAGGAGCTTCGCCAGAATCACGCAGCCGGTGCCGACGCCGCCCGAGGCGCCGAGCACGAGCACGCGCTCGCCGGCTTTCACCGTGCCGTGCGTAACCAGCATGCGATGCGCCGTGCCATAGGCGACCGGCAGCGCGGCGGCCTGTTCGAAGCTCACTGCGGCCGGCATGGCAATGAGCTGGTCGGCGCCGACGCGGCAATATTCGGCCATGCCGCCGTCCAGCATTTCGCCCATCAGGCCTTTTGTCCTGTTGAGCGGATTGACCAGCACGCGGTCGCCGACCGCCCACCGGGTGACGCCGGCGCCGACCTCGGCGACCTCGCCCGCCATGTCGAGCCCGATGATCACCGGCAGCGGCACCTTGATGCCCGGCATGCCGCGCACGGTGAACACGTCGTGGTAATTGAACGACGCCGCGCGCACGCGGATGACGACCTCGCCGCCGCCTGCCTTCGGCATCGGATAGTCGTCGACGACTTCGAGATCGTCCAAAGTACCGTGGCGGCGGAGAACGAGGGCTTTCATCCGTTCACTCATAGGTTAATCAATTTTCCGTCATGCCCGCGCTCGTCGCGGGCATCCACGTCTTTCATGGAAGTCCCGCTCACATAGACGTGGATGGCCGGGACAAGCCCGGCCATGACGAAGAATAGGTGCTCTGTGCGAAAAACGATATAAGCTTCATGCAATCAATGTCACCCGCAGATCCGATTGGAGCGTCGATGCAAGAAAACTTCCGCCAGTTCCTCGACCGGCTGCGGCGAAACGGCGAGCTCATCGACCTTAATCAGCCGGTCGATATCCGCCACATCGCGACGCTGGTCGATCAATCGAAAACCGCGCTCTATTTTCACAATGTCATCGGCTATCGCCTCCCGGTGGTCTCCGGCATCATCCGCACGCGCGAGCGCGCCACC
>JASHQI010000096.1 GCA_030037645.1 Xanthobacteraceae bacterium
ATGAACCTCATCAACAATACCGATGCGATTTTCAATTGCCCGTATCAGTTCCGTGATCGCTTTTCGGGCGCCGACGATTTCTACAAATACAAGGACGACGTCGAGCCCGATCCGGTGCGCGGGCTCGCCATGCGGCGCACCAACTTCATTCCCGATATCGTCAATTGCGATCTGCCGCTCGACAATCGCCGCTCGCCGGGTTGGCGCCGGGTCGAGCCGTTCATGACCGGCAATACCTTCTATCTTTGGATCGGCCAGCACGAGAACGGCCATTATTCCAAGGCGCACGCGCATACCTCGGCGGCCGTGCTGATCTGCATCAAGGGCAAGGGCTACACCTACACGTGGCCGGAACGTCTCGGCTTGACGCCCTGGAAGGACGGCAAGACGGACGAGATCAAGCGCGTCGACTACGAACCGGTCGGCATGGTGTCGGCTGCGCCCGGCGGCGCGCGCTGGTACCACCAGCATTTCGGCGCGTCGAAGGAAGCGTTCCGCCTCACCGCCTGGTTCGGCCCGCACAATCCGGGCCGCGAGCCCGGGCCGCCCGGCGAGAAGCACACCGACTACACCGCGATGGATATTCCCGAAGGCGGCACCGCGATTCCCTACTACATGGAGGATCCGTTCCTGCGCCGGGAATACACCGAACGCATGACGCGCGAAGGCGCCCCAAACCGGATGCGGCCCGAATATTACGAACGCGATTACCGGGGCCTATTGCCGCAGGAATGAGGGTTTGTCATTCCGGGGCCGAGCGAAGCGAGGAACCCGGAATCCATATCCCCGGCGCAAGGGGCTATGGATTCCGGGTTCGCCGCTGTGCGGCGCCTCGGAATGACGGCGTGATGGAACCAACCGCATGACCGAAGACGAAGCCCAGGGCGGCCGTATTTTTTTCTCTTCGACCGGACGTACATTCGGCGAAGAGGACGAACTGTGCGTCCTCTCGGTCGGTGTCGATATCGGCTCGTCGACCTCGCATCTCGTGTTCTCGCGCATCGTGCTCGAGCGGCTTGACAGCCGCTACGTCGTCACCGAGCGCGAGAGTTTTTATCAGTCCGAAATTCTGCTCACCCCCTATTCAGCCGAGGAAACCATCGACGCCGACGCACTCGGCGCATTTATCGCCCGACAATACAAGGATGCCAAAGTCGATCCCGACGAGATCGATACCGGCGCGCTCATTCTGACCGGCGTCGCGGTGCGGCGCCGCAATGCGCGACGGATCGGCGAATTGTTCGCGGCGCAAGCGGGCAAGATGGTCGCCGTCAGCGCCGGCGACAGTTTGGAGACGGTGATGGCGGCCTACGGCTCGGGCGCCGCCGCGCGCTCGATTCGCAACGGCGCTCCGGTGATGAACGTCGACATCGGCGGCGGTACGTCGAAAATCGCCGTGTGCGCCGAGGGCAAGGTGCTCGACGTCACCGCGATCGACATCGGTGCGCGGCTCCTCGTGCTCGACGCCGACAACCGCATCGTGCGGCTCGAGGAAGCGGGCCGCCGCTTCGGGGCGGAGTTGGGCCTCAAGCTCGATCTCGGCTACACGCTTGGCGAGAAGCAAGCGGCCGCGCTCGCCGCGCGCATGGCCGACAGCTTGTTCGAGGCGATGAAAGGCGGCTCGCCGGGCGCCGACCGCGCCGAGCTGTTGCGGCTCGACCCCCTCGCCTGGCGCGGCACACTTTCAGACGTGAGCTTTTCCGGCGGTGTCTCCGAGTACATTTATGGCGGCGAGGCGAAAGCCTTCGGCGACATTGGACCGCAACTTGCCGCCGAAGTCCGCGCGCGGCTCACGGACTGGGGGCTGCGGCTGGCGCGGCCCGAAGCGCGCATTCGCGCCACCGTGATCGGCGCCTCGCAATACACCATGCAGGTCTCAGGCAGCACGATTTTCGTGTGGCCGTTGCAGACATTGCCGTTGCGCAACGTGCCGGTCATTGCGCCAAGCTTCTCGCTCGGCGAGGAGACGATCGACTCCGCCGCTATTGCCGCAGCCATCAAGGGCGCACTGAAGAGGCTCGATCTCGGCGACGGCAAGAACCCGGTGGCGATTTTCGTGCCGTGGCGCGGCTCGGCGACCTTCCGGCGGCTTGACGATTTCTGCAAGGGAGTCGCCGATGGACTTGAAGCGGTGATCGCTCACGGCCATCCCATCGTGCTCGCCGGCGATGGCGATGTCGGCGGACTGATCGGAATACATTATTGCGAAGAAATGAAATTCAACAATCCGATCGTGTCGATCGACGGGCTTGAGCTGAAAGAATTCGACTACATCGATATCGGCGCCATCCTCGACACCTCGGGCGCAGTGCCGGTGGTCATCAAGTCGCTGATCTTTCCGACCACGGCGGGCGTCGGCAAGGACTGGAAGGCTGAGCCTGCGGTCTCCACAATTGCCGCTGGGACGACGTAATACCCGAACAGGCAACGTCTGCGCATCTTTTGTGCACTGCACAATCGCCAGGCGAGGTGCGATCAAATCGGGCACCAGCGCTGCTGAAGAATTTTCTCTCCAACTTCATAAACAGTTGAAACCGCTTGCTTTTGCTGTTGCCGCCGCAATGGCACGCATCTTGAAGAACGATTCCGCTGAACGGGTCTGCACACGGCAGTCCCGGCACAAGCAGGCTAGACCATCGAAGGAGACTGACGATGGATTATGTCACGCCGGCCGACGTTGCCTTGACGATGGTCGAGGCCGGGAGGCGCAAGCTCGCGCTCGGGCCGCGCGATCTTCTCATCCGCGGCATGTTGTCGGGCGCCATTCTCGGCGTCGCGACCAGCCTTGCCATCACAGCCGCGGTGCAGACCACTCAGCCGATCGTCGGCGCGTTGGTCTTTCCGGTCGGCATCGGCATCATCGTACTGCTTGGCCTCGAACTCATCACCGGCAGCTTCGCGCTGGTGCCGCTGCCGTGGCTTGAGCGGGAGGTGAGCGGCAGCGCCGTGTTGGCGAACTGGGGCTGGGTGTTCATCGGCAATCTTATCGGCGC
>JASHQI010000097.1 GCA_030037645.1 Xanthobacteraceae bacterium
GCCTTGCGCGTGATCACGGTGACGAGCGGCACGGTGGCCTGCGAATAGGCGAACAGAAGTTTGGCGCCATGCTTGATCAGGCCGCCATATTCCTGCGCGGTGCCGGGCAAAAAGCCCGGCACGTCGACGAAAGTCACGATCGGAATGCCGAAGGCGTCGCAGAAGCGCACGAAGCGCGCCGCCTTGCGGCTGCAATCGCTGTCAAGCACGCCGGCCAGAACCATCGGCTGGTTGGCGACGAAGCCCACGGTGCGGCCGGCGATCCTCCCGAAGCCGATCACGATGTTGCGGGCGAACGCTTCCGACAGCTCGAAGAAATCGCCCTCGTCGACAACTTTGAGGATCAGCTCCTTGATGTCGTAGGGCGTGTTGGGATTGTCCGGCACCAGCGTATCGAGCGACGGCTCCTCGCGCTCGACCTTGTCGAACGACGGCCATTCCGGCACGCCGGAGGAAAAATTCGCCGGCAGGAAATCGATGAGACGACGCATCTGCAACAGGCACTCGACGTCGTTGTCGTAGGCGCCGTCGGCGATCGAGGATTTGGTGGCGTGCACGGTGGCGCCGCCAAGCTCCTCGGCGGTGACGATCTCGTTGGTCACGGTTTTGACCACGTCCGGCCCGGTGACGAACATGTAGCTCGTGTCGCGCACCATGAAGATGAAATCGGTCATGGCCGGCGAATAGACGTCGCCGCCGGCGCACGGGCCCATGATCACCGAAATCTGCGGAATGACGCCGGAGGCGATGACGTTGCGCTTGAATACCTCGCCATAGCCGCCCAGCGCCGCCACGCCTTCCTGGATGCGGGCGCCGCCGGCATCGAACAGGCCGATGATCGGCGCCCGCGCCCGCATCGCCATGTCCTGGATCTTGATGATCTTCTGGGCGTGCGTTTCCGACAGCGAGCCGCCGAACACGGTAAAATCCTTGGCGAACACGAACACGGTGCGGCCGTTGACGGTGCCGAAGCCGGTGACGACGCCGTCGCCGGCGAACTTGGTCTTCTCCATGCCAAAATCGCTGGAGCGGTGCTCGACGAACATGTCGAGCTCCTCGAACGAATTACGGTCCATCAAGAGTTCGATGCGCTCGCGCGCGGTGAGCTTGCCGCGCTTGTGCTGCGCGTCGATGCGCGCCTTGCCGCCGCCGCCGCGCGCGCCGGCGCGACGCTGTTCGAGCTTGTCGACGATGTCCTTCATGACCAGGCCCCAGAAATCAGGGAACGGGGATCAGGAATCAAAAATGAGCTGCCTCAGCTCTGATTCCTGATAGCCGATGCCTGACGGCTGATAAAGCCTTGCGTAGCCCGTCACGCACGCCATACTCGGTGGCATCGACCCGGGCGCGGGCGGACCCGGCGAGCGTATAACGGGGAGGAATTCGATGGCCACCGAAAAGACGGATGTCGTGATCGTCGGCGTCGGCGCGGCCGGCGGCATTCTGGCGGCGGAACTCGCCAAGGCCGGGATGAAGGTGATCGGGCTCGAACGCGGACCGCGGCTGAAAACCGAGGATTTCGAGCCCCATGACGAATTGCGCTACTTCGAGCGCCAAGACCTGCGCCCCGACCCCAAGCTCACGCCGGTGACGTGGCGGCCCAACACGAAAGGCCATGCGCGGCCGATCCCCTCGCAGAACAACGGCAACCAGGCCGGCGGCGGCACCGTGCATTACGGCGCGCTGTCGTGGCGCATGCACGAGGACGATTTCCGCGTCCGCACCAAGACCGTCGAACGCTATGGCGAGAAGGCCATCCCGGCCGATTCATCGCTGGTCGACTGGCCGGTCAGCTATGCGGAGATCGAGCCGTTCTACGAGCGCGCCGAATTCGATCTCGGCGTCTCCGGCAAGGCCGGCAACCTCAAGGGCCAGAAAATCCAGGGCGGCAATGTTTTCGAGTCGGCGCGGCAGCGCGACTATCCGCTGCCGCCGCTGTTGATGGATCAAGCCAGCATCCTGTTCCACGACGCCACCAACAAGCTCGGCTATCACCCGTTCTCGTCGCCGCACGCGATCCTGTCGCAGCCCTACAAGGACCGGCCCGGCTGCACCTATTGCGGCTTCTGCCAGGCGTTCGGCTGCCATGTCGCGGCGAAGTCGTCGATCCTCGTCACCAAGTTGCCCGAGGCCGATGCCACCGGCAACTTCAAGCTCATCACCGGTGCGACGTGCCATCGCATCAACACCGACAACAGCGGCAAGGCGATTGGCGTGTCCTATTACGCGCTGGACCGTTCCGACAACACGATCGAGGCCGACCTCGTCATCATTTCGCCGTTCATCTACGACAACACGCGGCTCCTGTTGCTGTCGAAGACGGCGAAATTTCCCAATGGCCTTGCCAATTCCAGCGGTTGGGTCGGCAAAGGCTTGATGGCGCATATCGGCGGCCGCGGCTTTGCCATCTTCGACGACCGCTTCGTCAACATCTATATGGGCCCCAACGCGCAGAAATTGTCGATCGACGACTTCAACGCCGACAATTTCGACCACAGCAATCTCGGCTTCATCCGCGGCGCGCAGATTTCCGTCGGCTCGCCGGGGCTGGAAGCCGGCCCGATCGATGCCTCGCTCGACATGCCGCCACCGCCCGGCACGCCGAACTGGGGCGCGCCCTATCGCGACTTCCTCTCGAAATACTATGCGCGGCACCTGGCGCTCACGGCGCAGACCGAGAACCTGCCCTATCCGGACCAGACCATCGACCTCGATCCGGACTGGCGCGACAAGTGGAATTTGCCGGCGCCGCGATTGACCTACGATTGGCGGCGCCCCAACGAGCTGGCGCGCCTCGCATTCATGACCAAAAAGCTGCAAGAAATCGGCGAGGCGATGAACGCCAAAGTGGCTTGGACCGGCCCCCATAACCAGGGCCAGCCCGGCGCCCACCACGAAGGCGGCACGCGCATGGGGACCGATCCGAAGGATTCCGTGGTCAACAAATACGGCCAGAGCTGGGACGTGCCGAACCTGTTCGTCATCGGCAGCTCGACGTTCCCGACCATGGGCGCGGGCTTTAATCCGACGCTGACCATCCAGGCGCTCGCCTATTTGTCGGCCGACGCCATCGTCAACCGCTACCAGAAGAATCCCGGTCAGTTGCTGTGAGTCAGTACAGGAATCCGCTCGTCCCCGCGCAAGAGTTTTTCTGGATTCCCGCTCGCGCGGGAATGAGCGGAATCAAATGGCGATCGAAAAGCCGGCGTACGCCCTCGGATCAAGTCCGAGGGCAGGCTCTTCCGGATCACGCTCTACAGCCTTTGCGACGGCTCGATGCCGAACAGCGCCTGACCGGCGGATTCGAAGTTCGACATGTGCGCCTGGCCCTGTGCCGTCACCGTGTGCATGTCGCGGAAACGGCGCTCGAACGGCGAGCCGTTGAAGATCGCGCTGGTCGCGGCGGCGGTATAGGCGAAGTCGACGACGCGGACCGACTGATCCAGTGCGCCGGTGATGGCCAGGCGCAACCGCGCTCGTTGCTCGAGCGTGGCGCCGTCCTTGTTCACCGCCTCCCAGATTTCCTCCAGCATTTGCCGCAGAAAGGCGCGCGCCGCGTTGAAGCCGCCCGCGACCTTGGCGACCTCGGACTGGATCACCGGATTGTCGCGCATCACGCCGCGGCCGGCTCGCCCGGTCTTGTTGTTGGCAAGCGTCATGAAGGCGTCGAGGCTGGCGGCGGCAAGGCCGAGGCCGACTCCGGAAAAGCCGATGCCGTAAAGGGTGAGCAGCGGAACGTCGTAGAGCGGCCCGTCGTTGGTGCGGTCCGACTGTTGGTCGCGCCACGTCGTGTAGGCTTCGGGCACGAACAGATCGCGCACTTCGTATTGATTGCTGCCGGTGCCGCGCAAGCCGATGACGTGCCAGATGTCGCTCCACGCCGCCTGCTCCTTGCGAAACAGCATGGTGCGCATGACCGGCCGGCCTTTGTCGTCGAGCCGCGGCTTGCCATCGCGCTCGATCACGGCCGAGTGGCCGCCGATCCACGGGCAATGGCCGCTGCCGCTGGCAAAGCGCCAACGGCCGTTGACGACATAACCGCCGTCGGTGACCACGGCCTTGGCGCCGGCCGGCGGGCCCCAGGCCACGGCGCCGTCGGGCGGCCCGAAAACTTCGCGCGCGATTTTCGGATCGAGATAGCCCGCCGCCTGCGTTGAGGCGATCTGCTGGCCGAGGCACCAGGCGGTGCTGGCGTCGGCCGCAGCGATGGTCTGGATCACCTCGTTGAACGCCACGATGTCGGCGTCGCCGCCGCCGAGCGATGGCGGCAGCAGCATGTGGAACATGCCGGCCCCGTGCAGCGCCGCGATGACGTCCGGCACGATGCGCCGCTCGGCCTCGATGCGATCCGAGGCGGCGGCGATCTTGGGCGCGAGCGCGCGTGCCTGCGCCACCCAATCGATCGACTTGTTGTGAGCATCCGGTGCGAGCAACGACGATCCTCCCCTAGGGTCCCGATTCCGAAGTTCGCATGAGTACGCGCCCTTGCACCTTGTCTACATCCGCAGTCGAAGCTTGTCAGCCCGGACGCGACCGTGCGCCGCGCTGGCGCCCCATGCGAGCCTCCACTAACATCCGCTGGCAAAACTGCTGATTTGATCTTGGAGCGCCGAGGGAGGAGATCATGCGACGCGTCACAATTGCGATTCTCGCGCTTGTCGCGATGCTGGCGGTCGCAACGCCGAGCGTGAATGGTTACGCGCAGGCCGATTTTCCGTCCCGCACGGTCAAGATGGTTGTGCCCTATCCTCCGGGCGGCGGCACCGATCTGTTGGCGCGCGCCTTGGCCGACCAGCTCGGCCGTCAATGGCACCAGTCGGTCATCGTGGAAAACATCGGCGGCGCCGGCGGCAATGTCGGCGCCGAGCAGGTTTATCGCGCGGCGCCCGACGGCTACACGCTGCTGTTCGCCTCGCCCGGCCCGCTCGCCACCAATGTCTTTATGTATAAGACCATGCCGTACGACGTCGCCAAATGGACGCCAATCGCCGTGGTCGCGACCTCGCCCTATGTGCTGGTGGTGAGCCCGCACTACGCCGCGACGAACGTCGCGCAGGTGATCGCCGACGCCAAAGCCAAACCGGGCGCGCTCACCTCGGCGACGCCGGGCATCGGCTCGCTCGGCCAGTTCGCGACAATCGAATTCGAGATGCTCGCCGAGGTCAAACTGCTGCAGGTGCCCTACAAAGGCTTGAGCCCTGCCGTTACCGACGTGCTCGGCGGCACCGACAATATGATGTTCGACATGTTGGCGACCGCGTTGCCGCTGTACCGCGCCGGCAAGGAGAAGATCGTCGCCGTGGGCAGCACCGCGCGGGTCAAGGAATTGCCCGACGTTCCAACGCTCGCCGAAGCCGGCGTGCCGGGATACCGCGCCGTCACCTTCTTCGGCATCGTGGCGCCGCCGAAAACGCCCGCTGCGCTCGCCGACAAGATCAATCGCGATGTCGTGGATTGTCTCAACGATCCGGGTTTCATCCAAAGAACCAAAGCCCTGGAGATGGATTTGGCGCCGGGCAGCCGCGCCGAAGCCGCAAAGTTCTTCGCCGACCAGCGGCAGCTATGGGGCAAGGTCATCAAGCGGGCGAATATCGCGCCGACGCAATAGCCTTACTTTTGCGGCAGGGGCCAAGACGGGTGATCCCGCCCGCTCCATTCGACGTCGACGAAGTTGGCATTACCGACGAGCCGTAGCCGCTCGTCCCAGTTTTCGTCCCTTGGTGTCGGCACGTTGCCGTCGTCGCTGCGCACTGCTTCGCTATTTCGCCGTCGCTTGCCGGTCGGCATGGGTTGCTCCTGCGCCCTCGAGACGAGGCGCTGATCGCCACCTTATAGCAGCGGCGACAACTTTTGGCTTGTCATGCTCCGCGCCAGCGGAGCGTCCAGTAAACCCGGCAAATCGGCGGTCACTGGATCATCCGCCGGCGAGCATGACGACATGGAAGCGAATTTGTCTCGCACTGAAGAATGGTCCACGATAGCCGGCACGCGAAGCTGCGGACGGGTCGTTCGATGCGCGTAGGCGAAGGACGGGAAGCATGAATGGAACCGGAGGAAGCGCATCGCCCCGCCGCTCGCTGCGCTTTGGCATGTTCATGGGGCCGTTCCATGCCACCAATCTCGATCCCACCTACGCGCTCGAACGCGACCTGCAGCTCGTGACGCTGCTCGATCGGCTCGGCTTCGACGAGGCGTGGATCGGCGAACATCATTCCGGCGGCTTCGAGATCATCGCTTCGCCCGAAGTTTTTATCGCCGCGGCGGCGGAGCGCACCAAACACATCAGATTGGGCACCGGCGTGAAGTCGCTGCCCTATCATCATCCCTTCATTGTCGCCGAAACCATGGCGCAGCTCGATCACATGACGCGCGGCCGCGTCATGTTCGGCGCCGGGCCGGGCGCCCTGCCCTCTGACGCCAAGATGTTCGGGCTGGCGCCCGTCGACTCGCGCCCGCGCATGGACGAGGCGCTCGATTGCATCGTCGCCTTGCTGCGCGGCGAAACCGTGACGAAAAAGACCAGTTGGTTCGAGCTCAACGAAGCGCGCCTGTCGGTCGGTTGCTATTCCAAGCCGACGATGCAGATCGCGGTGACCTCGATCCGTTCGCCGGCGGGCGCGCTGGCCGCGGGACGGCATGGCGCGGGCCTGTTGGTGATCTCGGGCGTCGACGATGCCTCGCTCAAGCATCACGTCTCCAATTGGACCATCTACGAGGAAACCTGCCGCCGTCACGGCCATGTCGCCGACCGTTCGCGTTGGCAATTTGCGCTGCAGATCCATCTTGCCGAAAGCCGCGAGCAGGCGCGCAAGGACGTGGAATACGGCCTGGAAAAATGGATCGGCTATGCCAATGACATCGTGCCCGCTCCCAATCCACCACCGCGCGGGCTCACCGATCCGGTGCGCTGGATGGTGGACAATGAACGCGCCATCATCGGCACGCCGGACGATGCGGTGGAAAAGATCGAGCACATGCTGGACATCACCGGCGGCTTCGGCGGCGTGCTTGTCTTCGCGCAGGATTGGGCCAATTGGCAGGCGACGCAGCGCAGCCTGCAACTGATCGCCGAGGAAGTGCGGCCGAAACTCAACGGCAGCAATCTATTGCGGCAGGCGAGCTACGATCGCAACGCGCCGATCCAGGACGCTAATCGTGCGCTGGCGCGGGCCGGCATCGAGGCAGCGCAAGCGCGCTATGCGGCGACGAAGACGAAAGGATAGCGGCGTGTGAGCAGCCGCCCTGGCGCAGCGAAATCGGCCGCGGCCGGGGCATGCCCCCGGTCGTAATTTTTCTTGCGGGGCAACGGGGTAGAGAGCGGATACTATGAGGCGCAGACGATTGTTGACTTGATGCGTCGCCACCCGAATATTTCCTGCGTGCCCGATCTCAAGTCAGGTCATCCCCCGTCGGTGATGACCTATGAACAAGCCTTGATCGTCAAAGGATTTCTCTCGGCGTAGCGTTCAGCGGGATGGCAAACGATGACGATTGGGTCGGGTCAATTGAAGGTTCTGATATCCGGCGGATTCTCCGGCGCGTACCAAAAGCTGTTGCCGGAATTCGAGCGGACCAGCGGCATCAAGGTCGCGACCGGTTCGGGTGCGTCGCAGGGAGCGGGGCCGCAAACGATTGCCGCGCAGCTTGCCCGCGGCGTGCCCGCCGATGTGGTGATCCTCTCCAGGGAGGGCCTCAGCGAGCTCGTGGCAGCGAACAGGATCGCCGCCGGGACGGAGAGAGATCTGGCGCGAGTGCCCCTCGGCGTTGCGGTGCGTGCGGGGACCCCGAAGCCGGACGTACGCACCGTCGAAACCTTCAAACAAGTGCTGCTCAAGGCCAAGACTGTCGCGGTCCCGGAAAGCACCAGCGGCATCTGGCTCGTGGCCGAACTCTTTCCGCGGCTTGGCATTGCGGACAAGATCAGCATCAAATCGGCGCCGCGCGGCACCGACGCGACCCGCATGGTCGCCGCAGGCGACGTCGATCTCGCGGTGATGCCGGTCAGTGAAATCCTGCACGCCCAAGGCGTCGACTTCGCCGGCAGCCTCGTTTCGCAGATTCAGTTCGTGCAGACGTTTTCAGCGGCCGTCGTGGCCGGCACAAAAGAGCTTGAATGGTCCAAGCGGCTGATCGAGTTTCTGGCCTCCACGCGCGCTTGTGAGGCCATCAGGAAAAGCGGAATGGAGCCGCTTGCAAGCTCCAGCTAGATACATGGCGCGACAACCTGCTGCCATGGCGAACGAACACCGGATCAGGACCGGCGGAGAACGCCGCGTTGCCTGGAAACGAGTTTCAGCCAAGGCGACAAATGCAAGGCGCTCATCAGGAGATACATCGGCACCATTCCCCCGAGCGACGACGCATGGTGCATGGCCGAACAGAGCAGGTCCGGTGCGCCGCTGCCAAGCGTGGCCGTCAGCAGCGCCATAGTTGCGAAGGTCGGCGCGGCCGCAAGCGACAGCCAACAATCCGCGCTTGCCTTGAGCCGTTCGCGACGTGGCGCGGCATCGGGGGCGATTAAGTTGGTCGGATTGGAGATCATGTCGCCGCGTGACCGCCGATTCCCAGGTCATCCGAATACCCGGCCTTGACGCGTGGCCACTGGACGATGGGACGTCCATCGGCGCGGTAAGAGTGCTCGCCTTCCGGCCGTTGTGGCCAACCGGCCGGCGAGTCCTCCCACGCCTCCTGTCGCCCGTAAACGGTCAAGTCGAGCAAGCGATAGCTGTTATCCATCGCCTCGACTCCGCGCCGCGTCGTCCAATATGTCTCGAAGACCTTGGATCTCTCTCGCAGGTAGCAAACGATGTGCATCATGCCCACCTTGCGTCCAACCAGGAGCGTGTTGAGCGATTTCCGGGGCGCCGCGTACCAGGGCATCTCCCAGCCCATGAAGTTGCGGTAGCGGGCGCTTTCTTCGTACGGGCCTTGGGCGAACGTGGCGTAAGTGACGTCGCGAGAGTGAATGAAGGATAATTCGCGGACCTGCGACGTATAGAAGGAGCAACCCTCGCACTGCTCCGCCGCCGGATGGCCGGCATGCCACATGAAATAGTAGGCGATGAGCATCCGGCGTCCCTCAAACGCGTCCAAGAGTGTCATCGTGCCACGTTCGCCAATGAGCGGTGTGGCGCCGTCCACCTCGACCATGGGGAGCCGCCGGCGGGCCGCCGCAAGCGCGTCGCCCGCGCGCATGTGGGCCTTCTCTCGAATACGCAGCGCGTCCAGCTCCGCCTGAAAGGTGCTCCGATCAACTATTTTGGGAGTTTCAAGCTCATGACTCATGGCTTTTTTCATCGGTTCTCTCCATTACGTCGATTGCTGGTGGCGTTAGGTCCCGTACGGCGCTTAACGGTCGCGCGGCGGTTGTGCCTGCCTATTCCCATGCATCGAGCTTGATCTCGTTCGGCCAAGGCGCACCTTTACCGCTTTCGAGGAGCGACTTGAGGCTTAAGAGGAAGACCGCCCATTTGGTGCTGCAGTGGTGCATGAATTCCACCGGCGCCTTCCAGCTCTGGTGCTTAAAGAGAACAACGATCCAGTCGCCGTTCTGTTTGAGGTCGAAGCTGATCTTTGTGCCGAGCCATTCCTCGGGCCCATCGACCACCTGCCACAGCACCCGCTGGCCGGGCTCAAGCTCCAGAACCTTCATGTCGAAGCCGCCGTTGCCAAAGCGGAACTGGAGCACGGCGCCGGGCTTGCTTTCGCCCCGCGTGTCGCT
>JASHQI010000098.1 GCA_030037645.1 Xanthobacteraceae bacterium
ATTACTGGTCGAGCGGAAACGAACGGTTTCAGTGCCTTTGTCGATCTGGATCAGGTAGCAGTCCATCAGCGGCATGGTCGAGCCACCGGTGATCGGATTGACGTAGCGCACCCGCCGCGAGCCGTCCTTCCATTTCGGCGCGGTTCGCACGGCGTTGCGCGCCGCGGCCCACGGATAGCGGAACACCGGCGAAAACGCCGGCGCCCGATCGCCGAGGTCCGGTACGATGTTGGCGACGGCAAAGGCGGCGTCGTCCGGCAGGTTCGGCAGATCATGGGCGGGGCCGGGCTCGAACGCATCGGTTCCGAGATAACGATGCAGCGGCGCGTCGAGCGCATCGAGCCAGATGATCGGCGCGCTGCCGCGGTGGACGTGCTCGTGCCAGGTCCAGCCCGGCGTGATCACGAGGTCGCCCTCCTCCATCGGGCAATCCTTGCCGTCGACGATGGTCGAGGCGCCGCTGCCCTCGATCACGAAGCGTATGGCATTCATCGTGTGGCGATGTGGTCGCGCCTTTTCGCCCGGCAGCAGGATCTGCAACGCTGTCGTCAGATTGGTCGTCGTGCCGCCGGTGCCGCCGGTGCTGTTTGGATCGATCAAGCTCAACACTCGCCGCTCGACCGCGGCCGGCGAAGCGACGGTCAGCGCATCGTCGACCAATGGGCGGATTTTGCTCCATTGCCAATGCAGCGGCGCCGCGCCGCCTTCCCGGGCCCTGTGCGCGACTGCGCTTTCCCACAGCGGCTGCAGGTTAGCAGCGTGCCAGGACTTGCGGATCTCCTCATAGCGACGATCGCCGGGCAGAACCGGCGTCTCAACTGCACTCATGGCGCGATCTCCCGCTGCGATTCTTCAGTCCCGCACCGGCCCGTCGCCGAGCAGGACGTGCACGGTCTTGACCTCGGTATAGCTCAACAGCTCGTCGATGCCTTCTTCGCGGCCGATGCCGCTGTTCTTGAAGCCGCCGAACGGCGTGCCGTAGAAATGGCCCGATGCACCGTTGATCCAGACATAGCCGGACTTGACCGCGCGCGCGGCGCGGAACGCCGTTTTGATGTCGTTGGTGAAGATGGATGCGGTGAGGCCATATTCAGTCGAATTGGCGAGCTTGATGGCCTCGCCTTCGTCTTTCCAACTGAATACCGAGAGCACCGGTCCGAAAATTTCCTCGCGTGCGATCTTCATGTTCGGCTTGACGTCAGCAAACACGGTCGGCTCGAGCCAATAGCCGCGCTTGAATGCGCTGCCGTTCGGCCGCTTGCCGCCAGTCATCAGGCGCGCGCCTTCGGCGGCGCCGGATTGCACCATGGCGCAGACGCGCTCGTAATGGCGTTTGGAATTGATCGGTCCCATTTGCGACTTGTCGTCGAGCGGATCGCCGAGCCGCAGCGCCGCGACGCGATCGACGACGCGCTCCAACACCGTCTTGTAGAGGGACTCGTGGAGCAATAGCCGGCTGGTCGAACCGCACGACTGGCCCTGCCAGGCGAAGTTCATTCCGGCGACGGCGATCTGGGCGACCTTGTCGGGATCCACGTCCGGAAACACGATCAGGGGGTTCTTGCCGCCGAGCTCGAGCGTGATGTGCTTGATACCGCCTTCGGCCGCCGCGCGCTGAATCGCCCGGCCGGTGGGCACCGATCCGGTGAAAGCGAGCCGCTTGACTTTCGGATGACGCGCGAGGGCGTCGCCGGCCGGCATGCCATGGCCGGTCACGATGTTGACGACGCCGGCCGGCAGCACGTCACGGCAGATCTGGCCAAGGATCGTGGCCGACAGCGGGCTCGTTTCCGGCGGCTTGAGCACGACGCAGTTGCCGGCCATCAGCGGCGCGGCGAGCGCGTTGGCGGCGAATTTGATCGGATGATTAAACGGAATGATGCGGCCGACGACGCCATAGGGCTCACGTATGGTGAAATGCAGATTCTTGCCGCTCGCCGGAATGGTCTCGCCTTTGATCTCCGTGGCAAAGCCGGCATAGAAGTCGAGCGTATCACCGGCCGTCGCCACGTCGGCGCGCATCTTGGCGACGGTGTTGCCGGTATCGACGACTTCGATGCGCAGGATGTTGTCGAAATTGTCGCGCACCGCTTGCGCGAGCTTGCGCACCAGTTTCGAGCGCTCCTTCGGCTCGACCGCAGCCCAGGCCGGGTGCGCCGCTTCCGCCGCGGCGACCGCGCGGTCGACATCGGCGGCGCTCGCCGCCGGCACGTGACCGAGGCTTTCCTCATTGGCCGGATTGATCGACTCGAGAAGTTCCCGGCTTTCGCTGTCGACCAGATCGCCATTGATCAGCATCCGGCCGTGTATCAGCTTGGTTTCGATATTCATCGTCGTTCCTCGGATTGGTCGCGCTCCCTCGTCTTATAATGGCACAATTTGTCCGACGCGTGCAGGGAAACGATCGCCCGGTTCCGGCGCATGCGACTGCGATGATATAAGGCAGAACCGTTTGGGCGCGGCCCACTACCAATCGTCAGGCGCTTTGCTGTGAAAACGATCTTTTCCGCACTGACATTCTTCGTGCTGGCGGTGGCGCCGCTTTTGGGCGCCGCTGCCGCGCCGGCGCAATCTTATCCGTCGCGATCCATTCGGCTGATCGTCCCGGTCGCTCCAGGCGCCGCAACCGACGTGCTGGCGCGGCTGACGGCCGACTGGATGAGCAAGCAATTCG
>JASHQI010000011.1 GCA_030037645.1 Xanthobacteraceae bacterium
CTCTTCGCAATGACGCTTGCCGTAGCGGATATTATCGACCCTGCCCATGATACACGCTGTTTGGGCGCATATCGGTGGCCGAGGCCACGCGGTTCGACATGTTGAAGAAGCCGGCGACTGCGGCAATGTCCCAGATGTCGCGGTCGCCGAAGCCGGCGCGGCGCAGCCGGTCGCGATCGTCTTGTTCGATCAGCCACGGCTCCGCGGTCAGCTTGACGGCAAAATCGAGCATGGCGCGCTCGCGCTTCGACAGCCGCGCGGCGCGGAAATTCATCGCCATGAGTTCGCCGAGCGCCGGATCGCCGGAAAGCTGGCGCACCCCGGCGCCGTGGGCCACCAGGCAATAATAGCAGCGGTTCTGCGCCGATACCGCGACCGCGATCATCTCCCGCTCCAGTTTGCTCAAGCCCGACGGCGCCAGCATCAAGTCGTTGTACATGGCAACGAAGGCCGAAAGCTTGGCCATGTCGAAAGCGTAGGCCTTGAGCACGTTCGGCACGAAGCCGAGCTTCTGCTCGCATTTGGCAAAATAAGCGGCCATATCGGGCGAGAGCGTCTGTGGTGGCAAACCGAGCGCGGTGATTTTGGTGTCGTCACCCGCTGTGGCGGAATTTCGCGTCTTCATATTCCGATTGCTGCGGGCGACCTTGCTATTGCGCTTGGCCATGGTGTTCCTCTGTGGCGATCGCTTGCATTGCGCCGCCACGGGGCGGCGGTCGATCAAGCGGCATTATAAATGTTGCGGTAGCGGATGTACGCGTTGCGCGAGTAATATCGCGAAGAATCGCGTCTTCGCGCCGAAAGCGGAAGCATGGCCGTCCAGAATATCCCCCGCGCCGAATTGGATCACGTGAACATCCCTGTTGTCGGTGCTGCTGCGGCAGTGCTTGGCAAGCGCAAGCCCGACATCCCGAACGACTTCGTCGCCGAGCTGTTTGGCCTGGCGGTGCCCGACGATCTTGTCCGCTACGGGCCGGAGCAGCTTGCGGCCATTGCCGAGCAGTCATGGTCGTTTCTTGCCGAGCGCAAAGCCGACACGGCCAAAATACGATTTGATCCTGCGCCGATGACGCGCGGCGTTTCGGTGCTGGAAGTCATCAATGACGATATGCCGTTCCTGGTCGATTCAGTGGTCGGCGAACTCAATCAGCGCGGCCTCGATATTCGCTTTCTGGTCCATCCGGTGTTCACGGTCGAGCGCGACACGGCGGGTTCGCTGGTCGCTTTCAGGGGCACGCGCAAGGGCGAAGGACGGCGCGAAAGCTTCATTCATATCCACGTCGAAGGTCTGGACGACGAGGCGCAACGGGGGGATGTCGTTCGCGTACTCGGAGACGTTCTCGCCGACGTGCGCCTGGCCGTGCAGGACTGGCAGCCCATGCTGGCGCGGGCGCGCGAAATCATCGCGGACTTGCGGGCGAATCCTCCGCCGCTACCGGCCGATGAGATTGCCGAGGCGGTGCAGTTTCTCGAATGGATCGTGACCGACAATTTTACGTTGCTCGGTGCGCGCGATTACGCGTTCGAGGACGGCGATGATGCGCTCAAGCCAAGGTTCGAGACCGGGCTTGGGCTGTTGCGGTCGCCCGACGTGCGACTGTTGCGGCGCGGCACCCAGCTTGTCATCATGACGCCGGAGATCCGGGAATTTCTCAAACAACCTCGTCTGCTCATCGTCGCCAAGGCGGCGACACGCTCCCGCGTGCACCGGCGCGTCTATTTGGATTACATCGGAGTTAAGCGCTTCGACCATGACGGCAACCTCGTCGGCGAACGCCGCTTCTGCGGGCTGTTCACCTCGACGGCATACACCCGTTCGGCCCGCGCCATCCCCTATCTGCGGCGGAAGATCGACCACGTTGCGCGTCGGGCCGGTTTCGATCCGAACAGCCATTCCGGCAAGGCGCTGGTCAACATTTTGGAGACCTATCCGCGCGACGAATTGTTCCAGATCGACGAAGACACGCTCTATCATTTCGCTCTCGCCATTCTTCAGCTCGATGAGCGGCCGCGTGTGCGCGTGCTGCCGCGGCGCGACCGTTTCGACCGCTACGTATCGATCCTGGTCTACGTTCCGCGCGAGCGCTACGACGGCAAAATTCGAGCGGCGATCGGTCACTATCTCGCCACCACCTATAAGGGGCGCGTCAGCGCATTCTATCCGTTCTTTCCGGAAGGTCCGCTGGTCCGCGTCCACTTCATTATCGCCCGCAATGACGGTGAGACGCCGAATCCGGATCGCGCCGGTCTTGACCGCGCGGTCGAGGACATCGTGCGGAGCTGGACCGACGGCCTCAAGGACGCGCTTGCCGCCGGCTCCGAGGCGGAGCGGGTGCGCGTCCTGTTCGCGCGCTATCGCGACGCATTCCCGATCGACTATCGCGAGATTTATCCGCCGGCGACGGCGGTTGCCGACATCCGTGCGATCGAGGCGCTGGTCGACGAGCGGCCGCTTGGCGTCGGCTTCTACCGTGAATCCGGCACGGAGCCGACCTGCGCCGGGCTGAAGGTGTTCAGCCGCAACCGGCTGATTCCGCTCTCCGAGCGCGTGCCGGTCCTGGAGAATATGGGTTTCCGCGTCGTCGACGAACGCACTTACCATATCCAGCCGCGGGACGGGGCGGAGGTCTGGTTCCATGACATGGCGCTCGAAAGCGCGCTGGGCCAGCCGATCGATCTCGCGGCGCTGAAGGAAAGGTTGGAGTCCTGCTTCCTCGTCGTGATGGGCAAAAAGGCCGAGAGCGACGGTTATAACGCGCTGGTGCTGGCCAGCGGATTGGGTTGGCGCGAGGTCGCGCTGATCCGAACCGTGTCGCGCTTCTTGCGCCAGATTCGCGTTCCCTACTCGCAGGGTTACATGTGGGCGACGCTGCGCAAACACGCCGGAATCGCCGCACAGATTGTGGGCTTGTTCGAAATGCGATTCGATCCGCGCCTCGGTCTGGCGCAGAACGAACGCGCGGCGCGGGAAGCCGTGATCGTCGCCGCGATCAACGGCGCGTTGCAGGCCGTCGAGAGCTTGGATGAAGATCGCATCCTGCGCCACTTCGTCAACGCGGTTCAATCGGCGATCCGCGCCAATTTTTATCAGCTCGACGGCGATGGGCGCGTGAAGGAGCCCATCGCGATAAAATTTTCGAGCCGCAAGGTCGACGACATGCCGCTGCCGCGGCCGCTCTATGAGATTTTCGTTTACTCGCCGCGCGTCGAGGGCGTTCACCTGCGCTTCGGCAAGGTGGCGCGCGGCGGCATACGGTGGTCCGACCGGCCGCAGGATTTCCGCACGGAAGTGCTCGGCCTCGTCAAGGCGCAGAACGTGAAGAATGCCGTGATCGTGCCGGTGGGCGCCAAGGGCGGCTTCATTCCGAAATTCCTGCCCGCCGGCGGGACGCGCGAGGCGGTTCAGGCCGAAGGCATCGCCGCCTACAAGCTCTTCATCTCGACGCTGCTCGACATCACCGACAATATCGGTCTCGGTACGGCCGGAGTGATCCCGCCGACCGACGTTGTGCGCCATGACGGCGACGATCCTTATCTCGTGGTCGCCGCCGACAAGGGCACGGCGACGTTTTCCGATATCGCCAACGACCTGGCGGCCGCTCACGATTACTGGCTCGGCGACGCCTTCGCCTCCGGCGGCTCGGCCGGATACGATCACAAGAAGATCGGGATCACCGCGCGCGGCGCCTGGGAATCCGTCAAGCGCCACTTCCGTGCAATGGACGTCAATATCGCCTCGACGCCGTTTGCGGTCGTCGGCGTCGGCGACATGTCGGGCGACGTGTTCGGCAATGGCATGCTGCGCGAGAAGACGATCAAGCTCGTCGCCGCCTTCGATCACCGCGACATCTTCGTCGATCCCGACCCCGATCCGGAGCGGACATTCGCCGAACGCAAGCGGCTGTACGATCTGCCGCGATCAAGCTGGCAGGATTTCGACAAAACGCTGATCTCCAAGGGCGGCGGCGTCTATCCGCGCGCGGCCAAGGAAATCCAACTGTCACCGCAGGCGCAAAAACTGTTCGAAGCCCCGCAGCGCCTGACGCCGCAGGAGCTGATACGGGCCATCCTGAAAGCGCAGGTGGACCTGATCTTCTTCGGCGGCATCGGCACCTATATCCGTGCGTCGGACGAGAGCGACGAAGCGGTCGGCGATCGCAGCAATGATCCAATTCGCGTCACCGCCAAGGATTTGCGCTGCAAGGTGGTCGGCGAGGGCGCCAATCTGGGTATGACCCAACGCGGTCGCATCGAGGCGGCGTTCGCCGGCATCAGGCTTAATACCGATGCCATCGACAACTCGGCCGGCGTGAACACCTCCGACATGGAGGTCAACATTAAAATCGCGCTGAGTATTCCGCTGCGCGACGGGCGGCTTACCATGGCCGCGCGCAACACGCTGCTTGCCGAGATGACCGACGACGTGGCGGGACTGGTGCTGCGCAACAACTATCTCCAACCGCTCGCGCTGTCGCTCGCCGAACGGCGCGGCATGGAGGATTTCGGTTTTCTGCAGCGGCTGATGCAGACATTGGAAGCGCGTGGATTGCTCGACCGCGCGGTCGAATATCTTCCCGATGACATGACGCTGAGCGAGCGCCGGCGCCGCTCGCAACCGTTCACGCGGCCCGAGCTTTCGGTGCTGCTGGCCTACGCCAAGCTGGCGTTGAACGACGACCTCCTCGAATCGGCCGTCCCGGACGATCCGTATCTTGCGCGCGAGCTTGGACGCTATTTCCCGCCGGTCATCGCGCGGCGTTTCCCCGATGCGCTCGAACATCATCGTTTGCGGCGCGAAATCATTGCCACGCAGCTCGCCAATTCCATGATCAATCGTGGCGGTCCCTCGCTCATCGTGCGGATCGGCGATCAGACCGGCGCTGCGCCAGCGGCGGTCGCCTCCGCCTTTGCCGCAGTGCGCGACAGCTATGGCATGACCGCGCTCAATACGGCGATCGACGCTCTCGACACCAAGATTTCTGGAAAAGCGCAGCTTGGTCTTTATGCAGCAGTACAGGATCTACTGCTCGACCGCATCGTCTGGTTCCTGCGCAATATCGATCTGTCCAGGGGCTTGGCGGACGTGGTGACGCATTATCGCGACGGCATGACTGCGGTTGCGGCCGCGCTCGACGGGGCGTTGCCGCAGGAAGCGCTGCGCGCCCGCGCAATGCGTCAGCAGGAACTTGCAGGGGCCGGCGTACCCGACGAGCTCGCGCGGCGCGTCGCCGATCTTGGCGCGCTCGGGGCGGCGCCCGACATCGTGCTGGTTGCCGACCGCACCGGCAAAGCGGTCGGCGCGGTCGCGGCGATCTATTTTGCCGCCGGCGCCTATTTCCGCCTCGATCGCATCGCCGATGGCGCACGCAACATCCCGATTGTCGACTATTTCGATCGCTTGGCGCTCGATCGTGCCCGTGATTCGATCGGCGACGCCGAGCGCCGGCTCACTGCCGCAATGGTCGGTAACGGCGGAACTGGCGCTGGCGCCGTCGAGGCCTGGGTTACCCCTCGTCAGAGCGAAGTCGAACGTATCCGCTTGGCGATTCATGAAATCGCCAGTTCCGGACTTACCCTGTCGAAACTTGCCGTCGCCGCGAGCCTGTTGGGTGATTTGGTCAAGAATTGAGGTTCTTCATAGACTTATTGGCGATCGCCAAGCTGCCACAAAAAAGAACCCCAAGCAGAATACGCGCTTGGGGTTCTTCAGTCGTTGCCTCAACTTAGGCTTATGAGCCCGGACGGCGGGGTGTCGGGGGATGGGGGAGCCGCCCGGGCGGCCTAATTGCTGAGAAAATAAGAATACCGTTTACAGATGCAATGTAGATCACGCGTTAGTGTTATCGGGCATGGCAAAAGGTGCGCGACTCAGGTCTGACCGGCCAATTTTGCATAACGATATTTGAGTTGCCGCATCGCGAGGTTGCAGCGCAATTTTTCTTAAACTCAGGCGCAACGCAAAAAAGTGATTGTGGCTGGAACAGGCCGCTGTTCCGCGACTTGTCGGGTTCCGGCTGCGATCGGGATGATCGAATGCGTTCCGAGCCGACTGATTTGGTCTAAGATCGTCAGCGGGCTCATCGCGATCCTCTGGCTCGTCTGAATAGCTACGAGATCACGCCATTGAACGCCATCCAGTCGTTGCAACCGCTTTACTCGATCGCGGGCTTTGCCGTCGGCCTCCTGATCGGCCTGACCGGGGTGGGTGGCGGCTCATTGATGACGCCGCTTCTCATTTTGCTGTTCGATATTCATCCGGTAACCGCAGTCGGAACGGACCTGCTCTATGCAGCGGTGACGAAGACCGCTGGCAGCCTGGTGCACGGCTACAATAGGACGGTCGATTGGCGCGTCGTGCGGCGACTGGCGGCCGGCAGCGTGCCGATGACGGTACTTACGATGTTCGCTCTAAGCCACGTCGATATCAACGGTACGGCGGCACGGGGACTCATTGCTGCTGCGCTGGCGATGGCTCTGGTGTTGACCGCACTCACACTGATTTTTCGCGAGAAGATCGCGGCGCGCTGCGCGACCCGTATTGGCGCCCTGTCCGAGAAACAAATCGCAGTCCTGACCGTCGGCGTCGGCGCCGTTCTTGGGATATTCGTGTCGGTCTCTTCCGTCGGTGCGGGGGCGCTCGGTGTCACCGCGCTCATCGTGCTTTATCCGCGTCTTCCAACGGCGCAAATTGTGGGCTCCGACATTGCGCACGCCGTCCCGCTGACGCTCGCGGCCGGAATCGGCCATTGGTATATCGGGTCGGTCGATTTCGACATATTGGCTTCGCTGCTGTTGGGTTCCGTGCCGGGCATTTTGATCGGCAGCCATGTTGCTGCCCGCATACCCGAAAAGATGCTTCGCTTTGCGTTGGCCGTCGTCCTTGTCGTCGTGGCGACCAAGCTTTCACTCGATTTGCATCCATCCTCATCGCCGAATGTCGAGATCACGGCAATCCACACGCGCTGATGCGGCGATCGCGGTCATCTCTCCAGGTCGGGGATGGCGATGCGAACAAACTTCATCCCGCTCCAGGGTCGCCTCCGGCATCGGGCAAACCATAGCGGTGCAGGTCGGAGCCGTGCACATCGAGCCAAGCCTTGGCGCGCTCGTGGTCCGGGCACAGGCGGCGCACGATGCGCCAAAATGTCGGTGAATGGTTCATCTCGACGAGATGGGCTACTTCGTGGGCGGCGAGATAGTCGAGCACGAAGCCGGGGGCCAGAATGAGCCGCCACGAATATGACAGAACGCCGGTGGTCGAACACGAGCCCCAACGGCTTGATTGATCACGCACCACGACTCGCCGGATGGCCACGCCGAGATCGGCCGCGAAACGCCGGCTCGCAGTTTCGAGATCATGCTTGGCTTCGCGGCGCAGAAAATCGCCGATGCGGCGACGAATGTGGACAGCGTGGCCGGCAACGCACAGAAGCTGCTCGCCGCAGAACCCGGTCTCGGTCCAGACCGTGCCGCGCACGCCGCGGCGGTGCACGATGTGGTGCGGTACGCCGCGCAGCGGCATGACGACGCCGTGGGCGAATGGCGCCGCTTCCGGCAGCCGGCCGAGCCGAGCCGCAATCCAGCCGCCGTGCTTTTGCGCAAAGTCGCGCGCCTCCTTCAGCGTGCCACGCGGCGGAATGGTGAGAACCACGTCCCGTGTGGCCGCCTGGATGCGCAACGTGTAGCGCCGGGCCTGCCGGTGCCGCCGCACGCGCACCAGATAGATCGATTGGTCGAAGACAATTTCGATCGCCTGGGGTTCGCTCGGGCGACGATAGAGCAGCGCATGCAGCGGCATGGCGAATCTCGAACTCATCCCGGAATCATACTGCCATACCACGCCGGCAATCGATACCGGCGGCGCGAATGTCGCTCGCAGCGTTGGCGATCAGAGCGGGTGCGCGGCGGCGCCGTTGTGCGAGCGGCGAATTCCGCTGGCGTTTCGCGAGACGCGCGCGACGTGTCCCATTGACAGTACGAAGTCGGCAATGCGAGGCGCGATCTCCGAGCGGAAGCGGGAACCGTTGAACACGCCGTAATGTCCGACACCCGGCTGTAGCCAATGCGCCTGGCGATCGGCCGGGATATTCACGCATAAACGATGCGCCGCTTCGGTTTGGCCGACGCCGGAAATATCGTCATGCTCGCCTTCGATCGTGAGCAGCGCAACGCGCTTGATTTTGCTTAGATCGACCAGCCGGCCGCGATGCGTCATCTCGCCTTTCGGCAGTGCGTGACGCACGAAAACCGTCTCGACCGTTTGCAGATAGAATTCTGCGGCAAGGTCCATTACGGCCAAATATTCGTCGTAGAACTCCTTATGCTTCTGCGCCGAATCGCCGTCGCCGCGCACCAGATTCAGAAACAGTTGCTTGTGCGCTTCGATGTGCCGATCGAGATTCATGCTGACGAAGCCGTTCAGCTGCAGGAAGCCGGGATAGACGTCGCGCATGAAGCCGGGATTCGGAAACGGCACCTTGGTAATGACGTGGCTGCGAAACCAGTCGGTGCCGCGCTGCTCGGCGAGCGCATTCACGGCGGTCGGATTGACCCGCGTATCGATCGGTCCGCCCATCAACACCATGGACATCGGCGTATAGGGGTCGTTGTCCGCTTCCATGAGCGCCGCCGCTGCCATGACCGGCACCGACGGCTGGCACACCGCGACGACGTGAATGTCGCCACCGAGCGCGTGCAGGATCGAGATCACATAGTCGACGTAATCGTCGAGATCGAAACGCCCTTCCGACAGCGGGACCATGCGCGCGTCTACCCAGTCGGTGACGTAGACATCGTGATTAGGCAGAAACGCCTCGACGGTTCCGCGGAGCAGCGAGGCGAAGTGGCCCGACATCGGCGCGACGATGAGGAGCCGCGGTTGTGGACGTTGTGGCCGGCGCTCGAACACGCGTTCGAAATGGATGAGACGGCAGAATGGTCGTTCCCACACGGTCGAGATCTGCACCGGCACGCGCTCGCCGCCGACCAGCGTCGATGAAATCCGCCATTCGGGCCTGCCATAGCGGCGCGTTGAGCGCTCGAACAGTTCGCAGGCGGCGGCGACGGACTTGCCGAATGTGGTGAACGACAGCGGATTGACCGGGTTTTTGAAGAACAGTCGAGTGGCGTCGGCCCAGGCCCGGGAGGGGTTGAGGGCGGCATGGCTCATTTCGTAGAACCAGTACAATGGAGCCGCAGATAGCAAAGGAATATTGTTGCTCGGCACGGCAGGCGCGCCGCCAAACTCCCCGATTGCCATCGATGCCCCTTGCCCAGCTTGCTGCAGTGCAGCATTGTGACGGTCGTCCATCATGCAGTCAACATAAAAGCGGACCTTTTCCTATTTAGTTACGACCGGGGCTACGTGCCGTACTGCCATTCGCAGCGCACATAGCGGCCATTCGAGCGGGGCGATTTCTATTCGCCGGTCTGCATCAGTGTGCCGTGGCGCCGAGCGCTCTGTAAAAGCTTGAGAAAGGCCAAGACACCGAAGGCCAAAAACAGCGCGTTCAGCGCCAGTGCGTCGACCATCAGGTCGGGACGAAACACCTTGTGAATCAACAGCGCGCGCATGCCTTCGAATACATAGGTCGGCGGCAGCATCCACGCCACCGGCTGCAGCCAGACCGGTAGCGTCGTTACCGGGTAGTAGACGCAGGTCAGCGGCATAAACACGAACATGATCGACCATGCGAAATTTTCCGCCCCCATGCCGTTACGCAGGATCAGACCGGAGACGAAAATGCCGATCGCCCAGCTCGTCAGCATCAGGTTGCAGAAGAACGCCACCAGCGCCAGACCAAGCCCGTAGAGATTGAAGCCGAAGAACGCGATGGCGAGAAACGTCACCGGCACGGCGCCGATTGATAATCGAACCACGCTCATCACCATCAAGGCCATGATGAACTCGAGCGGGCGCAACGGGCTCATCATCAGGTTGCCGATGTTGCGCGACCACATTTCCTCGAGGAACGAGATCGAGAAGCCGAGTTGGCCGCGGAACAAGATGTCCCACAGCAACACGGCGCCGATGAAGGTGCCGCCGGCGCGCGCGAAGAAACCGGCATTGGTCGCGATGTAGTATTGCAGAAATCCCCACGTGACCATCTGCACCGTCGGCCAATAAACCAGATCGAGCAGCCGCGGCCACGATGAGCGCAGAAGATACCAGTAACGCAACATCATCGCCGACACGCGGCGCGGCGAAAACGTGAGCGCGGTTTGCCCGTGCGTATTCATTGCGCCGCCTCTCGTAACTCGCCACTGCCGCGCGCCACGTCCAGAAAGACCTCTTCCAGCGTGCGGCGGCCGTAGCGCGCCAAGAGCTTGGCCGGCGTGTCATCGTCCTCGATGTGGCCGCGCTTCATGATGATGACGCGATCGCAAAGGCGCTCGACTTCCGTCATGTTGTGGGAGGCGAGCAGCACGGTGGAATGACGGTCCCGGCAGTAGCGTTCAAGATGCGCGCGCACCCAGTCGGCAGTGTCGGGGTCGAGCGATGCGGTCGGCTCGTCGAGCAAAAGCACATCGGGACTGTTGATCAGGGATTTGGCGAGCGAGACACGGGTCTTCTGTCCAGCGGAGAGCCGTCCGGTGGGCCGGTCGAGCAGTTCGGTCAGATCGAGCTGCTCGCCGAGCTGCGCGATGCGGCCGCGCAAATCCTCGACCCCATATAGCTTGCCGAACACGGTCAAATTCTGCCGCACTGTGAGCCGCATCGGCACTTCGACATAAGGGCTTTCGAAATTCATGCGATGCAGCACGCGATAGCGCTGCCGCGGCATCTCCGCCCCGAGCACCGTCACGCGGCCGGAGGTCGGAGTGGTCAGTCCCATGATCATGGCGATCGTCGTGGTCTTGCCGGCGCCGTTGCCGCCAAGCAGGCCCGTGATCGAGCCTGGGGCGAGCGTAAACGAGATGCCGTCGACCGCCGGAATGGTCTTGTAAATTTTGACGACGCGCTCGATGGCGATGGGGGCTGAGGCCGGCATGACGCGGCCACATGTGGCCCGCCGCATCGATCGAGGCAAGGGGAGGACATATGGCAGGGAACGGTGGAAGATGGCACAACATGGACAAAGGACGTCTGCCGTGAGCCCCATCGCATGACCGCCGTCACCCTCGTTCAGGCCGAACGCATCATCGACGCCGTCATCGAGCGCGGTGCGGCGCTCAACTGCCGGCCGTTGAGCGTGATCGTGGTCGAGCCCGGCTGCAAGGTGAAAGCATTCAAGAAGGAGGATGGGTCATCGATGATCCGCTTTGAGATGGCGTACGGCAAAGCCTACGCGGCCCTGTCGCTCGGCCGCAGCTCGAAGCTTGTGCGCGAACGGGCGCAGGAGAAGCCGATCTTCATGCGCTATCTCATCGCGGCGAGCGGCGAACAGATTTTTCCCGAAGGCGGCGGCATGTTGATCCGCGACAACGCCGGCGAAGTCATCGGCGCGGTCGGCGTCACCGGCGATACCGAGGATCGCGACGAGGAGCTGGCGATCCACGGTATCCATGCCGCAGGCTTCAAGACCGACGAGGACTGTCGCGGCGCGGGCCGGCACGTCGGCTTGCCCAAGACCACCTAGCGTAACGAGGCAACATGAAAATCGGACTTTTCGATCACATCGAGGATGGCGCGCGTCCGCTCACGACGCTGTTTGACGAACGTTTGAAATTCGCCGAAGTGGCCGACGCCGCCGGCATTTATTGCCTGCATTTGGCCGAACATCACGCCACGCCGCTCAACATGGTGCCGGTGCCGGGCGTCTATATGGGGGCCGTCGCGCGTGCGACTCGGCGCATGCGGATGGGTCCGCTGGTCTATTTGTTGCCGCTCTATTCGCCGCTGCGCTTGATCGAGGAAATCTGCATGCTCGATCATCTGAGCTACGGCCGCCTCGATGTCGGGGTCGGTCGCGGTGTCTCGCCCTACGAGCTGAAATATCACAAGGTGGAGCACGCGGATTCACGCGACATCTTCATCGATGCGTTCAACTGCGTCAGCGCCGGCCTGACCACCGATTCCCTCAGCTACAAGGGCGCTCACTACGTTTATGAAAATGTGCCGATCGCGCTGCGGCCGTTGCAGCAACCCCATCCGCCGTTCTGGTACGCATCGTCGAACGAGATCGGTTCGACCTGGGCCGGGGAGCATGGACTCCACTTCGTCACTTTGGGGCCTACTCCGTTTGCCAAAGCCAATATCGGCGCCTTCAAGATGGCGTTGGCGAAGCGCGGCAGTCCGGCCCAGCCCAAGGCGGAGTTTTCGAACGGCGTCGCGATCGGCGTGCTCCGCCACATCTTTGTCGCCGACACCGATGCCGAAGCGCGCCGCTTCGGCAAGCCCGCAATGGACATTCACCTCGCCAACCTCAACTGGCTGCGCAGCAAGCACGGCGTGACCGGATTGACATCGCGCCTCAACGTGCCGCGCGGCGCGACCTTTGAGGACTGTGTCGCAGACGGCTCTGTGATCGCCGGCTCGCCGCAAACGGTGCGTGCCGAAATCGAGCGGCAGGTCGGAGAGCTCGGCGTCAATTACCTGCTGACCTATCTGTTCCTCGGCACCATGACGCTGCCGGATGCACTGCGTTCGCTGAACTTGTTTTCAACCGAGGTGATGCCGCATTTGGTGAAGCTTTAGAGCATGATCCCGAGAGGTGAAAACCGATTTTCGGATAAGATTATGCTCAATCAAAATGCCAGAGCCCTGTTTTGTTTCCATCAAAACCGAAAAGGCTCGAGGCCGCCGCTTTACTTCGCCGCGTCGTCCACCGGCTGCTTTTGATCGGCCCGTAGTGCATCGGGGTGCGGCATAGCGATGACATTGTAGCCGGAATCGACAAAATGGATTTCGCCGGTAACGCCGGTCGAAAGGTCGGACAGAAGATAGAGCGCGGCGCCGCCAAGCTCATCGAGCGTCACGCCGCGCTGTAGCGGCGAATGTCGTTGCTGGAACGCGAACATCATGCGCGCGTCGCCGATGCCGGCGCCCGCCAGCGTGCGGATCGGTCCCGACGAAATCGCGTTGACGCGGATCCTGCTGCCGCCGAAATCGACCGCGAGATAGCGTACTGACGCTTCGAGCGCCGCCTTGGCGACGCCCATGGCATTGTAGTTCGGCATCGCGCGCAGGCCGCCGTTATAGGTCAGCGTCAGCATCGCGCCGCCGTTCGGCATCATGGCGGCGGCGCGCCGCGCCACCTCGGTGAACGAGAAGCACGAGATCAGCATCGTGCGCAAGAAATTCTCGCGCGTGGTGTCGGCATAGCGACCGCTGAGCTGGCTCTTGTCGGAAAAGGCGATGGCGTGCACCAGAAAATCCAGCGTGCCCCACGCTTTATCGAGCGCGGAAAACACCGCATCGAGCGAGACCGTCTGCTCCACGTCGCAGGGCAGCACCAGATCGGCCCCGACCGATGCGGCAAGCGGCTTTACGCGCTTGGCCAGCGCCTCGCCCTGATAGGTGAAAGCGAGCTTGGCGTCATGGGCGGCAAGCGTCCGCGCGATGCCCCAGGCAATCGAGTGGTCGTTGGCGACCCCCATGATCAGGCCGCGTTTGCCGTGCATCAATGCGCTTTGAGTCATTCGCACGCTCCACCGTTTTCCCCCTTTCCTTGCAGGGAAGGGGCAGGGAGGGGGGTCGATCGCGAAGCGAGGGGATGACCCTCCTCCCGGCGCTTCGCGCCGACCTCCCCCTCAAGGGGGGAGGTGAACAATTCGGATGCGTCACGCATCCAGCCGCTTGAATACGATGCAAGCATTGGTGCCGCCAAATCCGAATGAATTGGACAGCACACAGCCCAGCTTCACATCATCCTGGCGCGCGCGCACGATCGGCACGTCGGCAAAGGCCGGATCCAGCTTCTCGATGTTGGCGCTTTCGCAGATGAAGCCCGAATTCATCATCAACAGCGAATAGACCGCCTCCTGCACGCCCGACGCGCCAAGCGAGTGGCCGGTCAGCGATTTGGTGGCCGAGATCGGCGGACACTTTGCGCCAAAAACTTCGCGGATCGCCTCGATCTCCTTGAGATCGCCGATTGGCGTCGAGGTGGCGTGGGGATTGATGTAGTCGACCGGCGCCTTGACCGGAGCCAGCGCCATCTTCATGCAGCGCACCGCGCCTTCGCCCGACGGCTGCACCATATCGGCGCCATCGGATGTCGCGCCATAGCCGGCAACTTCGCCGTAGATTTTTGCGCCGCGTCCTTTGGCATGATCAAGCTCTTCGAGCACCAAGACGCCGGCGCCGCCGGCAATGACGAAGCCGTCGCGGTCTGCGTCGTATGCGCGCGATGCTTTTTCCGGCGTCTGATTGAAGCTCGAGGACATCGCACCCATGGCGTCGAACAGCACCGACAACGTCCAGTCGAGCTCCTCGCAGCCGCCGGCGAAGATGATGTCTTGCTTGCCGGCCTGAATGATTTCGAACGCGTTGCCGATGCAATGGTTGGACGTCGCGCAGGCCGACGAGATCGTATAGTTGACCCCCTTGATCTTGAACCAGGTCGACAGCGTCGCCGAGGCCGTCGACGACATTGACTTCGGCACCGCGAATGGGCCGACCCGTTTGGGGCCCTTCGCCCTGGCAACGTCGGCACTTTCGACGATGGCGCGCGTCGAGGGCCCGCCCGAGCCCATGATCAGGCCGGTGCGTTCGTTCGAGATGTCGGTTTGTTCGAGCCCGGCATCGCGGATCGCTTGCTCCATCGCGACGTGGTTCCAGGCAGCGCCGCCGCCGAGAAAGCGCATGGCGCGGCGATCAACGGCGTCGCTCGGGTCGAGCGTTGGCGCACCATGCACCTGGCAGCGAAAACCGAGTTCGGCATATTTGTCGGCACGCACGATGCCGGACTTCGCCTCGCGCAGCGATGCCAGCACCTCCTGTGTATTGTTGCCGATGGACGAGACGATGCCCATCCCGGTGACGACGACTCGTCTCATCTTCGCCTCGCCCGCCTAGCATTTGGTTTGAGCACGATCTGTCCGGAACCCGGCGCTGAGATCATGCTCGAGGCGCGACCACGTTCACACTTCACTCGGCTGCGGTTCCGGGTTGCGGAACAGACCGACCTTGAGGTCGAGTGCACGATAGATCACGGAGCCGTCCGCCGACAGCCAGCCATCGGCGATGCCGAGCACCAACTTCGAGCGCATGACACGTTTGATGTCGATTCCGTAGACGATTTTCTTCATCGTCGGCAGAACCTGCCCGGAAAACTTGATCTCGCCCATGCCGAGCGCGCGACCCTTGCCGGGTGAGCCCAGCCAGCCGAGAAAGAAGCCAAGCAACTGCCACAGCGCATCCAGGCCGAGACAACCCGGCATGACGGGATCGCCCTTGAAGTGGCAGGGAAAGAACCACAGGTCGGGCTTGAGCTCGAGCACGGCGCGCACCAGACCCCTGCCGTATTCGCCACCCACTTCCGCGATTTCGGAAATGCGATCGAACATCAGCATCGGTGGTAGCGGGAGCTGCGGACCCTCCGCGAACAGCTCGCCCCGCCCGCAAGCCAGCAGGTCCTCGTACTCAAAATTTGAACGGCGATCCAGCATGCGCATCCATCTCCGCCGTCGCAGCACAACCGCGTGACTCCCTAACATATGGGGACCAGCGGGCAAAGCCGCACCCCGGGAGCCGGCACGGTTGGCGGTGGGTAACCACGACCGCGGCTTATTGCCGTGGCAGTTGCAGCAGGCACAGGGTGGCGTATAATAATTTCACTTGCAACGATCGTCTTGGCCCATCGAGGCCCCTGGATAACGCCAATGACACAGTCGCGTCCAATCGCCCCGGGCGTCCCCCTGCCAACGCTTCAACCGCGTCCCGCGCCATTGCGTGGCGACCTTACCGGATGTCCGTGGCACGACGTCAAGGAAAAGCTCCGCGAAGTGGGTTTGCGGCCGACCCGGCAACGCATGGCCCTCGGATGGATTCTTTTCGCCAAGGGCGACCGGCATGTGACGGCGGAAATGCTTTTCGAAGAAGCGACCCATGCCAAAGTGCCGGTGTCGCTGGCGACAGTCTATAACACGCTGCACCAATTCACGGAGGTCGGCCTGTTGCGTCAGGTCGCCGTCGACGGCTCCAAGGCCTATTTCGACACCAACAACACCGAGCACCACCATTTCTTCATCGAAGACCAAAACGACCTCATGGATATCCCTGCAAGCGATGTGGTGGTTGGCAAGCCGCCAATCCCGCCGGAGGGTTATGAGATCGCGCGTATCGACGTCGTGGTGCGGCTCCGGCGCAAGCAGGGGTGAAGCGCCGTCATTCCGGCTGGGCGCGCAATGCGCGCGCGAGCCGGAATCCATCATCACAAACGTTGCAGAATTGGCGCTGTGGGCGCAGCCGCCCGCGTTGCGGTGACTATAAGTTCCAGGTCTGCGGGCCTTCGCCTGCGCCATCGAGACACGTCAGTCGATCTTCTCGTTCGGGTAGACGCCCCAGAGCTCGTTCTGCTCGATCCAGCCGTCGAAGCCGTTCCCGACAAGCTGGCACCACGTGCCGGTGCAGCGCTTGATGGCGCCAAGAACGCCGAACTGCAATTTGGCCGTCACCGCGCTTTTGGCGTCGGGTTCCGCGTAAAGCGGCGCGAGATCGGTCTTCGACTTCAATTGCACGGCCGCCATCCGCTTCCCCGACAAAAGCGAGTGGTAGACCCAGCCCTCGGTTCCGTCCGAGTCGCGGATGCGCCGCCAATCGTCGAACTCCGCGGTGATCTCGACCGGCCAGCCCACCCGCGTGTAAATCCAGGCGACTTCGTGGTTCTTGTCCGGTCCGACGCGTACATTGACGCGATCCGCCTTGAGGCTGACGAAGCGGGGAAGCGGCAGCCCGCTGGACGTGGCGTCGCTCGCCGCCTGGGCTGTACAAAGGGCAAAAGGCAGCGCCACAACAGCCGCAAGCGCAGTCCGAACCCAGTCGGTCATCAATGTCTCACGTCGCAGCATCGGCGCGACATGTCCCGTTATCGATTCAATGCGTCGTCACGCCGGGGAACCCGGCGCGCTTTGTGAGGGCGCAGCCATCTGGTAGATAGATTTTGATGAACCACCTCCCGGCCGCAGTGTCGGCGAGGGCGGTTAAAGAGAACTGAACGGGCGGCTGCGGCAGGCTGTTGCAGCCGGCCGGCATGCAATCCGAAGTGTTGTCGGCCGAATTTTAGACCTGTTGGCGCAAGAGGCGGCGAATGGCATCGGGCAAAAAGCCACTGGTTGTGGTAACCCGGCGGCTGCCGGACAGCGTCGAAATGCGCATGCGCGAATTGTTCGATGCGCGCCTCAATGCCGATGACGCTCCGATGAGCCAGGCGGACCTTGCGGCGGCCGTCAAGACTGCCGACGTCCTGGTCCCGACTGTGACCGACCGCATCGACCGGTCGGTACTCAGCCAATCAGGAGAGCGGCTGAAACTGATCGCGAATTTCGGCAACGGCGTCGACAATATCGATGTGCCAACTGCCCTCCAGCGCGGCATCACGGTCACCAATACGCCGGGCGTTCTTACCGAAGATACCGCCGATATGACAATGGCGCTGATCCTTGCGGTGCCGCGGCGGTTGACCGAGGGCGCTCAGGTTCTCACCGGCGACAAGGATTGGCACGGCTGGAGCCCGACCTGGACGCTCGGCCATCGCATCTGGGGCAAGCGGCTGGGAATCGTCGGAATGGGCCGCATCGGCCAAGCGGTGGCGCGGCGCGCGCAAGCGTTCGGCGTGAAGATCCATTATCACGATCGCCGCCGCCTGGCGCCGCAAATCGAGGAAGAGTTGCACGCAACGTTTTGGGAGAGCCTCGACCAGATGCTGGCGCGCATGGACATCATCTCAGTCAATTGCCCGCACACGCCGGCGACCTTTCACTTGCTTTCGGCGCGGCGCCTCAAACTGATCCGCTCCGACGCCTACGTGGTCAACACGGCGCGCGGCGAAGTCATAGACGAAAATGCGCTTGCGCGCCTCATCGAGGCCGAAGAGATTGCAGGCGCGGGTCTTGATGTGTTCGAGCACGAGCCGGCCGTGAATCCCAAGCTGATCAAGCTCGCGCGCCTCGGCAAGGTGATTCTCCTGCCGCATCTCGCATCGGCCACGCTCGAGGGCCGCATCGATATGGGCGAGAAGGTGATTGTGAACATCAGGACCTTCCTGGATGGCCATCGCCCGCCCGACCGCGTATTGCCGTCGATGTTGTAAGCGGTCGCGAGTGCAAGGCGAGCGATGCTGAATTCGCGCAAACGTTCGATTGCTTACGTTACTGGCCTCGCAATCGTTTCCGCCGCGGCGCTGCCGGTCATTGCACTGAGCGAGAACCGGCTTGCCAATGACGAGGCCGCCCGCGCGCAAGCAGTCAGCGCTCATAACGGCATGGTGGTGACGCAAGATGCGCTGGCGACGCGTGTCGGCGTCGATATTTTGCAGCGAGGCGGCAATGCCGTGGACGCTGCGGTTGCCGTCGGATTCGCCATGGCCGTGACCTATCCGCGCGCCGGCAATCTCGGTGGCGGCGGCTTCATGTTGATTCACCGCGCCGATGGCGGCGATATCGCCATCGACTATCGTGAGACCGCGCCGCAGGCGATCACCGACAAGTCGTTCCTTGATGCCCAGGGTCACGCCGACCCGCAGAAATCCCGCGACTCGGCGCTTGCCATCGGCGTGCCGGGCACGGTCGCGGGTCTGGCGCTGGCCGAGGCGAAGTACGGCTCGGGCCGTTTTACCCTCGGCGAGCTGATCGCGCCGGCGATCGCATTGGCGCGCGACGGTTTCCCGGTCACTCGGGAAACGGTCGATGTGCCGGCCAACGAGCCGTCGCGGCTGGCGCGCTGGCCGTCCTCCGCAAAAATCTTTCTCAAGGCCGACGGCACCGTTCCCGCTCCCGGTGATCGTCTCGTCCAGAGCGATCTCGCGGCTACGCTGCAGGCCATCGCGCAAGGCGGCGCGCGCGTGTTTTACGACGGTCCGATCGCGGCAAAAATAGCCGCCGCCGTGCAGGCTGCAGGCGGCGTGATGACGGTCGATGATCTGAAAAACTATCGTGCCGTCGAGCGGACGCCGCTCGACGGCAGCTATCGCGGCTACGTCGTCGTTGCCATGCCGCCGCCATCGTCGGGGGGCGTCGAGCTTCTGGAAATGCTCAACATCCTCGAAGGCTACGATCTTGGGCATGAGGACAGGGCGCAGGCGCTATTCCTGATGATCGAAGCGATGAAACGTGCCTACGCGGACCGCGCCGTATATCTCGGCGATCCCGATATGGTGAAGGCTCCGGTCGCGCGGTTGATTTCGAAGGGCTATGCCGTGCAGTGGCGCGCCACAATCGATCCGGCTCGCGCCACGCCGGCGGACGAAATTCGCGCCGGCGGGACCGTCCAGCAGGAAGGGCGAAACACCACCCACTTCTCGGTCGTCGATCGCTTCGGCAACGCTGTCTCGAACACCTATACGCTCAACTTCAGCTACGGCCTCGGCCTTGTCGCCGCAGGCACCGGCGTCCTGCTCAACAACGAGCTTGATGACTTCGCCGTAAAACCGAATGCACCCAACGCCTACGGCCTCATCGGCTTCCAGGCCAATGAGCCCGGCCCCGGCAAGCGGCCGTTGTCGTCGATGACTCCCACAATCGTCCTGAGGGACGGCAAGCCGTTTCTGGTCACCGGCTCGCCCGGCGGCAGCCGTATCACCACCGCGGTCTTGCAGGTTGTCGTCAATGTGATCGATGACGGCATGGATCTCGCGCACGCGGTGGAGGCGCCGCGCGTGCATAATCAGTGGATGCCCGATCGCGTCATCGTCGAGCCAGGCTTGGCGTCGGATCTGGTCGCCGCATTGCAGGCGCGCGGCGACAAGGTGGTCGTCGGGCGGCCTTTCACGTCGGCCAACTCCATCATGCTCACGCCGCAAGACATGGTCGGCGTTGCCGATCCGCGCAGCCCAGGCGGCCTTGCGGCGGGATATTAGAGCACGATCCGCAAAAGCGCCGACATCATCATGATTGTCGTTCTCACGCAGAGGCCGCGGCGGCCTGCTTGACCGTTGGCGACAGCGCCATGATGACGATCGCACATACCGCGACCGGCACGAAGGCGGCGATCGGCATGTGCGTTGCATCCCACAGCCAGCCGCCGGCCACCGCCAGCGCCATCGAGCAACTGTAGCTGATGGTGAACATGCCCGCTGACGTGCGATGGACATCTTCGGGGGCGCTCAGCACCGACGGCAGGGCAAACGCCAGAATAAGCGTCACCGCATTGCTGAAGCCGAGCAGGCCCGACCAGAATGCGATCCAAAGCCCCTTCATCGTCAGCATGCCGATGAGGCTGACCAGCGAGAGGAGGCCGGTCGCGACATAGGCCCAAGGCTGCGTCACCAGCCGTCCTGCCAGCGCCAGCATCAGAAAGGCCGCCGGCAGCTGGCCGACATTGAGCGTCGTGAGCACGCTGCTGACGAGGTCGGCGCGGCCGCCGGCGATCACGTAGTCCGGCAGGAAGGCGTTGGATACAAAATAGATCGCATTGACGCTGCCGAGGATCAGACCGAGTTGCCAGAGCAGCGGAGTTCGCCAGTTTGGCCACCACAACAGCTTTGCAGCGGCAGCGGTTTTGCCGGCGGTCTCGGGCCGCGGCGCGCATGTGACAACAAGCGCCGCCGTCACGAGCACCGGAAGCGCCCAAACCAAAAAATTCAGCCGCCAACTACCGCCGACAAGCGGCAGTATGAGCGGAATGGTCAGCGAGACGGCCAGAATCTCGCCGATGAGAAGCCCGCTCATGTAGATCGCGGTCGCGAAGCCGATCCGGTCCGCGAACCAGGACCGCACCAGCGGCGGCAGCGTCGGTTGCATGATCGAAATGCCGCCCGCCATCACGATGGTGGAGGCGTAGAGAGACGCCGCATGCGGGATTGCTCCACGCGCAGCCGAGCCGACGGTATTGAGCAGCAGTCCGATCACCAGCGCCGGCACCAGGCCGAAGCGCGCGATCAGAAGCGCGCCCGGCACCGCCGCGATCGCAAACAGCATGGGCGGCAAGCTCGACAGCCAGCCAATGTCCGTTTCGGACAGATGGAGGTCGGCGTGCAAAAGCGGGATAACCGGCGGAATCGCCAGCACTGTAAGCCGCAGACACACGCCGCAGAGCCACAGCAGGGCGAGTGGGATGAGACGCTGATTGATAATGGCTCTCTCGACTTTCGGCGCTCTTGGCGGCTGCATCCGGGACAATGGCGCGCGGGCTATAGTATTGCGAGCCGCCGTCGGGCCAAAGTAACAATATTCCGGCCTGCGCGTTGTCGAAGGAGAAGGTCATGATGGCCGGGCTTCTTGCCGCCGTCGGTGAGCGAGTCGTTGGCGATTCGTGACGCGGAAGGGCAGCAGGAGAATCGCGCCCAACTCAAGCTCACGCCCGCTCTCCCAAGCTCTTCCGCGTCCCGCGGTGATCGGTGACCTGAGCGTCGAGCTTGGCAAACACGGATGCCACCGTGAACGGGCAACTCATGTATTTCCGGCGAATCGGCTATGGTCCGATCATGCCGAGCCCGCTCCGCAAGCTCGCGTTTGTCACCGTGGCGACCAACCATGGGACGCTGATCGTCAACCGCTTCGATCGGCACATGACCGACCACGCCAGCGGGTATGGGGTCGGTCTTCAGCTCCTGGAGACGGCCAGCTATGACCCGGGGGAGGTGGATTTGGCTCTGAAGCTGCTTGATCTGCGCCGCCGGCATTATGGCGACGGTGCGGTCGCCGTCGATTGCGGCGCCAATATCGGGGTTCACTCGATCGAGTGGGCCAAACACATGACTGGTTGGGGCATGGTGCTGGCATTCGAGGCCCAGGAACGAATTTATTATGCGCTCGCCGGAAATATCGCGATCAATAATTGTTTTAATGCCCGTGCGTTTCACGCCGCGGTGGCGAGTGAGCCCGGAACGATGAAAATACCGCAGCCGAATTATCTCGCGCCCGGTAGCTTCGGCAGCTTGGAGCTTAGGAAGCGAGAAAACAACGAGTTCATTGGTCAGGAGATCGACTATTCCGAAAGCAATATGACCGCAGTTTCGACCATCGCGCTCGACTCCTTTAATTTTCCGCGTCTCGATTTGATCAAGATGGACATCGAGGGGATGGAGCTCGATGCATTGGCGGGCGCCGGCAAATGCATTGCCAGTCACCATCCGATCGTGTTGGTCGAAATTGCCAAGTCCGACCAGAACGAATTGCGCGCATGGCTGGAGCG
>JASHQI010000099.1 GCA_030037645.1 Xanthobacteraceae bacterium
CCAAGGCTGACAACTCGTTGTGCCCCGGCTGCCGGCCAAACAGCTTCTGGAACCAACCGGACGACTTCGAGACTGGCGGTGATGGAGTAAGCGATGCAAGTTGCGGCAACGCGGGCTTTGCCGGCTTGGCGGCCGCACTGGCAATCTCGCGCCGCACCGCAATCCGCGGACCATCAGACCGGCGCGGCGATGGCGGCACATCACTCACACGGTCGACTAAGCGATTTGGCGCAAGCTGTGGCGCGCCGGTCAGCCCCTCTGGAATTGAACCGACAAAAGTCGGCTCGGGATCAAACAAATCCAAAGATGCGAACGCACGCGGTGAGAGCATCGCCACGGCGACGTGTGGCAATGCCGGCTTTGCCGGCGCAACCGCAATTTCGCGCCGCCGGCGAATTGGCAGCCGGTCGCCGCGATGCGCTAACGGCAGAGGTACGTCGTCTCGTTCGGAGGATCGCGCCATGGCAATTTGTTCGGCATCGAGCCTCGGCCCCTTGCCCGCCTCGCCTGCAAGCGGAGCCGGAAAAAGCGCGAGATCGCCTGCATGGGCGGAAGCCGGCCCCACTGCCAATTCATCCGTCGCATGGATGAAGCCGCCATGCGGCTTGGCAAGCAGCGCCCTTTCCAGCGCCAGCGGCGTCCTCGCCTTGTGGGGGGCGGTCCCCAAAGCGAAGGTTGCGACCCATGCAGCAGTCACAGTGACAGCGCCGATCATCGCCCCTGCGCTTGTCACCGAGGCGAGGCAGATGACGACACCGCGCCCCATCGCCCAGACATGATCGGTGAGCGCAAGAGGGCGCCGATCATATGCAGTGACGCCAGCGAAGGCCGCCGCGGCTGTACACGTCATGATACGCGGTACAAACGAGATGGCTAAATTGATGGGGCTGGCGGCCGCTCAAGCGGCGGTGCGTTGACTATTCTCGATCGCCTAAAAAATACCGGACTCGCTGCGGCCATCCTGATCACCCCTTCACCCCACGTGAGAAAGCGAGAAACAATGCAGTGCCAACGTTAAGCGGCTGTAAATTGGCGGCTGCGTGGCATTCTTGGGGAGGAACCCGTTTCGAATCGGGACAGTTGGGGTTCGACAGCTTGTGCTGGGCACGTCGGTCAGTTCCACTCGCGGTCACGCCGCCTTCCCACCCCTCCGCGGCAGGCGAGGATGGATTCGGATCGAATCCGCTTTTCTTGACAGAACTATGAATGACAGCGCAGAAGGGCCGCTCATTATCGCCCCCACCGGAACAATTCATGATCACAGAACGAAAACCGATTGCATTCGGCGATCTGCGCGGTTGGATGAAAGCGCTCGATGCTGCTGGCGAACTCCACAAGATCGACGCCGAGGTCGATTGGAACGTCGAGCTCGGCACCATCGCGCGGCTGGCGCAGGGCACCGGTTTGGGCCCCGCTCTGCTGTTCCGGAACATCCGTGATTACGGCAAGAACAGCCGTTGTCGCCAAATTTTTGCGGGCGGGCTTTCGAGCTATCGCCGCATCGCCATGATGCTTGGCCTGCCGCCCGACACACATCCGCGCGAACTGGTCAAGCTCGGCCGTACCATTCTGACGGGCAGCATTGCGCCAAAAATCGTCAAGACCGGACCTGTCAAGGAGAACATCGTCAAAGGCGACGACGTCGATCTCTACGACTTTCCAGCGCCGCAATGGAACAGAGCGGACGGCGGCCGCTACATCATGACCTATGGTGGAGTGGTCACCAAGGATCCGGCGACCGAAGTCATGAATGTCGGCGTTTATCGCGGCATGGTCAGCGGCAAGAACAAGATTCCGATCCTGATGTGGCGCGCACAGCATATCGGTCATCACGCCACAGCTTGGCAGCAGGCCGGCCACAGTGCGATGCCGATCGCGGTAGCAATTGGTTGGGAGCCGGCTGCCGATTTCGTCGGCGGCTCGCCGGTGCCCAAGGGCACCTGTGAATACGATGTCATCGGCGCGATCCGCGGTGCTCCGGTCGAGCTCGTCAAATGCGAAACCGTCGATCTTTATGTGCCGGCGAGCGCCGAAATCGTGATCGAAGGCTATCTTGACCTCGATCCGCAGACCTACCTGCCGGAAGGCCCCTATGCGGAATTCACCGGTTATGTGGCGGGCGACCGCTCGCCCAAACCGGCAATCCGCGTCACCTGCATCACCCACCGCAAGGATCCAATCCTGCGCGGCACTATCGAGGGAACGATGCCCGGCAGCTTTTCGGAGAACAGCGTGTGTTCGTCGATCATGCGCGCGGCGACGGCGTGGAACGTGCTCGACCGCGCCGGCGTGCCGGGCGTGACCGGCGTGTGGTGCCCGCCGGTGCAGGCGGGCGTCAACACCGTGGTGCAGGTCAAGCAAAGCTATCGCGGCGTGGCAAAGCAGGTCGCCAATGCCCTGTGGGGCTCATCGGCGGCGCACGTACGCTACAAGCACGTGACCGTAGTCGACGACGACATCGACATCCACGATTACGCGGCGGTGGATTGGGCGATCGCGTTTCGTGTCAATGCCGGCGAAGACGACATCGTCATCATGCCGGCGAGCTTCGGTGCCGGGCTCGATCCGTCGACGCGGCGGCGCGACCGCAACGTCAATCAGTTCGGCACCGGCAAGTGGAATCGCGTGCTGATCGACGCCACGGTCAATCTCGACTACGATCCGGATCCCGATCTTGGCGGCGCCCGCTTTCCGCCGACGGTATGGCCGGAACAGAAGGATATCGATGCCGTCAAGGCGCGCTGGGGTGAATTGGGCTTTGACAAGCCGAAGCGGTGATTGCCAAACAATGGACGACAGATAACGGACGACGGAAAATGGCGCTGCAGCGTCTCGTCATCCGTCTTCCGCCCTCTGTCGTCCGTCATCTGTCCACCGGCAGCAGCGGCTTGCCCTCGGGCACCTGCATATCGAACGCACACAGCAGCGCCGCCGTGGCCGAGTAATTGCCCATGAGCAGGACCAGTTCGACGAGCTTCTTCGGCTCGAACACCGCCTTGACGCGCGCGAAGGCCGCCGACGTCACCTTGTGAGCGCCGAAGATCTGCCGACCGAACTCGATAATCGCCGCGTACGCCTCGTCCAGATCTCGGGTGCTTTTGCGATGCTTGATGACGTCGATCACCTCGGTCGGAACGCCCTCCTTCAGGGCTTCCGGCTCGTGCGCCGCCCATTCGAACTGGCTATCCATCTCGCGTGCGACGGTGAGGATCGCAACTTCGCGCACGCTGGGCGGAAAAACTTCGAAGCGCAGATAGTGAGCGGCAGTGTTGCGTGCTTCGAGTGTCTTGGTGCTGTAGAGGTGGATGCCGGCAGGCCCCCGCAATCCGACGATCGACCGTGTGCCGGACGCGGCGCGATCGTAGGCGCGCTTGCCGGCTTCGTCCAACTCCTCACGCTTCAACAGCGGCAAGCGAAATCCGGATTGGGGATCGACGTCCGATGGCATTGTCATGTTGCGGCATCCTTTCCGTTCATCATGGCAGCATATCGCGTGCTGCCGCACGCGTCATTCCGAGGCTGCCCGAAGGGCCGACCCTGGAATCTTGATTACGATCGGTGAGCTTCTCGAAAGTTTGGGTTATCATTCTTGCTTGCACACGGGATATGGATTCCGGGCTCGCGCTTCGCGCGCCGCGGATGACGGGAGGATTGATGTTCGAGAATTTCACCCGCAGCGAGATCAAGACCAGCGGCGCACGGATCGTGGCAGTCCACGGCGGTAAAGGTCCGCCGCTCCTGCTCATGCACGGCAACCCATTCAGCCACCTGTCGTGGCACAAATTCGCACCGCGCCTTGCCGCCGAGTTTACCGTAGTCGCCACCGACCTGCGCGGTTACGGCGATTCCGAAAAGCCCCCGGGCGGCGACAACCACGTCAATTATTCGTTCCGCGCCATGGCGCAGGACCAGATCGAAGTGATGGCGGCGCTCGGTCACAAACGCTTCTACGCCGCCGGCCATGACCGCGGTGCGCGCGTCTTGCACCGCATGTGCCTCGACCATGAGCAAGCAGTTGCGCGCGCGGCGATCCTCGACATCGTGCCGCAGCATCATGTCTTCAATCATCCCAACAAAGCCTGGGCAACATTTTCGTGGCACTGGTTTTTCATGATCCAGCCCTACGACTTTCCCGAGCATTTGATGAGCGCCGATCCGGATTTCTTCATCGAGAAGAAGCTCGCAAAAACCAAGCAGGGCCTGAGCTTCTTCGACCCGGCTGCGCTCGCCGAATATAAGCGCTACATGCGCAATCCGGCGACCGTGCATGCCATGTGCGAGGACTATCGCGCCTGCGCCGGCATCGATTTCGAGATGGACACGGCGGATTTCGACGCCGGCCATAAGATCACTTGCCCGCTGCTGCTGCTGTGGGGCGCGACCGGCGGCGTCGGCCGCAATACCCGGCCCAGTCCGGGCGAGGTCTGGCAGCGCTACGCTACCAACATTCGCGGCACCAAGGCGCTGCCCTGCGGGCACTATCTTTCGGAAGAGGCGCCGGAAGAAACGTACAAGGAGTTGCGGGAATTTTTCGCCGCGGGCGAACTTTGACGCTGTCATCGTCCGCCAACGGGTCCGGCCCGATGACGGCTCCGGCGGACAATCCTTAACCGCGGACTCGAAAGCTTGCTTCGATTTACGCCTCTGCTGGATGGCCGACTTCGCAGGCCATGACAGTCAGGCGCATCACACCATCGGCGCCGGTTCGGCGAGGAAATTCTTCATTGCGTACCAGACCAATGCCCGGTTTCTACTGATATCCGGAGCATGCGGAGTGTGCGGCAGGATCACAAATTGACGATCGCCGTTCGGCAACTGGCGAAAGAAATCCAGCAAATCGTCGTTGGTGGAATTGCCGTCCCATTCGCCGCGAATCATCAGCACCGGCGACGTGACCTTGGTCGGGTCGACGAGCGGCAGGTTGGCCGCCATGTCAAGATAGGTTCCGCTCGGGACGGTGTCGCCGAACTTCATCTCGGTGGCAATGAGAGCGTCCGCCACCGCCGGATCGAACGACCCCGGGTGTTTGTCGCGGCTGAAGATCGAACGGATCATGGCGGCGTCGCGCTTGCGCCGTGGACTGGCTCGCAATTCAGCAACGCGCTTTTGCCGTCGCGCGATTTCCGCAGCTCCGGTGCCCTTGTAGGTGAAGGCCGAAAGAATAAGCCTGTCGACATGCTCCGGCTGGGCCTGCGCATAGGCACCGGCGCGAATTCCGCCGGACGACGTTCCATAGAAATGGATCTTCTGTCGCCCGGTCTGCGCGGCGACCACCGGAAATGCCGCTTTCAAGTCCTCGACGCTGCTGGCGATGTCCGAGTTATTCCCCGAGCTGCCGGAACGGCCGTAGCCGTCGTGATCCATGGTCCACACGTCATAACCGTAGCCGGCAAACACATTCATCAACGAATACTCGCCCTTGCCGGGCACGGTCAGATCATAGCTGGTGCGCGACGATATCGAGGAGCCGTGAACCAGGAACAATACCGGCAATGCCGCCTCGCCGACTGCCGGAGCGCCGATTCGCTTGCGGAACATGTAGAGTTTCACCCCGCCCTTGTGGGCCCAATATTCGCCGCTCCATAGATTGGCCGGCTCGGCTTGTGCCGCTGCGGCGACAGAAGACTGGGCGCGCGCTGCGGCGACGCCCGAGGCGAGCCCTGCACCGACGCCGAGACCGGCGCACCTGATAACCGTGCGCCGGGCAATAAGATGATCCTTCATGGTGTTGGTCCTCTGCTCCTAATTCGGTCGGGTCCGTTTTTCCTGCTGCGGATCGAGTGCCGCGAGGATAACAGAACGGACCTCGGCGCAGCACAAGGGGTGTGGCCAAACAACGCGCATCCAGGAACTGGGTGCCGCCCTCGCGCCGGTACAATACATTTGCTACTGGAACCCGCGCTGGGTAAGCAGGACGAGACGATTGATTCATGCGTAGGCAGCCGGTCCGGAGCGCACGATGCTAGAGAGACTGCGTGGGACCGCACATTTTTTCGACCGCAAGATCGGCTGGAGCCGGCTCGGCTTCGCGCTGAGCCTGACCATTATCATCGTCGCCGTGGTAGTGCTCTACCACATCCTGCGCGACATCGATCCCGAAGATCTCGTCGACGCACTCGAGGCGACGGACTGGCGCACGCTCATCATTGCCGGCATCTTCGTCGCCGGCGGCTATATCACGCTCACCTTCTACGACCTGTTCGCCTTGCGCACGATCGGCAGGAAGGAAATTCCGTATCGTATTGCGGCCCTTGGCGGCTTCACCAGTTATGCGGTGGGACACAATGTCGGCGCCAGCGTGTTCTCCGGCGGCGCAGTGCGCTACCGCATCTATTCCGAATGCGGCCTCTCCGTCATTGATGTCACCAAAATCTGCTTCGTCGCCGGGCTGACTTTCTGGCTCGGCAACGTGACGGTACTGGGCCTGGGCGTCCTCTATGCGCCGCAGGCCGCGCACGCCATCGACCAACTGCCGCTGTGGTGTAACCGCATCTTCGCGCTCATGCTGATCGCCATACTTGGCGCCTATGTGGCGTGGGTGTGGGTCAAGCCGCGGGTGATCGGTCGCGACGGCTGGCAGGTGACGCTCCCCGGCGGCCCCTTCACGCTGGTCCAGATCGCGATCGGAATCCTCGATCTCGGCTGCTGTGCGGCCGCCATGTACATGCTGGTGCCCGACGAGCCCAACCTCGGCTTCGTGACAGTGGCCGTCATTTTCGTCGCCGCTACGCTTCTCGGCTTTGCCAGTCACGCGCCGGGGGGACTTGGCGTGTTCGATGCCGCCATGATGGTTGCGTTATGGCAGTTCGATAAGGAAGATCTGCTGGCCGGTCTGCTACTGTTTCGCCTGCTCTATTACATCATTCCGTTCGTGATCTCTTTGGTGATTCTTGGAATCCGTGAATTTGTGCTGGGCAGTGCCGCACGCCGCATCGCCCAATCCACTTCGCCGCCGCTCAACATGGCCGGCGAGTGCCTACCGGAGAAATCGGACGTGTCCTGACGCCGGCAGGGTTTGCCCCTGCCGAGGCGCAACACCATAGCCGTTCACGGGTGTCTTCGCGGCGCGGTGTGTTGCAGCCGGAAACATATTTCCGGTCATCTTGAAAATGCTCTATGAGCTTGGCCGATGAGCTTGAACGACAATCGAGCCGCGATCGGATGGCGGCGTTGGCACCGCGCCTGGCTCGTGATTGCCGCGGCGGCGATCGTCTTTGCCGGCTTGGCGATCGCCGGGCCTCTTGCCGTCGCCTACGCGGTCATAGGCTTCGCCGTTCTGGCGGCGTCTGTTCTGTTCGCCATGCGCCCAGGCGAAACGAGCGACCGCGAAACGCGGCGGTTCGTCAGCGCAGAGCCCACGGATGATCCGCTGCCCGTTGTCATTGCCGGATTGCCAGATCCTGTCATCGCGCTCGACCGCGACGGGCGGGTGCTTGCGCTCAATGCGCACGCACACGCGCTGGCACCGGCGCTACGCCAGGGAGAGCCGGTGTCGCTCGCACTGCGAATGCCCGAACTAGCCGAGGCGATCGGGCGCGCGTCCGTGGGCGGACAGGAACAGCGTGTCGAATATTCCGAGCGCGGGCCGCGCGAACGCTGGTTCGAAGCCATCGTGATCCCGGTCAAGCGCGAGCCGGATCAGGGTCAGCCCGACCTGGTGCTGTTGACGTTTCACGATCTGACACCTTTGCGGCGCGTCGAGGAGATGCGCGCGGACTTCGTCGCCAATGCCAGTCACGAGTTACGCACGCCGCTTGCCGCGCTTTCCGGGTTCATCGAAACCTTGCAAGGCTCCGCGCGCGAGGACGTCAAGGCGCGCGAGCGTTTCCTCGCCATTATGCAGGAACAGGCGCGACGCATGGCGCGGCTGATCGACGACTTGCTGTCGCTGTCGCGTATCGAGCTGAACGCGCACCGCCGACCGGATACGCCGGTCGACCTCGTACCAATCGTTCGTCAAGTCGTTGACGGTCTGGAAATGCTGGCGCGCGATCGCGGCGTGAGCGTCAATGTCGAGGCCGCGAACGCGCTCACGGTGCGCGGCGATCGCGATGAGTTGGCCCGCGTGTGCGAGAACCTGATCGAAAACGCGCTCAAATATGGCGCCGCCGGCAAGCGCGTCGATATCACGCTTGCGCTTGCGACATCGGCGGACGGAGCGCCGGAAGCGCAGGTGGGCGTGCGGGACTACGGGCCCGGCATCGCGCCCGAGCACCTGCCGCGGCTGACCGAGCGTTTCTATCGCGTGGATGTCGCCGAGAGCCGCGCCCAAGGCGGAACCGGGCTGGGTCTTGCGCTGGTCAAGCACATCCTCAATCGCCATCGCGGACGGCTTTCGATCGAGAGCACCCCCGGCGCCGGCGCGAGCTTTACCATTCATCTGCCGGCGCTCGGCTCAGCATGATTTTATTTGTAACTTCAAATCGTTGAGCTGTCATCTGATTGTCATCCGACGATCATAGAACGGTGACGTGCCGCACCTAACCATGCCCACGCTGCGGGTCAGCTCAGACGAGCGAAGGCATTCCGCCGCGCGTTTCTTAAAAGAATCGAGCAAAAGCAGCCGAAAGGGCAAACCATGAGCCGGCGCGGTTCCAAGGCCCGCGCGGCTTCGTCCGCCAACAGGAGAGTCAACGTGAAACATATGAGAATAATTGCCGCCGCTGGCCTATTGGCTACGACGGTTCTTCCCGCCTCCGCCGCTGAAATCACCGGCGCGGGGTCCACCTTCGTCTATCCGGTTCTCGCCAAGTGGGCCGAAGTCTACAAGAAGGACACTGGAATCGCGCTCAACTATCAATCGATCGGATCGGGCGGCGGCATCAAGCAGATCACCAACAAGACCGTCACATTTGGCGCCTCCGACATGCCGCTGGTGCCGGCGGATGTCGACAAGAACCACTTCGTTCAGTTTCCGATCATCAACGGTTCCGTTGTTCCCATCTTGAACCTGCCCGGCATCAAACCGGGTCAACTCACTCTCGATGGCCCGACGATCGCCAAGGTTTTTCTTGGCGAGATAACGCAATGGAACGATCCGGCGATCGCGAAGCTCAATCCCAATGTCAAGCTGCCCGATACCGCGATTGCCGTCGTGCACCGCTCGGACGGTTCAGGCACCACCTTCATCTGGACGAACTATCTGTCCAAGGTCAGTCCCGAATGGAAGCAGAAAGTTGGCGAAAACACCGCAGTCGAGTGGCCGGTCGGCATCGGCGCCAAGGGCAGCGAGGGCGTTTCCGCCAACGCGGCTCAGACCGAGGGATCGCTCGGTTACGTCGAGTATGCCTATGCCAAGCAAAACAACTTGACCTATGCCAACATGATCAATGCCGCGGGCAAGACGGTCGCTCCGATGGCGGCAACTTTCCAAGCAGCAGCCGCTGGTGCCGACTGGACCAGTGCGCCGGATTTCCACGTGATCATGACGAACGCTCCCGGCGACAAGTCGTGGCCGGTTGCCGGTTCCACGTTCATCCTGATGCAATCGGTTCCACAAGATGCCGCCGCATCCGCTCAAGCGCTGAAGTTCTTCAATTGGGGCTACAGGAACGGCAAGCAGATGGCGGCCGACCTCGACTACGTCCCGATGCCCGATAGCGTCGTCGCGTTGATCGAAAAAACCTGGAAGGAAAAGATCAAAGGCTCCGACGGCAAGCCGGTCTTTTAGAATCGCATGGTTGGGAGGGGCGCCGCCACGGCGCCTTTCCCTTCTCTACAGCGAGATGGAAAACGGCTTGTCTAACGGCCGAGAGGCCGCTTGGGTAGCTCTACTGACGGGGACGCCAGCGGAACGCTCATGCAACCTGAAGAGAGGCAGTCAGTGGTCGACGTGGCGTTGGCGAGCGGAGTGGCCATTCCTGGCGAGACTGCCGCGCGGACCAAGGTTCTCGGTCGCTTGCGGCTCGGCGACGCCGTATTCCGTCATTTGACCCGTGCTGCCGCCATCGCGGTGCTGTTGCTTCTTACTGGCGTCATTATCTCGCTGATCGAGGGCTCGCTGCCGGCGTTCAGAAAGTTCGGGTTCGAGTTCCTGATCAGCGAACGCTGGAATCCCGTCACCGAAATTTTCGGCGCGTTGCCGGCGATCTACGGCACGGTCATCACATCCTTGATCGCCATGCTGATCGCCGTTCCCGTCGGCCTGATGATTGCCTACTTTCTCACTGAACTGTGCCCACAATGGCTGCGACGGCCGATCGGCATAGCGATCGAGCTGCTCGCGGGCATTCCAAGCATCATTTACGGCATCTGGGGCTTGTTCATGTTCGCCCCGTTCCTGCAGGCGACGCTGCAGCCTTTCCTGATTGACTCGCTCGGTCATGTTCCCCTGATTGCGCCGCTGTTTTCAGGACCACCCTACGGTATCGGCATACTCACGGCGGGGCTGATCCTCGCCATCATGGTGCTGCCGTTCGTCACCTCGATCTCGCGCGATGTGTTCGAAGCGGTCCCCGCAGTGCTCAAGGAGGCGGCCTACGGCGTTGGTTGCACCACCTGGGAGGTGATGCGTTATGTGGTGTTGCCGTATGCGCGGATCGGCGTCATCGGCGGAGTGATGCTCGCCCTTGGCCGCGCGCTCGGTGAAACCATGGCCGTGACCTTCGTCATCGGCAATGCGCACAGAATCTCGGCGTCGCTGCTCGCGCCCGGCACGACGATTTCCGCCTCCATTGCCAATGAATTCACCGAAGCCACCAGCGATCTATATACCTCGGCGCTGATCGCGCTCGGACTGATCCTGTTCGTCATTACCTTCATCGTACTTGCCGCGGCGCGTTATATGCTGCTTCGCATCGAACGCCGGATCGGGTAACGCCATGCCGGATACGGTCGCATTATCCCGCTACGCCGGCCGCCGCCGCCGCAATGCCGTCGCGACGGCGTTGTCCTTTGCCGCGACCGCCTTTGGACTGGGCTGGCTGGTGCTGATCCTCGGCGTGCTGTTGTGGGAAGGCTTCGGCGGGCTGTCGGTTGCGGTTTTCACGCAAATGACGCCACCGCCCGGCTCGAACGGTGGACTGCTCAATCCGATCTTTGGCAGCCTCATCCTCACGGCTATTGCCGTGCTGATCGGCACGCCGATCGGCATCCTCGCCGGGACCTATATGGCCGAATATGGTCGCCACGACCGGCTGACCAGCGTGGTGCGATTCATCAACGACATCCTGCTGAGCGCGCCCTCCATCGTGATCGGGCTCTTCATCTACCAGGTGATGGTCGCGCCATTGGGACATTTTTCCGGCTGGGCGGGCGGCGTCGCGCTCGCAGTCATCGTCATCCCGGTGGTCGTGCGCACGACCGAGGACATGCTGGTGCTGGTGCCGAACGCCTTGCGCGAGGCCGCGACCTCGATCGGCCTGCCGCGTTCCATGGCGATCACGCACATCTGCTATCGCGCCGCGCGCGCCGGAATGGTGACGGGCGTGCTGCTCGCCGTCGCCCGGATCAGTGGCGAAACCGCGCCATTGCTCTTTACCTCGCTGAACAATCAATTCTGGAGTACCGATCTGAACGGCCCCATGTCCAGCCTGCCGGTCGTGATCTTCCAGTTTGCGCTCAGCCCGTACAAGGACTGGCAGGCACTGGCCTGGACCGGCGCGCTGATCATCACGCTTGCTGTGCTCGCGCTCAGCATCACCGCGCGCAGCCTTACCTCCTCGGGGAAACGATCATGAACGACGCATCGGTCGCAATTCCGGCGGTTGCCAACGCCGATCGCTCGAGCCTTGCCGAGAAGGTGACGGTCCGCGATCTCGACTTCTATTACGGCGACGCCAGAGCGCTGAAATCGATCAACGTTTCGCTCTACGAAAATAAGGCCACAGCCTTCATTGGGCCGTCCGGCTGCGGCAAATCGACGTTATTGCGCGTGCTTAACCGGATGTATGACCTCTATCCGCACCAGCGCGCGACCGGCGAGGTCTTGTTCGACGGCATCAATATCCTATCGCCGCAACAGGACATCAATCTTTTACGTGCGCGTATCGGCATGGTCTTTCAGAAGCCGACGCCGTTCCCGATGTCGATCTACGAAAACGTTGCGTTCGGCATCAGGCTCTATGATCGCTTGCCGAAATCTGAGCTCGATGGGCGCGTTGAGACCTCGTTGCGGCGCGCCGCGCTGTGGGACGAGGTGAAGGACAAGCTCAATGCCAACGGCCAGAGTCTTTCCGGCGGCCAGCAACAGCGCCTATGCATCGCGCGCACCGTCGCAGTGCGGCCCGAAGTCATCCTGCTCGACGAACCCTGCTCGGCGCTCGATCCGATCTCGACTGCCAAAATCGAAGAGTTGATCGACGAGCTGACGGACGACTATACGATCGTGATCGTTACTCACAACATGCAGCAGGCCGCCCGCGTGTCGGAGTTCACAGCGTTTATGTATCTCGGCGAGCTGATCGAATTCGGTTCGACGAGCAAGATGTTCACGGCACCGCACGATCAGCGCACGCAAGACTATATCACCGGCCGCTTCGGGTGATCGCCAAGGACACTGCCATGACCGAATACACGACCAGAATCGACCACACAGCCAAGGCGTTCGACACCGACCTTCAGGAAATCATGCGCAAGGTCGCCGAGATGGGCGGCCTCGTTGAGCGCCAGATCGGCGACGCCATCACGGCGCTGGTCGAGCGCGACACCGAGCTCGCCGAACGCGTGATTGCCACGGATCCCACCATCGATTCGTTGCAACACGAGATCGAGGAAAAAACGATCCTCACCATCGCGCGACGGCAGCCAATGGCGGTCGATTTGCGTGAAATCGTCGGCGCCATGCGCGTGTGCAACGACCTCGAACGGATCGGCGATCACGCCAAGCACATCGGCAAACGCATCGTCGCGCTGGACGGCGATTTCTACCCGCAGAAGCTGATCCGGGGCGTTGAGCACATGGCCACTCTGGTTTCGGCGCAGATCAAGCAGGTCCTCGACTCCTATGCCAGCCGCGATCTTGCTGCCGCACTCGCGGTCTGGAAGGGCGACGAGGAGGTCGACGCACTGTGTACGTCGTTGTTTCGCGAACTCCTCACCTACATGATGGAAGACCCGCGCAACATCACCTTTTGCATGAATCTGATGTTCTCGGCCAAGGACATCGAGCGGATGGGCGACCATTCCACCAACATCGCCGAGACCGTTTATTACATGATCGAAGGTCGCCCCATCACCGATCAACGCCCCAAAGGCGACACAACGAGCTTTGGAGCGACGCTACTGCAAAAATAGGATAGGAGACCGGGATGGGCGCCAACATCCTGATCGTCGAAGACGAAGAGCCGCTGACCACGCTGCTGCGCTACAACCTCGAGGCCGAAGGCTACGAGGTCGATGCGGTCGCGCGTGGCGACGAAGCGGATACGCGGCTCAAGGAATCCGCGCCGGACCTCATCGTGTTGGACTGGATGCTGCCTGGCCTGTCCGGCATCGAACTATGCCGGCGGCTGCGGACACGACCGCAGACGCAAAGCCTGCCGATCATCATGCTGACCGCGCGCGGCGAGGAAAGCGAGCGCGTGCGGGGACTGGCGACCGGTGCCGACGATTACATCGTCAAGCCGTTCTCGGTCCCGGAACTGCTCGCGCGGATCCGCGCGCTATTGCGCCGGGCCAGTCCCGAGCGCGTCGCGATGGTGCTGACCATCGGCGATCTCGAACTCGATCGCGAGAAAAAGCGCGTGTCGCGATCGAGTCATGCCGTCGATCTCGGACCCACTGAATTTCGCCTACTCGAATTTCTGATGGAGCGACCTGGCCGGGTTTTTTCTCGCGAGCAGCTGCTCGACGGTGTCTGGGGCAGCGACGTCTACATCGATGAGCGCACCGTCGATGTACATGTCGGCCGGCTGCGTAAGGCGCTCAATCGCGGTCATGCGATCGACCCGATCCGAACCGTGCGCGGCACCGGCTATTCGCTTGACGACCGCTTCGGCAAAGCGGGCTGAGTATGACCGCCCCTCCCCGCGAAAGCGGGGACCCAGAAGCTTCAAAGCAGTGATGGTGTCTCCGGCCGGATTCCCGCAAGTGCACGAATGAACGGTCGAAAGCCTACCGCCCCGGGCGCTTGTCCCGCCGGCGATCGGCCGCCGGCTGATAGGCCACCCTCGAGTGATAGGCGCAATAGGGCAGGCCCGTGATCGTATTCCCACCGCAGAAAAAAAAGTCGGCGCTGCCGGGATCGCCGACCGGCCAGCGGCAGGTCTGCTCCGTCAGCTCAAGGATAGTGCGGCGCTGGCCGATCGGAATGATGTTGTCGATCAACTCCGGCTCGGCCTCCACTTCGAGATCGTAGGCATGCGCCAGCGCGGTATTGCCGCGGATCGCACTGCGTCCGATGCGCAACATATGCGAGGGCGAACGCGCCTTGCGCGGCCGCGGCGCCCCACTCGACGTGCTCTTGGCGCGTCCGGAAAGCCCGAGACGGTGCACCTTGCCGATCACCGCGTTGCGCGTGATGCCGCCAAGCTCGGCCGCAATCTGGCTCGCTGACAGTCCGTCGGACCATAGCTTTTTAAGCAGTTCGACCCGCTCGTCCGTCCACGACATGCGCCATCCTCCTCAAAGAAGCGGGCAACACCCTTGAATGGAATCCCCCACTGGGCCAGGCAGCGCGTAGCCGCCCAACACGCACTCACACCAACGCTTAGAGGAACTGTCCGCCGCACGACATGTCGTACTTGACGATCAAAAGGCTACAATATGGCCGGAGTCTGACGCAAGAGTCGCGCACCGTGCGTCCACATGTTCCTTCCCGGTGTGGACGAAGCACACACAAATCCGCGCGCGGCATTGGTTTTCCCGCGGTTGACAGCGCGCCACGCGCAAATAAAATACCATTCGTGCCGCCCCGCGAGGCGGCACATTTTGTTTCGCCCGCGCGGATTGCTACCGCGCGGTGGCTCCGGGCTTGACGTGACATCGCACCTGATGGCGACCTTCGCGCGTGTCGACCTCGCCTTTGAGCGAGGCGAAGGCGCGTGGCTCGTTGCCACCAATGGCGAGCGCTATCTCGATTTTACCTCGGGTGTCGCTGTCAACGCGTTGGGACACGCCCATCCGCAGCTCATTGCAGCGCTGAACGAGCAGGCGCAGAAGCTGTGGCACGTCTCCAATCTCTACGAAATTCCCGAAGCCGAGCGTGTCGCGCAACGATTATGCGGCGCGAGTTTCGCCGATGTCGCTTTCTTCTGCAATTCCGGCGCCGAGGCGGTGGAAGGCGCTATCAAGACGGCGCGCAAATACCAGGCTGTGAGCGGTGCACCGGAACGTTATCGCATTGTGACGTTCGAGGGCGCGTTCCACGGCCGCACGCTGGCGACGCTGGCCGCCGGCGGGCAGAAGAAATATCTCGACGGCTTTGGACCCGTAGTCGAAGGCTTCGATCAGGTGCCGTTTTGCGACCTCGAAGCGACCAAGCGTGCGATCGGCAACGAGACTGCGGCGATCCTAATCGAGCCGATGATGGGCGAAGGCGGCGTCCGCGTCGTTGCGCCGTCGTTCCTGCGCGCGCTTCGCGAACTGGCCGACCAGCACGGTCTCATGCTCATCTTCGACGAAGTGCAGACCGGAATGGGCCGCACCGGTGAGTTGTTCGCCTACCAGCGCACGGGCGTTGCACCCGACATCATGGCGCTTGCCAAAGCGCTCGGCGGCGGGTTCCCGGTCGGCGCGGTTCTGGCGACCGGCGAGGCGGCGAAGGGGATGACCGCCGGTACACACGGCTCGACGTTCGGCGGTAATCCGTTGGCGATGAGCGTTGCCAATGCGGTACTCGACGTCATGCTCGCGCCTGGATTCCTCGATCACGTCAAGCGGATCGGCCTGCTGTTCAAGCAACGACTTGCGGAGATCAAGGACCGCTATCCGTCGCTCATTGCCGAAGTGCGCGGCGAAGGCTTGCTGGTGGGCCTGCGCGCGCTGATCCCGGCCGGCCAGCTCGTCGATGCGCTACGCGCCGAAAAGTTGCTCGCGGTCGCCGCCGGCGACAACATGGTGCGGCTCCTGCCGCCGCTGATCGTCGGCGAACACGAGATCGCCGAGGGTATCGTCCGGCTTGACAGCGCCTGCGCCAGGCTTGAACGCGCGACGCCTAGCCGCGCCGCCCCCGACAAACGGAAAGGAGCGGATAAGCAAGAGGCAGCCGGATGAGCAACGTCCGCCACTTCCTCGATCTCATCGATGTGCCGGCTGCAGATTTGCGCGGCATGATCGAAGCGGCACGCACGATGAAGGCGAAACGGTCGCTCGCCGATCAGCCGCTCGCGGGAAAAACACTGGCGATGATTTTCGAGCGACCATCCACCCGCACCCGCGTTTCGTTCGAGGTCGCCATGCGGCAACTCGGCGGCGATGCCATTCTGCTGACCGCGGAGGAAATGCAGCTCGGCCGCGGCGAGACCCTCGCCGATACTGCGCGCGTGCTGTCGCGATACGTCGACGCCATCATGATCCGGACGCTGGACGCCGATTCGCTCGCCGAATTGGCGCGCTACGCCACGGTGCCGGTGATCAACGGTCTGACGCGACGCTCACATCCCTGCCAGGTCTTGGCGGACGTCATGACGTTCGAGGAACATCGTGGTCCGATCCGGGGCCGCATCGTGGCCTGGACCGGCGACGCCAACAACGTGCTGACGTCGTGGATACACGCCGCCGAACGTTTTGCGTTCCAGCTCCGCATCGCCACTCCACCGGAGCTTGCCCCGAAAAGACCGCTGCTCGAATGGATCAAATCCTCCGGCGCTGCTATCCGCATAACTGCCGATCCTGACGAGGCGGTAAGGGGCGCCGACTGTGTCGTCACCGATACATGGGTCTCGATGGGCGACCGCAACGGTGCCCGCCGCCACAACCTGCTCAAGCGCTACCAGGTGAACGCGCGGCTGATGGCACGGGCCAAGCCGGACGCCATCTTCATGCATTGCTTGCCCGCCCATCGCGGCGAGGAAGTCTCCGACGAGGTGATCGATGGCCAACATTCCGTTGTCTTCGACGAGGCGGAGAACCGGCTGCATGCGCAGAAGGGAATTTTGACTTGGTGCCTCGAGGCGAATCGCCGGTAACATCGACACTTCCAGGGCCGGACTCTGTGACAATTCCGGTTCTGCAGCGGGCCGCTATGCGCTGCACCGCGACCGAGGCATGAGGGCTCACAATCCGGCTGCCATCACTTATATTCAGTCGCGATGAACGACCCCGATTTCACCATTCCGGTTCGCGCGCCTGCGCAAATCGGCCTCGACGACACAATCCTGCCATTCGCGGTGAAGGCGCTCGATTTGCGCGGCCGCATTGTGCGGCTGGGCGCTGCGGTCGATACCATTCTCACCAGCCACGACTACCCGCCACCGGTGGCAAAACTCCTCGGCGAGGCGATCGTACTTACGATCATGCTCGGCTCTGCGCTTAAATTCGAGGGCCGCTTCATCCTGCAGACGCAGACAGACGGCCCGGTGCGCATGCTGGTCGCCGATTTCACGTCTCCCGGCCGGGTGCGGGCCTGTGCCCGCTTCGATGCCGAGCGGGTCGCTGCTGCGATCACAGCGGGTGCGGCACAACCGGGGCGGCTGCTCGGCCACGGCCATCTGGCCATGACCATCGACCAGGGCCCGGAAATGAGTCGCTATCAGGGCCTTGTTCCGCTCGAAGGCGGCGATCTCGAACAAGCCGCGCATGAATATTTTGCCCGCTCGGAACAAATTCCGACGCGCGTGCGGCTAGCCGTGGCCGAGGAGTTTCGGGCCAGCAAAAACGGCGCCCGGCGGCATTGGCGCGCTGGCGGCATCCTGCTGCAGTTCCTACCCAATTCGCCCGAGCGCACGCGGCAAGCGGACCTTAATCCCGGCGACGCGCCGCCCGGCACCGCGCCGCACGTTATCCCCGAGGATGAGGCTTGGGTCGAGGGTCGTTCGCTCGTCGCCACCGTCGATGACATCGAGCTGATCGATCCGACGCTATCAAGCGAGCGCCTGGCCTACCGTTTGTTTCACGAACGCGGCGTGCGCGTGTTCCGCGCCGCGCCGGTGCAGGCGCAGTGCTCATGCTCGCGCGCAGGCGTGGAAAACATGCTCCGGAGCTTCCCTCAGGAAGATCGCGACGACATGGTCGAGAATGGCCGGATCACAGTCACGTGCGAATTCTGCAACTCGACTTACGTTTTCGCGCCGAATGAAATAACGGCGCAGAGTGCGGCCGCCTCATAGAGGCTCGGTCGCCACCGCCCGTGCTGCGCAAAATCGGCGCATCCCGAACGGGCGATCGGATCAGCCGTCACTCCGCCACAGCTTTCCGGGCGACCGCGATTGCATCGAGTACGACACGTCTAAAGAAACGCAACTTCATCTGCTCTCTTTTGCTTGGTGCGTCTCTTTTGCTGTTGCAGAAGCGCAATCGGGCGGCTCGCCTGATCGCTGCGCATGACGATTCGCGATATGTGCGCATAGAGAGCCTTTGGCGAAACCGGCTTGACCAAAAATTCGTCGGCACCCGAACCGCGCACCGCGAGCGTGGCGGTCTTGGTCAAATATCCGGACAAGACAATGATCGGAATCTTATGGGCTGGCGAGGGCGGAGTTTTCAAAGCACTGATAAACCGCACTCCGTTGAACACCGGCATGACAAGATCGGTGATGATGATGCTCGGCATCGCCGTGCGAACCAACTCCAGCGCTTCGGCGCCGTTGGCCGATTCATAAATCTCCCGACTACCAAATCCCAGCAGAATCGATCGAACAATGCGGCGAGTAAAAGGTTGATCGTCGATGATGAGAAAACTCATCAATGAAAAATCCAACGCGCAAACCGCCTCGCTCACCGCGATCTCGCTGTTTGAACGAATCGCTGGCCGTCCAAACCCATTGCGTCATGCGGTTTTCGTATCGTCATTGCCCGTACGCGCGCGCGCTGCGCCGCCGAAGTCATCGACAATTTGCGCAACCGATCGACGCGCCTGAGCCAGCGACTCTCGGATGCGATTCTTGCTCGGCGAGTCCGGCCAGCTCGAGAGCGTTGCTTCCTGTTGATCGAGAGCCCTTTTCAGGTTTTGAAGTTTCTCGAAAACATCGTCCCTCTCGGTATCGGAGGAATGGAATTGCAGCGTTCGCTTGAGAAAGAGCAAAAGGTCGGCCTCTGAGGACATTTGGACCGTATCAATGGTCTTTGCAGCCTGCGACATCCTACGTGTCCCCTCGATATTGAGCTGCCGACTTGTCGATGAAATTTGTCGCTAGACCGCCGCCCCGATTACGGTCATACAGCAATTCATCCGCTCATAGAGCGAGAATTGCGAATCCTCTCGTCAGAGATTACCTGACGTCTTAACCGGCGATTTACCGTATCGGTGGCCGTGAAATTGAAGGGCGGCCGCTCATCCGCTCGGCAACTTGCTTTCCACCTCGGATCAACTCCGGCGCAAGCTCAGATCACGCTCTAAAAGTTCAGCCACCCTTGGCCGGAAGCATAACGAACGAGTTCGGCGCGGGTTTTGAGCCCAAGCTTTTCGAGACCGCGCGCTTTGTAGGTCTCGACAGACTTCACGCCGATATCTAGCCGTAAAGCAATTTCCTTGTTGGTAAAGCCCAATGCGGCCAATTTCAGGACCTCGCCCTCCCGATCGGTCAATGCGGGCGAGCCCTTTTGGTCCGTCGCCAGCTTCGCGGATTTTCGCTTGCCGGCGAACACACGGCCGACAATGGCAGGATCGATATAAAGCCCGCCGACCATCACGGCGCGAATGGCCTGGACCAGATTTTCGGCAGCCGATCTTTTCAGAACGTAACCCTGTACGCCGGCTTCCAACGCCTGATTCAGATAGGCCCGATCTTCGTGGAGGGTCAGCACCAGAAGGTGCAGTTCCGGCATTTCGGCGGCAAGGCGGCGACTGAGCGCAATGCCGTTCAACTCCGGCATCGATAAATCGAGGACGACGACATCGGGCTGCTTCTCGCGAACGATCTTCAATGCGGTCAGTCCGCTCGAAGCCTCACCGACAAGCTCGAAGTCCTTTTCCGCGCGAACGAGGTTGCGCAGACCATTCAGCACAATGGGATGATCGTCGGCCAGTACGATACGAATTTTTCGGGTCACGCCGCCGACCTATGGCTGTCCAGCGGAATGCGGGCGAAAATCGTCGTGCCAGCACCCATGCTGGACTCGATTTCAAGCGTTCCACCGATCAGCAGCAGCCGTTCGCGCATGCCGTCGAGGCCGAGGCCGCGGCTATGACCGGCCGTCGCGGCTACTGCACCCACATCGAAACCGCAACCATCGTCCTCGATAATCACCTGCAGGGTTGCGTTCACTCGGCGCAGGACAACACTGACACTGGCAGGCCTCTGCGCGTGCTTGACGATATTTGTCAGCGCTTCCTGCACGACGCGATAGACGGCCGAGCCTATGTCACTCTGCACCTGGTCGACGCTCGGATCGTCGCAGTGAAAATCGACCTCTGTGCCGCACTGTTCACCCCAATCTTCTATATAGCTCGCAAGCGCTTTGCGCAGGCCCAGTTCGTCGATCGAAGGCGGTCGCAATTCCCAAGCAATCCGATGCAGCGTCTTTCCCATCTCTTCCAGGCGCTGTCGAACCTCGTGCAAATGCTGCCGCATGGCCTCATCACGCCGCGGGTCGATTTCGCTGAGTTCCAAGATAGCGGCGATGAGACTTTGGCCGGCCTGATCGTGCAGTTCATGCGAGAGGCGCAAGCGCTCCTTTTCTTCAGCCGTCGACAAGTGGCGGTGCAGCCCAATGACCAAATGAGATTTTCTTTCGCTTTCGAGCTGCAATTGTGAGTTTGCCAATGAAAGGTTGGCGAGCAAACGATCTCGCTCGCTGAGCAAGGCGCCGATCGACAATGACCACAAGGACGTAATCGCCATGAGAACCTGAAAGGCCAATATGCGATCCGGTAGCCCGGTTAGCGTAATGGCAGGCTGCCCAATTCCCAGGACAACGAAGCCGCTGAAAACGAACACGATGACGAAAGTTGCCACCGTCGCGCCCAACAGGCCGAAACGCAAAACTGCAAGAAGAATTATCGGAACAAAGAGAAAGACAATAGCCCGGAAATAGGCCGTACAGATTGCAGCGATAACCACCAGCGCAAGCACGGCGACCGCTTCACCGTGTTGCCGCTTGACGTGCAACGTCCGCCATTCGTTGGACGTGATACAGACAAGGAAGGGCGCGACGACGAGCATGCCGAGCGCATGGGCGGGATAGGAGTTCTGCCAGACGAATTGCCAAGACAACTGATGCGCCAAGCCGACAGCCAATGCGCCGACAACCTCGCTTCCGATCGGCGCAATGCCGCCGGCGACGGCGATAAAGGTGAGAAGGTTCCGGAACGAATTCAGATTGGACGGATCGACGCAAAATATGAATAAGAGAACGAACGCAATAGAGACCTCAATAATGTCTGCGGCTGTATAAATCACGGAGAGAACGGGACCATTGCCCGCTGCGAGATTTGCCAACCCAATTGCGCAACAGGCGCCAACAAAAATCGGACCACAATTACGCAAACTTCGAGTATGGCGGAGCAGAGCGGCCAAGATGACAGCATTCGCCGGCCACAGCGTCATAATCAAGTTCGACAAATGCGAAAAATCGATCGTGAGCAGCGCGATCACAAAGACCGCGAACGGCAACAACAGGTGTCCTGCCAGCGAGAGCTTTGGCAGCGGCTCCGCATACGAGGCCGCACCGTCATCGAGCGCTTTGCCATTGGTCGTTGAGAACTGCAACACCCCCGCTCCCGTCGACGACTCATCGCTAAAAATCGCACGTTACAGGTGCAAGATGTGTCAGGGAAATCCTGACACTCAATTGAGTGTGCGCTTTGCCTGGGCGCTGTCGAGCGAAAAGGCTGGGACTTCAATGTCGAAATGCTCTCCGCTTGCACTCACCATACCGTATGTGCCGACCATGAAGCCCGACGGCGTCTGCAGCGGTACCCCGCTGGTATATTCGAAAGCCTCGCCGGCTTTGAGCACGGGTTCCTCGCCGACCACCCCGGCGCCACGCACCTCCTGGCGGCGGCCGGTTGCGTCGGTAATGCGCCAATGCCGAGTCTTGAGTTGCACGGTCTCGGGACTGTTATTGGTGATGGAGATGGTATAGGCCCAGAAGAAGTAATTATTCTCCGGCGACGAGCGGTCCTCGGCGAATCGAGGCGTCACAATGACCTCGATATTGCGCGTGACAGCACGATACATGGTTTCGTCCTGACCCATTTATCGGCGCTGCATCGTCGGTCTTGACGCGCGCCGACGCTGCGGCCGCAACCGCGGGCAATTCCACGGGTTAGTGAATAGATTCCGGCGCGTTGTTGCAATAACCCTGTGGCAGCGCAAGCGTACTCTGTGATTTGGGCTCTCCTGCCACTCGTGACGGCCGAAAACGACTGCAAGGCTCAAAGCGATCATGCCCCTGACGTCCGCATCGACGCCTCCCGCGGTCGCGAGCGAGCGTGACCTACGGCTCGATCTGTTCCGCGGCGTGGCGCTGTGGCTGATCTTCCTCGACCATATTCCGCAAAACGTCGTGAACTGGTTCACACCGCGCAACTACGGCTTTTCCGATGCTACCGAAATCTTCATCTTCATTTCCGGCTACACCGCGGCCTTCGTCTACGGCCGGGCAATGCGCGAACGCGGCTTCGTGATTTCCAGCGCGCGGATCCTGCGGCGCGCGTGGCAAATCTACGTCGCCCACATCTTTCTGTTCACGATTTTCATGGCGGAGATCGCCTACGTCGCGGCGACCTTCGACAACCCGCTCTACGCCGAGGAAATGAATATTCTGAATTTTCTGAAGCAGCCGGACGTCACCATCTTTCAGGCGCT
>JASHQI010000100.1 GCA_030037645.1 Xanthobacteraceae bacterium
CCGTTGGTCGACGAGGCGGCGCTCGTCGCCGCGCTCGATTCCGGCCAGCTCGGCGGCGCCGCGCTCGACGTGGTGACAACTGAACCGCTGGCAAAGGACTCGCCGCTGATCGGGCGCGACAACGTGATCCTCACGCCGCACACCGCATTCTATTCAGTCGAGGCGCTGGAAGAATTGCAGACCAAGTGCGCAAGCGACGTGGCACGGGTGCTGAGCGGCGAAAAGGCGGTCTATCCGATTTCGGCTTAAGGCAGGCGATGGCGACCCCGACCGGCAAGCAATCGGAAGAAGCATCGGGACACGCCGTCGCGGCTGATCTCATTGCGGTTCTGGTCGCCGTCACCGCCGGCCAACCGCGCTTCATGACCATCCAGAACGGGTCGACGCTGCCATCGGGGCCGTTCGCGCAGAACGACCGATCCTTGCAATCCGGCCTGCGAACATGGGTCGAGCAGCAGACCGCACATCCGCTCGGCTACGTCGAGCAGCTCTATACATTTGCCGATCGCGATCGGGCGACCAATGGAATTCGAGTCATATCGATCAGCTATCTCGCGCTGACCCGCGAGAGCCGGGAGGGAAACGGAGAGTCCGGTTGGCGCGACTGGTACAGCTATTTCCCCTGGGAAGATCATCGCAGCGGTCCGCCGCAGTGTTACAAGGATATCGTCGCGCGGCTTCTTGATTGGACTAAGACGGCGACCGCGCCAGCGCAGCGCCGCGTCCGCTCGCGGCGCGTCACCGTCAGCTTCGGTCTCGACGGCCGACCCTGGAACGAGGAGCTAATCTTGCAGCGCTACGAATTGCTCTATGAGGCAGCGCTGGTGGCCGAAGCACCGCACGTCCGGCAGCGCGGCAGCAGCGCACGCCCCGTCCCCGGCCAGTCGATGTCGTTCGACCATCGACGCATCCTGGCGACGGGAATCGCGAGGCTGCGCGCGAAAATCAAATATCGTCCGGTGGTGTTCGAGTTGATGCCGCCAAGCTTTACCCTCCTCCAACTCCAGCGCACGGTCGAGGCACTCGCGGGAAAGCTCGTGCACAAACAGAATTTTCGCAGGCTGATCGAACAGCAGGACTTGGTCGAGGAAACCGGTGCGATGGCCGCGGACACCGGCGGCCGGCCCGCCAAGCTCTTCCGCTTTCGGCGCGATGTCGTCGACGAACGCGCCGTCGTGGGAACCAAATTGCCGCTCACAAGGGCGTGACGCCCATTGGACTTATACTCAAAAAGCATATATCATATATACTCAAATCGAGTATAATAGGCGACAGAGGCGATCATGAATTCCCCTGCTCTCGCGCGCGCGGATGCGCTTTATGATCGGGTGCGCGGCGTCATTCCGCCAGCCGAATGGCCGGTCTTTGCCGGCGACATCGACGCAATCCTCGACCTGAAGCGGCGGCGCAACGCCGTCATCCTCGCCCACAATTACCAGACGCCGGAGATTTTCCACTGCGTGGCCGACCTGGTCGGCGACAGCCTGGCGCTGGCCCGGATGGCGATGAAAACCAAGGCCGACATCATCGTGCTCGCCGGCGTGCATTTCATGGCCGAGACAGCCAAGCTCCTCAATCCGGACAAGACCGTGTTGCTGCCCGATCGTGCGGCCGGCTGCTCGCTCGCCGAATCGATCACGCCGCAAGACGTCCGTCTGTTGCGCCGGAATTATCCCGGCGTGCCGATCGTCTCCTACGTCAACACCTCCGCGGCCGTAAAGGCTGAATCGGATATTTGCTGCACCTCGGGCAACGCCAGAGCGGTCGTGGAGTCGCTCGGCGCGAACCGCGTGATCATGTTGCCCGACGAGTATCTCGCCCGTAACGTCGCGGCCACCACCGGCGTCGACATCATTGCCTGGAAAGGCCATTGCGAAGTTCACGAGCGGTTCACGGCCGCCGACGTGCGCGAGATCCGCGAGAATCATCCCGGAATCATCGTGCTGGCGCACCCCGAATGCCCGCCGGAAGTGGTCGCCGAAGCTGATTTCACCGGCTCGACCGCGGGCATGTCCGACTATGTCAGCGAGCACAAGCCTGCCCGCGTCGTGCTTCTCACCGAGTGCTCGATGAGCGACAACGTCGCCGTGCAGCATCCCGACATCGAGTTCGTCCGGCCCTGCAATCTATGCCCGCACATGAAGCGCATAACACTGGCCAATATCCGGCGCGCCCTCGAATCGGACCGCTATGTCGTCGACATCGACCCGGTGATTGCCGAGCCAGCCCGGCGAGCCGTCGAGCGCATGCTGGCCGTGAAATCTTGAACGAGCGCCGTTTCGCGCATCGGGGCTTTGTTGCGTCCAACTCTACTCCCGTTTCCACTCGACAATGACGCACACGACTCTGCCGTCGATATTGGGATGCGGCATCGGCGGGCTTTTCAGCAAAAGCTTGTCGCCCTCGAAGCCGATGACGCGCACCTGCTCGGTGCCGACCCAAGCCTCGTTCCATGCCGCTTCGACCTTGGTCATGATCTTGCCGCCTTCGACACGATACCGGCCGGTATAAGCGATCATGGTTTTCAGCGCCTGCGCCCGTTCGTCGTCGGTCTTCGGGATCGGCCGCCCCTCTCCGGTCATCAGCGCCAGCCAACGCCCCTGCGCCGTCGCGATCTGGATGCCTTTGGGGTGCTCACCGTAGATCGGTGTGCGCTGCCGGGTCGCCTGATCCTCGTAGTGGACCGAAACAAGCGTCCACGTACCGACGATTTTGCGCCGCAGTTCGGCGTCGCCCGCCTGCGCCATGGATCACTCCGCGGTCCAGCCGCCGTCGAGCACGAGCGCCGAGCCGGTCATCAGCGAGGACGCATCGGAGGCGAGAAAGACGATCGCGCCGGTGAGGTCGTCGAGCTGGCCGAGGCGGCCGAGCTTGATCTTCGCCAGCACCTCATCGCGGAACGCCTTATTCTCGAAGAACGGTTTTGTCATCGGCGTTTCCAGAAACGTCGGGCCGAGCGAGTTGACGCGGATGGCGTGCGGCGCAAGCTCGATCGCCATCGCCTTGGTGAAACCTTCCATGGCGTGCTTCGAGGCGCAATAGACGGTGCGGCGCGCGGCGCCGACATGGCCCATCTGCGAGGAGATGTTGATGATCGAACCGGGCAATTTCGCTTCGATCAGCCGCAGTGCCACCGCCTGCGCCATGAAGAACGCCGCGCGCACGTTGAGCACAAAGATCGCATCGAAATCCTCGACCTTGACATCGGGCAGATACGCGGGCCGGTTCATGCCGGCATTGTTGACAAGAATCTGAAACGGCTCTGCCGCGGCAATCGCGCGCCGCGTCGCTTCCACGTCTGTCACGTCGAGTTGCAGCGCGTCGGCCTTTTGCCCACGCGCGCGGATCGTAGCGGCGGCGTCCTCGATCTCGCTTTTGGTGCGAGCGGCGAGCGTGACATGCGCACCCGCTTCG
>JASHQI010000101.1 GCA_030037645.1 Xanthobacteraceae bacterium
AGGATTGCCGCATCGAATCCAAAGCGACGAATAGGTTGCAGTGTAACTTCGGCAGCCAGTTTTGAATTGAAACAGAGATCAAGGAAGCTGCCGGCTTTCTCCCGTATCGCTCGATATTCCGGAAGATATCTTCCGGCTTGCCGCATCAGCCAGATCGGTGGAACAGCGCCGTGTGCGCCTGCGAGTGCATTGAGGAGAGGTTTTGTCACAAGATTATCCAATACACTCGGGTCCTTATCTAAACTATCTTAAAAAGACTCTGTTGAAGTGTTTTGATGGTTGATTAGACTCATATATTTCTGTCCACTGCTCATCCACGTTTTACACACAGTCATCTCAAACGTCAGGCTAATGTAAGATCTGCATTGCTTGAGTTTCGGGGCTATAAATGGGCTCTTTGAGCGGTTCGCAATTTTGTTGTCCACATTTCACCACTGAGGGCCATTAAGCTCGCGTCTTTGCCGCACAGCCGCATCGGTGTGGATGAACTTCGGGGTTTGTCGGCAATTAGACTTGCGTACCAAGTCGGACCGTGGCCTTCTCCACACTTCTCGACAGCTTATCAGACAATTCGATGGCGTATGCACCAGGCTACTTCCATCTTCATCTGATCTCCGATGCGACCGGTGAGACCCTGATCACCGTCGCGCGGGCTGCCGCCGCGCAGTACGTGAAGGTTATGCCCGTCGAGCATGTGCATCCGCTGGTTCGCACCCAAAAGCAGCTCGATCGTGTGCTGGCCGATATCGAGGAGTCACCGGGCATCGTGCTCTACACGCTACTTGAGGAGAATTTGGTTGACCGACTTGAGGCAAAGTGTCGAGAACTTGGGCTGCCGTGCCTTTCGATTCTCGGGCCGGTCCTGCATCTGTTCCATGCCTATCTGGGTGCCGAATCAACCCACAAGGTTGGCGCTCAACACACGCTCAATGCCGAATATTTTCGGCGTATTGATGCGCTCAATTACACAATGCTGCACGACGACGGCCAGCAGGCTGACGATCTTGAAGAGGCCGATGTTGTGCTGGTCGGCGTGTCGCGGACGTCGAAGACGCCGACTTCGATTTATCTCGCCAACCGCGGTGTCAAGACCGCAAATGTTCCGCTTGTACCGGGCGTTTCGTTGTCGCCAAAAATCGAGAGACTCTTGCATCCGTTGATCGTCGGCCTTTTCGCTACGCCTGAGCGTATCGTGCAGATCCGGCAAAATCGCCTGCTTGGCCTCAAGGCGCACCGCGATGATGACCAATATATCGACCGTCAGGCCGTAGCAGAGGAAATCGCGGCGTCGCGCCGGCTATGTACCAAGCACAACTGGCCACTCATCGACGTGACCCGGCGCTCGATCGAAGAGACTGCGGCGGCAGTTCTGGCGCTGCTCGGAGAGCGCCGTCGGCACAAGGCGTCGTGAACAATGCCACTATGGCTTGCCGCCGCTCCGCTGTTGTTGGCCTCAAGGAGTGCGGTACGACGGACTCTGCTTGAGGCTGCGGGTGTTTCGATCGAGGTGCGCCCGGCCGATATCGACGAACGCGCGCTCGAAGCCGGCGCGTCGTCACAGGCGGCCGGATCGATTGCGGCGCTGCTAGCGCGTGAAAAAGCAACCGTTGTGGCTCGGCTCAATCCCGGCCGGCTCACTCTCGGTGCCGACCAGACCTTATCCTTTGGTGTTCAGCGTTTTGCCAAACCTGCCAGTGTGCCGCTTGCGCGTGCGCAATTGCGTGCCCTTGCCGGCCGTAGTCACGAGCTTCATTCCGCGATTGTATTCGTGCAAGACGACGCGGTACTGTTCGAGCATATTGGTGTCGCACGGCTGACAATGCGTGCGTTCTCCAATCAATTTCTCGATTCCTATTTGAAGGCCATTGGCAGCGCAGCGACTGAGAGCGTTGGTGCCTACCAGTTGGAGAGTACCGGTATTCAACTGTTCGAGCGGGTGGAGGGTGATTATTTCACGGTACTGGGATTGCCGCTCTTGGAAGTGCTCGACTTCTTGCGACGTCGTGGATGTCTCGTGACATGAGCGACGAGCAGCCCATTGTTCTGTGTCTGACCGGTTCGCTCGGCATGGGAAAATCGGCGACGGCGACGCTGTTCGCCGAGGCTGGTGTGCCAGTGCACGATTCTGACGCCGCCGTGCACAAGCTTTACGACGGAGAGGCCGTGGCCGCCATTGAGCAAGCCTTTCCAGGTTCAACCGTAAACGGCAAGGTCGATCGCGCCAGGCTGGCGGCGCTAGTGCTCAATGACAGTGCGGCGCTGGCTCGGCTCGAAGCGATCGTGCATCCGTTGGTGAGTATCGGTAGGGACCGGTTTTTGGCCGATGCAAAGGCCAATGGTGCGCCGATTGTTGTGCTTGACATACCGCTTTTGTTCGAAACCGGCGCGGAGCGCTGTTGCGACGCCGTTGTCGTGGTCTCGGTCCCGGCCGAGGTTCAGCGCGCGCGTGCATTCGAGCGGCCGGGGATGACCGTTGAAAAGTTCAACGCCATCCTTGCCAAGCAAATGCCGGATGCGGAAAAGTGTCGGCGCGCCGATTTTATTGTCGATAGCTCGAAAGGGTTTGATCACGCCCGCGCCCAGGTGCGCGACATCCTGGCCGTTGTCGCCAAAATGCCCCGTACGCGCCGGTGATTCGTCCCCCGTGGCCGGCGCATGAATCGGAGATTTGATGCGCGAAATCGTACTCGACACTGAGACCACCGGACTCGATCCGCTTCAGGGTGATCGGCTGGTCGAAATAGGCTGCATCGAACTCGTCAATCGCTTTGCGACCGGGAAAACGTTTCACTGTTATTTCAATCCGGAACGCGATATGCCGGAGTCGGCCCTCAAGGTGCATGGGCTGACCGCTGACTTTCTGAAGGATAAGCCGCTGTTCGCCGATAAGGCTGAAGAGCTTATTGCTTTTTTAGGCGACGCCGCTCTGGTTGCGCACAATGCCATGTTCGATCTCGGCTTCCTGAACGCCGAACTTGAGCGCGCCAGTCGCTTAGCGGTGAGTCGGGAGCGTATGATCGACACGCTTCTTCTCGCGCGCCGCAAGCATCCAGGTGCTTCAAACCGGCTCGACGATTTGTGTGTGCGTTACGCGATCGACAATTCCCGCCGGACCAAGCATGGCGCCTTGCTCGACGCCGAACTTTTGGCCGAAGTTTACGTCGAATTGATCGGCGCCCGCCAAGCACAGTTTGCTCTCGCGCAGGCCCCGGTACCACTTGGCGATGGAAGTGCGATTGTGGTCGTGCGCGAGCGTTCAATGGCGCTTGCCCCCAGACTCACTGTCGAAGAACTCGCTGCGCACCGCCGCTTTGTCGAAACTCTCGGCGAGAGGGCGATCTGGCGCGACTACATCAGTTTGGATTGAGCGGCTGCGATCCCGGTGAGGGTTGCGCGGCCGCCAGGCGCTGACGATAAAGTGCGACAAAATCGATCGGTTCAAGGAGCAGCGGTGGAAAGCCACCGTTGCGTACCGCGCTGGCAATTATTTCCCGCGCGAACGGAAATAACAGCCGCGGGCACTCGATCAGGATCACCGGTTGCAGGCTGTCGGCCGGCACATTCTGGATGCGGAACACACCGGCAAACACCAGTTCGAAGCTGAACAGCAACATGCCTTGCGATTCCGCCTTGCCTTCGATGCGCAGCGCAACCTCAACATCGGTTCCGGTCATGGGCGCGGCATCGACGTTGATTTGAATATTGATAGCCGGCTGCTGCGGACTGGGCGCCATCGAGCGTGGGGCGTGCGGGTTCTCGAAGGAGAAGTCCTTCACGTACTGGGCGAGCACCCCGATCTGGGGCATGGCCAACTGTGGCTGGGGACCGCCATTCGTCGTTGACATATTGATCTCCGGCCCGCGCACGGGCGTCGCGACTTGGCTAACATAGTGGACGCGAAGGAACAATGGCGGCCCGCCGCCCGCGCCAGGGGTCGTCGATGCTGTCAATTTCGGCGTGATCGTCCAAGGGAGCACGGAGATTTGGGCAAGGGCTCACTTCGAGTTCCGATTTCGGCGAGAAGAGGGTGAGAGGACGGCGGTTGTTCATGTTGGCGACGTTGCGGCAATCGTTTAGACTTTTGCAACGGCGCGCCGGCGATATGACTGGCGGCCCTGGATGGTTCCCAGCGCGTACCTACATAGCATAGAAGGGCTATGTAGGTTCCCGTCGACGATCGTGGCGTCTTACCGCCCCGGAGTGCATTGCCGACCAGTTGCGGCTGCAAGAGAATGTCAGACGTGTTCGATATCTACACCATCATCTTTCTGGCGCTGGCGGTATTCATTTTCTGGCGGCTGCGTAGCGTTTTGGGCCAACGCACGGGTCGTGAGCGACCACCCTATGATCCCTATTCGGCGCGCGACGCCGTTCGCAGTCCGGCGACCGACAAGGTCGTGACTTTGCCGTCGCGTCCGACCGAAGTTGCGTCGCGGCCGGTCGAGGCGACGCCGCCATCGGCTGATCGCTGGAAAGGCATTGCCGATAACGGTTCGCCCGTTGCGGCAGGTCTCGACGCGATCGTTGGCGCCGACCCGAGCTTCGACGTCAAACACTTCATCACCGGTGCGCGCACAGCCTACGAGATGATCGTGACAATTTTTGCTGAAGGCGATCGCCGTCAATTGCGAACCTTGCTCTCACGTGAAGTTTTCGATGGTTTCGATGCAGCAATCACCGAACGCGAAGGTCGCGGCGAGACTGCGGAAACGCGCTTTATTTCAATCGACAACTCAACCATCACTGCCGCCGAGCTACGCGGCCGCACCGCACAAATCACCGTGCGCTTCATGTCCAAGTTGGTTTCCTCCACGCGCGACCGAAACGGCGTCGTGATCGACGGCCATGCCGACAAGGTCACGGATGTCACAGATGTGTGGACTTTCGCGCGCGATGTCTCCTCGCGCGATCCGAACTGGAAGGTGGTCGCCACCGAAGCGGGCCAATGACGCCGATGGCGGCTCGCTGCCGGCTTCCCGCTGTGCTCGCGATCTTTGTCGCTTCTGTCTGGATATCGTGGGCGTGGTGCAGTGCGAAGGCCGAGCCGCTCAAATTTCCGGATACCCAATACGAGCCGGTCGACTGGGCGGACCTCAAGGGCTGGGCGAGCGACGATCATGCCGCAGCATTTGCAGCTTTTCTGGCGAGCTGCCGCGCGCTCGGCAGCAAACAGCAGCCGAAGGGCGACGTGACAGCCGTCGCCGGAGCGCTCAAGGACGCCTGTCGTCGTGCGATGGCGGCTATCCCGCTCGATGATGACGGGGCTCGAAGATTCTTCGAAGGCAACTTTCGGCCGATACGAATCAACAAGCTCGGCGATACGGCTGGCTTTGTCACCGGCTACTATGAGCCGATCATCGATGGTTCGCGCGTGCCGACAGCGGAATTTACAGCGCCGCTCTATCGTCGGCCGCCAAATCTCGTCGTTTCAGGCCAACGCAAGCTTGGCGACGTGTTCCCAAGCAAGGGAGTAAAGGTCGGCCGTCGGTTCGGTCGCCGTTTCATCGTTCCGTATTACACGCGAGGTGAAATCGAGGACGGCGCGCTCGACGGCTGGCATCTGGAAATTTGCTATCTGCGCAGCCAAGTCGACGTATTGTTTGCGCAGATCCAGGGCTCGGCCCGCATCAGGCTCGAAGACGGCACCATTCTACGTGTCAATTATGATTCGTATAACGGTTGGCCCTATACTTCCATTGGTCGCGCGCTGGTCGACCGGGGGCTGATGTCCAAGGACCAGGTGTCCATGCAGCACATACGCGAATGGATGGAGACTAATCCGGACGAGGCGAAGGAAGTGCGGCGGGAGAACAAGTCCTACGTTTTCTTTCGCATCACCGATCTTGCGACAGAGGATGAGGCTGTCGGCGGCGAGGGCGTCCCGCTTGTGGCCGGACGCTCGATTGCGATCGATCGTGCGTTGCATGACTACGGTACGCCATTCTTTATCGAGGCCAACCTGCCGATCGCAAACCAGAAGGCTGGAACGAAATTCGACCGGCTGGTGATTGCGCAGGATACCGGCTCGGCCATCGTCGGACCGGCGCGCGCCGACATCTATTTCGGGGCCGGCAATGAAGCTGCACGCATCGCGGGCCGCATCAAGAATTCCGGCGAGTTCTTCATGCTCTTGCCGCGCGCGCTCGATCCGGTTTTGGCGGGTCGCGATATGCCGCTGCCGCCGGAGCGCCCGCTGCATTTCAGTTCGAACCCCGGTGCCATGGGCGATCCGACCGCGGCCGACGCAAGCCCGCCGGATTTGCAGTCAGCCGGTGGGACTTTGCCGACGCCGTCGGCTGCGCCCGTGCCAAAACCTTAACCGCGACAGAGATTATGAGCCGGCGTCAACTGAGCGACGAAGAGCGTGCATTGTGGGGCGGATTTGCGCGCTCGATCGTGCCATTGCCGCGAACGGCGAGCGCCCATAAGTCATCTGCCAAGCCGCGCATCAGGCCATCCCATTCCAGCGAACCACTGGCGCCGCGTCTGCGGCCCCATCCCGTCGTGCGGCACGAGCTCGTGCCAACCGACTCATCAAACGGACTTGTGCCGCTGGGCCGGCGCGTCAGACAGCGGGTCGCGCGCGGCCGCGACCCGATCGACGCGCGCATCGACCTTCATGGTCTGACACAGATAGAGGCACACGCTGCGCTTTTGCGCTTTCTCCATCGGGCCCAGGAGGACGGTGCCAGAATCGTGTTGATTGTCACCGGAAAGGGATCAGGTTTGGGTGACGCCGTGACCGGTCGTGGCGTGCTCAGGCGACAGGTGCCAATGTGGCTCGCGCTGCCCCAATTTCGCCGGTTGATTATCGGATTCGAAGACGCTCACGTCAGCCACGGCGGCCAAGGCGCGCTGTATGTGCGCTTGCGGCGTGGAGCGTAATTTCGGCTGTTAACCTTAAGGATTGGAATTTCCCGCGCACACAGGAAGTGCTCAAACTTGGTTGCGAAGACGATGCCACGAACGCGACATTATCACGGGATACGGTGGATCATGTCCGAGACGGTCAAGACGCAACCGAACGTCAAATCGACGCAAAAGGTCTCGGTGGACGCCCGCGTGCTTGCGCAAGTCGAGCGGTGGATAGCAATGATTCGCGAGTTCAACCGGGAACAGATCAAGACCTAATCGATTTTTATTCCCGCGGTCTTGATGACGGACGCCCACTTTGCGGTGTCTGCTTTGAGAAACTTGCCAAGCTGCTGCGGCGAAGAACTGTCAACCGAATACCCGGTATGTGCCAGTTTGTCGACGAGCGTCGGCTCGGCGAGTGCCTTGACGATGCCGGCATTCATTTTTTGCACGATTTCAGGCGGTGTCTTTGCCGGCGCAAACACCGCCTGCCAAGATTCTACCACGTAGCCGGGAAGACCCGACTCGCTGATAGTCGGCACGTCCGGTGCTGCCGGCGATCTCTTGGCTCCAGTCGATGCAAGCACACGCACCTGGCCCGATCGCGAATAGGTTAGCAGTTCACCGCTGCCGAAATAGCAGTCGAGGCGGCCGGGTATCAGGTCGACAAACGCCGGCGCCGCGCCGCGATAAGGCACGTGAGTCATCTGAAGCTTGGCCATCTGCAGGAAATACATTTCAGCGAGATGCGGTCCGCTGCCGGTACCGGGAGAAGCCATCGTAAGCTTGCCCGGATGGGCCTTCACATAGGCGATGAACTCCTTGACCGTCTTAGCTGGCGAAGAATTCGGCACAAACATGAAGAATGGAAACTTTGCGACGAGAGAGACAGGCGCAAGGTCCGTGATCGGATTGTAGTCGAGCGTGCGGTAAAGTGCGCCGTTCGACGCGAGCGACGACGTGCCGTACAGCACTGTGTAGCCGTCGGGATCGGAGTGTGCGACGAAAGCATTGCCGATGTTGGTGCCGGCGCCGCCTTTGTTGTCGATGACGACTTGCTGGCCCCAGATCTTCGAAAGCGAGTCGGCAAGGATGCGAGCATTGGTATCCGTCGGGCCACCCGCTGCGATTGGCACGATCATGTGCACCGCTCGATCGGGCCACGTCGCCGCCCGCGCTGCCCGCGGCGAAAAGGTCGGCGCGAGCGTCGAAGCGGCGGATAATGCGATCAAGTGGCGACGTGTCAGCACGGCCACACCTCAGCTCAAGCGCCATACATTAGCGGTTCGCAACCGTCTCTGCCATGCGGCAGGATGCGTCACACTGACCGTTTTCGTCGCAGTTCGGGTGCGGGCGGCGACAGAGGAGGCTCAGTAAGAGCTCAGTGAAGATGAGAAAACCTGAAGGATTCCAGTATGAAAACCGCCGGTTGCCGTACCTGTCGCGTTAGCGGACGGCAAACGGAGAACTTAATCGATTTTGATGCCGGCCGCTTTAACGATCGCGCCCAACTTGTCGATGTCCGCTTTCAATATATCGGCAAGTTGCTCAGGCGAGGAGCCACTGACCGCATAGCCCATGTGTTCGAGCTTGCCCTTGATCTGCGGATTGTCGAGCGCAGTTATGGTGTCGACATTGATTTTTTTGGCAATCGCCGGCGGCGTCTTTGCGGGTGCGAATAGGCCCTGCCATGTCGACGCCTCATAGCCAGGCACACCGGCTTCAGCCAAGGTCGGCAATTCCGGCGCGATAGCGGCGCGCCTGACGCCCGTCGTGGCGAGCGCGCGTACCTGCCCGGACCGCCAGTACTGCAGCAACTCGCCGCTACCAAAATAACAATCGATGCGGCCAGGTATCAGATCGGTGAAAGCCGGCGCCGCGCCGCGATATGGCACATGGGTCATCTCGATCTTGGCCATTTGCATCAGCAACAATTCGGCCAGATGGATCACGCTGCCAGTGCCCGGCGATCCGATCGTGAGCTTGCCGGGACGCGACCTGGCGTAGACGATAAACTCTGCAACCGTTTTGGCCGGCGAGGAGTTCGGCACGAACATGAAAAACGGGTCGCGGGCGATCAACGAAATTGGCGCCAGGTCGGCGATCGGATCGTAGCTGAGCGAGCGGTACATGACGACATTGGCTGCGAGCGATCCGGTGGCGAACAAAAGCGTGTAGCCATCCGGCGCGGAATGCGCGACGTATTCATTGCCGATATTGTTGCCAGCGCCGCTTTTGTTGTCGACGACCACTTGCTGATTCCAGTCCTTCGACAGCCGCTCGGCAAGAATGCGGGCGACCGTATCGTTCGGCCCGCCGGCCGCAATCGGCACGATCAGATGGACGGGCCGATCCGGCCATCCAGCCGCATGCGCGGCGTCAACCCAAAAGCGCGACGTGATTGCCGCTGCGGCGCTCAGCGCGATTGCGTGGCGACGTGTAAGCATGAGTACCCCCGGGGCGAGTCCGATCCAGATTAGCGGGAACCCCGGCCGCGACCAACCGCCGCGGGGGAGCGCGTTGGACAGGCGGACGGCTCAGTTTGCATCCGCTAAAGAATGAACCGGCTCAAATCCGCGTTTTTGGCGAGATCGCCGACGTGCTTGTGCACATAGTCGGCGTCGATCTTCACCGTCTCCCCGGAGCGATCCGGCGCGGCGAACGAGATATCATCGAGTACGCGCTCCATCACGGTCTGCAGCCGCCGCGCGCCGATATTTTCCACGCTCGAATTCACCGCCACCGCCACGTCGGCCAGTGCATCGATGGCGTCTTCGGAAAATTCCAGTGTCACGCCCTCGGTGGCCAAGAGCGCGACATATTGCTTGACCAGCGAGGCTTCGGGGTCGGTCAGGATGCGGCGCATATCGTCGCGCGTGAGCGGCTGTAGCTCCACCCGGATCGGCAAGCGACCCTGCAATTCCGGCAGCAGATCCGAGGGTTTCGAAATATGGAATGCGCCCGACGCGATGAACAGGATGTGATCGGTTTTCACCGAGCCGTGCTTGGTGGCGACGTTGGTGCCCTCGATCAGCGGCAACAGGTCCCGCTGCACGCCTTCGCGCGACACATCGGCGCCGATGCGTCCCTCGCGTGCGCAGATTTTGTCGATCTCGTCGAGGAACACGATGCCGTTGTTCTCGACGTTTTTGATTGCCTCCTGCGTGAGCTGGTCGGTGTCGAGCAGCTTGTCGGACTCCTCGTTGATCAGAATTTCGTAGGAATCGTGTACCGTTACGCGCCGCGTCTTGGTGCGGCCGCCGCCGAGCTTGCCGAAAATGTCGCCAATCGAAATCGCGCCCATTTGCGCGCCAGGCATGCCAGGAATGTCGAACAGCGGCATGCCGGAGCCTCCGGCCTGTACCTCGATTTCGATCTCTTTGTCGTCTAGCTCGCCGGCCCGCAGTTTTTTGCGGAAAGTCTCTTTGGTCGATGCACTGGCGCTGGCTCCGACCAGCGCATCGAGCACACGTTCTTCGGCCGCTTTCTGGGCTCTCGCCTGGACGTCTTTGCGCTTGCGCTCGCGGGTCAGAGCGATGGCGACCTCGACGAGGTCGCGCACGATCTGCTCGACGTCACGGCCGACATAGCCAACCTCGGTAAATTTCGTAGCCTCGACCTTGAGGAATGGCGCAGCGGCGAGCTTGGCGAGGCGGCGCGAAATTTCCGTCTTGCCGACCCCGGTCGGGCCAATCATCAAGATATTCTTCGGCAGCACCTCTTCGCGCAGCCGCTCGTCGAGTTGCAGGCGACGCCAGCGGTTTCGCAGCGCGATGGCGACCGCGCGCTTTGCGTCAGTCTGACCGACGATGAAGCGGTCAAGTTCGGAGACGATTTCGCGAGGGGAGAAGTCGGTCATAACTCACATACCATGAGAAGCGTCCGACCCCACGGCGTATCGACCAATCGTTCGGTTCGAAAGCCGGCTTTTTCATAAGCGCCCACGGCGCGCCGATTGGCCGGGTCGGGGTCGGTAACGACGCGGGGTGTGCCGGCGGCGAACAGTTTTGCGACAAAGGCGCGCGTCAGGGCGGAGCCATGACCGCGCCCGATCATATCGGGATTGCCGATGAACTGGTCGATGCCTCGCGTGCCGGCGGGTTGATCGCGGAACGGATGATCGGCCTCGGCACATGGGTCGTAGCATTGCAAATAGCCGATCGCCCGGTCGTTCGCCGTCACAATGAAGACATCGATTGCCGGATCGCCGATATGAGCGCGGACGCGCTCGAGCTGTTTGACGCCGGCCGGCCACCATTCCACGACGTGCGGCATGGTCAGCCAGCCCCCGACGAGCGGCAAGTCGTCTTCGGACATCGGGCGGAAGGCGTAGGCACAGGGCACCATGGGTCAGGCGCCCTTCAACATCTCGATGGTGACGTTGCGATTGGTGTAGACGCAGATGTCTGCCGCGATGTCGAGCGCGCGGCGCACGATTGTCTCGGCATCGAGCGGGCCGTCGACCAAGGCGCGTGCCGCAGCGAGCGCATAATTGCCGCCGGAGCCGATGCCGACAATGCCGGCTTCCGGCTCAAGCACGTCTCCGGTGCCGGTGAGCACCAGGGAGACGTCCTTGTCGGCGACGATCATCATCGCTTCGAGCCGGCGCAAATAGCGGTCGGTCCGCCAATCTTTGGCGAGTTCGACTGCGGCCCGGGTGAGTTGACCCGGATATTGCTCGAGCTTCGATTCCAACCGCTCGAACAGGGTAAAGGCGTCGGCCGTGGCGCCGGCAAAGCCGCCGATCACGTCGCCCTTGCCGAGCCGGCGGACCTTTTTGGCATTGGCCTTGACGATGGTCTGACCGATCGAAACCTGGCCATCGCCACCGACCGCCACCACGCCGTTTTTACGGACGGTGAGGATCGTGGTGCCGCGCCAGGCTCCGGAATGGCCAGATTCGAAAGATTGCATGCGGTGGAGGGCCCTTATTCTAAGCAAGATTTAGGAGTTGAGCGGCGGCAATGCAATTGCACAGGACATTGGCGGAGCGGACAAAGCCCTGATAAAAGGCGCGCGGCGCGCTGTGGAGATTAACGATGCGCAAGGCGTCCGTGAAGCGAACTACCAAGGAGACCGACGTCGAAGTTGCCGTCGATCTCGACGGCTCCGGCACATCGTCGCTGGCGACGGGTATTGGCTTCCTCGACCACATGCTCGATCTGTTGGCACGTCATTCGCGCATCGATATCCGCGCCAACGCCAAGGGTGACCTGCATATTGATCAGCACCACACGACCGAGGATGTCGGCATTGCGCTAGGGCAGGCACTCAAGCAGGCGCTTGGCGACATGAAAGGCATCGCGCGCTACGCCGACGTCCACGTGCCGATGGATGAGGCGCTTACGCGTGTGGCGATCGATATTTCGGGCCGACCATTCCTGGTTTTCAAGGTCGAATTCGTGCGCGCCAAGGTCGGCACTTTTGATACCGCCTTGGTGCAGGAATGGTTCCAAGCATTTGCCATGAACGCCGGCGTAACGCTGCACGTGGCAACGCTTTACGGCAGCAACGATCATCATATCGCCGAATCCTGCTTCAAAGGTCTAGCGCGGGCATTGCGAGCCGCCGTCGCCATCGATCCGCGGGCCGCCAATGAGGTGCCTTCGACCAAAGGAGCGCTCGGCGGTTAACTCGATGTCATCGTCCGCGGAAGCGAACGATCCTGCAGTTCCCGGCGGAGATGCTTAGATTCGTCGGTGCGCGATCACGGATAGCCGCCGGTGCGGGCGTGACAGTAAGGAGAAGGCAGCCGTAGGCTGAAGACCCATGTCGGTTTACACCATACACGAGCCACCGCTGCGGGCTACCGGCGCACCTCCGGATCCTGAACGCTTTGCGTTTGTGCGCGATGGCTTCTCTGGATGGGCTTTTGTGCTGGCGCCATTATGGATGCTGCTGCACCGCATGTGGCTCGTATTCGCGGTCTATGTCGTCGGCGCGGCAGGGCTTGAAACGCTGGTGCGGATGTTTGGTGGCTCGGCGTCGGCCGTCGCTCTGATCGGCCTTCTAATCTCGCTGGCAATCGGCCTTGAGGCCGGCTCGCTTCGGCGTTTTACGTTGTCGCGGCGGGGCTGGAAGCAAATCGGCGTGGTCAGCGGCCGGGATCGTGAGCAGGCCGAACGGCGGTTCTTCGATGCATGGGCTAGCCAGGTGGTAACCGGTTCCGGTATGCGGTCTGCCGCCGCGCCAGCGGGGCCGGGCTCGTCCGTGCCGACCTCGAGCATGGCGCACACCGATGTCATCGGGCTGTTTCCCGAGCCGGGAGCGCAGCGATGAGCGTCGCTATAGTCGATTACGGCTCCGGGAACCTGCACTCCGCGGCAAAGGCATTCGAGCGTGCGGCGCGCGAGGTCGGTTTCGGCCAGCCGATCGTCGTGACGCGCGATCCGGCCGTTGTGACGCGTGCCGATCGCGTGGTGCTGCCCGGGGTCGGCGCCTTTGCCGATTGCCGGCGCGGCCTCGATACATTGGACGGTATGATTGGCGCGCTCGACGAGGCGGTGCGCCACAAAGGCCGGCCGTTCCTCGGCATCTGTGTCGGTTTGCAGTTGCTGGCCGAGCGTGGGTGCGAATACGAAGTGACGGAAGGGTTGAGCTGGATAGCCGGTGAGGTCGACCGTATCGCACCCAGCGATCCAAGCCTCAAGATTCCGCATATGGGCTGGAACACCCTCGATATCGTACGGCCGCATCCGCTGATCAACAGCTTGAGGCTCGGCCGGGACGGCCTGCATGCTTATTTCGTGCATTCCTATCAGATCAAGCCCGCCCAACGCGCCGACCTTGTGGCGGAAGCCGATTACGGTGGTCCCATTACGGCGATCGTGGCGCGCGATAATATTGTCGGCACACAATTTCATCCCGAGAAGAGCCAACGGCTCGGTCTCGCGCTAATTGCGAACTTTCTGCAATGGAAGCCGTGATTAAGTTGCCACCCTCACACTTCTTAGCGCCGAACTTTGTGCCGTGATTTTATTTCCCGCCATTGATCTCAAGCAGGGACTCGCCGTGCGCCTCGAACAGGGCGACATGGCGCGCGCCACGGTATTCAACCGCGATCCGACAGCTCAGGCGAAAGTCTTCGAGCAGCAGGGCTTCGAATATCTCCACATCGTGGATCTTGACGGTGCCTTTGCCGGCAAGCCAGTCAATGCGGCGGCAGTGGACGGTATTCTCGCTGCGGTGAGAATTCCGGTGCAGCTTGGCGGCGGTATTCGCGATCGCGCGACTATCGAAGCGTGGCTCGGCAAGGGAGTAGCGCGCATCATCATCGGCACTGCGGCGGTGCGTAATCCGGCATTGGTGCAGGAGGCTGCGCGGGCCTATCCGAGCCGCGTCGCAGTCGGGCTCGATGCCCGCGATGGCCGTGTCGCAGTTCAGGGCTGGGCGGAAACCTCGGAGCTTATCGCGAGCGATATCGCACGGCGTTTCGAGGATGCGGGCGTCGCCGCCATCATCTATACGGACGTGACGCGCGACGGCATGTTGAGGGGTCTCAATCTCGACGCTGCGGTGGCGCTCGCCGATCAGATTTCAGTTCCAGTCATTGCTTCGGGCGGTCTCGCCTCGATTGAGGACGTCCGGGCGCTGCTGGCGCCGCGCGCCAAGAAGCTCGAAGGCGCGATTGCCGGTCGGGCGCTTTATGATGGCAGGCTTGACGCTCAGGAAGCGCTCAAGCTGATCCGCACGGCGAGGGCGACTTAGACATGTTCAAAGCCCGCGTCATTCCCTGCCTGGACGTGAAAGACGGCCGTGTCGTCAAGGGCGTCAATTTCGTCAACCTGCGCGATGCCGGCGACCCGGTCGAGGCGGCCATCGCTTACGACGAAGCGGGCGCCGATGAGCTTACGTTTCTCGATATCACTGCGAGCCATGAGAAGCGCGCGATTATGCTCGACGTTGTCCGGCGCACTGCGGAAGCCTGCTTCATGCCGCTCACGGTTGGCGGCGGCGTGCGCACCATCGAGGATATTCGTGCGCTCCTGACCTCCGGTGCCGACAAAGTATCGATCAACACCGCCGCCGTCGCGCGCCGCGCCTTTGTAAAGGAGGCGGCGGAAAAATTCGGCGATCAGTGCATTGTGGTCGCCATCGACGCCAAAAAAGTATCACAGCCGGGCGAGGCGCTGCGCTGGGAGATTTTTACCCATGGCGGCCGTATTCCGACGGGGATTGATGCCGTTGCCTATGCGCGCCAGGTGGTCGCGCTCGGTGCCGGCGAAATCCTGCTAACCTCCATGGATCGCGACGGCACCCGGCAGGGCTTTGATATTCCGCTGACCCGCGCCGTCGCCGATGCCGTGTCTGTGCCGGTCATCGCTTCGGGGGGCGTCGGCAATCTCGACCATCTGGTTGAAGGCGTTCGCGATGGTCACGCCAGTGCTGTGCTCGCCGCATCGATCTTCCACTTCGGCGAGCATTCGGTGCGTGAAGCGAAGCGATACATGGCCCGTGCCGGCCTGCCGGTACGGCTTGATTATTGATCGCCCTCTCCCCGGCCGGGCGCAGAGGTGATAAGGAACGCGGCATGGCGACCTTCACCCTCCAAGACCTTGAAAAGCGTGTGCAGGAGCGCGCACGCGCGAGCGCGGAAGTCTCCTACACGCGCAAACTCCTCGACCGCGGCATCACGCATTGCGCCAAAAAGCTTGGCGAGGAGGCGGTGGAGGCCGCGATCGCCGCAGTCGGCGAGGATCGCAATCGCATGGTCGCGGAAGCAGCGGACGTGCTCTATCACCTTCTCGTCGTGCTCCATGCTCGCGGCATCGCACTTGAGGAGGTCGAGGCTGAGCTCGGTGCCCGCACGCGCCAATCGGGCCTTGACGAAAAGGCCGCGCGAAGAGGCGGTTAAGGGCATCTCAGAATGGAGCAGCGCACCGAACAGGACGTGTCACCCTATCGGGTGTTCTCGCGCGCTGAGTGGGCGACCCTGCGCGCCGACACAGCGATGACGCTCGAGCCATCCGAAATCACAAGACTACGCTCGATGCACGACCGCCTCGACATCTCGGAGGTCGAAGAGATCTATCTGCCGTTGTCGCGGCTGCTCTCGCTCTATGTGGCCGCAACCCAACGTCTGTTTCGCGCCCAGCAGGGCTTCCTCGGCACCGAGGATGCAAAAATGCCCTACATCATTGGCGTCGGCGGTTCGGTCGCTGCGGGCAAGTCGACCACGGCGCGTGTGTTGCAGGCGTTGCTCGCCCGCTGGCCGAATGTGCCCAAAGTCGATCTTGTCACCACCGACGGGTTCCTGTTTCCCAATGCCGTGCTCGATCGCGAAGGTCTGATGGAGAAAAAGGGCTTTCCGGAAAGCTACGATCTACCGGCATTGTTACGGTTTCTCTCCGATATAAAGGCCGGTCGCCGACCGGCGCGCGCGCCGGTCTATTCGCATCTCATCTATGACGTTGTGCCAAATCAATGGATCGAGATCGACCGGCCCGATATTCTCATCATCGAGGGCCTGAACGTCTTGCAGGCCGGCCGGTTGCCCAAGGACGGCAAGGCCGTTCCCTTTGTTTCGGATTTTTTCGATTTCTCGGTCTATCTCGATGCCGATGAGGATGTACTATTGTCGTGGTACGTCAACCGCTTTCTGACGTTGCGTGGTACGGCGTTCGCCGATCCAAAATCCTATTTTCATCGCTACGCGCGATTGTCCGACGACGACGCGGTCGCCACCGCAACGTCGATCTGGAACCGTATCAATCTCGTCAATTTGCGCGAGAACATTGTGCCTACGCGCCCGCGTGCAGATCTCATCTTGAAGAAAGGCGAGAGCCACGAGGTTGAGGAAGTGGCGTTACGCAGGCTGTGACTTGTTACGCCGCAAGGCCGGCTACGGCGCCGGCTGCGAGCACGGCGGCCAGTTTCTCGCGATCGAACGGCTTGACCAGGAAATCATCCATGCCGGCGGCGAGACACGCATCGCGGTCCACGACTGAGGCGTTTGCAGTCAGCGCTATGATGGGCGTGCGCGCGATGCCGTGCTCGGCTTCGATCGCGCGGATCCGGCGCGTCGCTTCCAGTCCGTCCATGCCCGGCATGTGCAGGTCCATGAGCAGCCGGTCATAGGGCGTCTCGGCTTCACGCGCGGCAACCCAGCACTCGATCGCGGCGGCGCCGCTTGCAACGGTCTTCGGACGATGGCCGAGCTTTGTCAGCAGCGTGCGCGCAAGCAGTGCGTTGATCTCGTTATCCTCCACGACAAGGATCGAAAGCGCAGTGCTCGCCTTCGCTGCGGCCTGCGGCTCCATTACATCGGACGCCGTAGCGGAATCGAAAGCATCATTGGCACGAAGCCGCGCGGCGAGCGAAGTGGCGCGCACCGGCTTGATCAAATAGCCGGTGAAGCCGGCCGCCTTGAAGGCGGCGAGCTTGCTGCGCATCGCAGGAGTCACCAGTACGATGCGACGTGGAATCTTTGAGATCATACGGGCGAATGCGTCACCTGCCGCCGCCTCGAGCGTGTGATCGACCAAGAGGGCGCTCCATGCCTGCTCCGGCAAGATGGCGGCGGCGACGTCTTGATCGGTGACGATCCTGGTTCGCGCGCCCCAACGTTGCAGGCGCCGGGCGATGAGCGAGGCTTCTATCTCGGCTGGCGCAACAATGAGGACGTCATTGCCGGTCAGATCTGGCACGGTGACGGTAGGCTCACTGCCCTCGTCGGCGCGTGGCAGCGGGACCGTGACGAGAAAGGTCGAGCCTTTGCCCGGCGAGCTCTCGACCGTTATCTCGCCAGCCATGCTTTCGACGATCCGCTTCGAGATGGTCAAGCCGAGTCCGGTGCCGCCGAATTTACGCGCCAAGCTGCTATCGGCCTGCTCAAATTCGAGAAAGATACGCGCTTGGTCTTCAGGCGACATGCCGATTCCGGTATCGCGCACCGCGATGGCGATCTCATTCGGTCGAGTGCCGGGTTCGACGACGATCGAAACGCCACCCTGCTCGGTAAATTTGATCGCGTTGCCGGCGATGTTGAACAGAACCTGGCGCAGCCGAGCGGCATCGCCGACCACGCTTGCTGGCAGCCGCTCATCGACGTAGCAGCAGATTTCAAGACCCTTGGCCTGGGCGCGGGGACCGAGCAACTCGGTGGCCTCCTCGACGAAGGATGCGAGTAAGAACGGCCGCGCCTCAAGGTCGATCTTGCCGGCCTCGATTTTGGAGAAATCGAGCATCTCTTCGATCAGCGACAGCAGGGTATCCCCCGACATCTTTACCGCTTTCAAATACGTCAGCTGTTCGGGCGACAGCGTCGTATCAGCCAGGAGATCTGTCATGCCGAGAATGCCGTTGAGGGGCGTGCGGATTTCGTGCGATACCATCGCCAGAAACCGCGACTTCGCGCGGCTGGCGGCCTCCGCCTGATCGCGCGCATCGGCAAGTGCGCGCTCCGTCATCATGCGATCGGTTATGTCACGCCCGACGCTTTGCGTTTCGCTCAAACCGTCTGTGCGCAGCGTAACGTCCCGCCACGCGATCCAACGCAAACCTTCAGGGGAGGCGATTTTCTGATCGTAAGTGTGCGTGCCATCGGGCAACGTGTCAGCTTCGACTTGTTCTTGCACTGGCAATGCAAACGTGGTTGCGAGCAGTGTCTCGCGAGCGCATCCGGCGAGCGCACAGAAGGCATCGTTGACGTAGGTGATTGCGCTGCTGCCGTCGCGCCGAACGATCACGTCGCCCTGGGCCTCAAGGAAGCTCTTGGCGCGTTCCTGCGCTTCGCTGATTTCCCAGGTGCGATCGGCGGCTTCCTCAAGGCGCGCCTCGAGCCGTCGCAGCTCTGCTTTCATCTGCTGGACGCGGGAGATCAAAATTCCTATGGCGCCGCATGCGGCGCCGAACAGCGCTGCAACACCGATTGCGAAAGCGTATGGATCATAGTGGGCCCCGTCGGCAGCCGCCCCCGACAGGAAACCAAAGGCGATACCGAACGACATCGATGTGATGACCGCTGCGCGGACGATGAGAGACATCAACCGGCGAGAAAGGATGGCGGGCTTTCGAAGTATGGCCCAGGGGCGCATAGTTTTAATCCCGCTCGGCACGTTCTTCGCGGAAGCCGTTGAAAATCACGCTCGTGCCTGGATTAGCGATGTGCAAGCGAGCATAGTCGCCTATCAACATTGCGCATCCCTTGCATTCGGCAAGGCGCGTCAAGTGCGATTGGAGTGAAGGTTGATGCTTTGTTAACATTGCCTTGGCTTTAGCGATGGGGCGCCCATCTAACCCTCATACATTTACCTTCGCCGGAGATTATGTGATGGACAAAGTGGTTAATTCTAAACGCTCGCGCACGAAATCGGCCGGATCGAGCCTGGTCAACAGGCCCTCACGCGCCGAGGCGGAGGCTGCCGTGCGGACGTTGATCCGCTGGGCCGGCGATGATCCTGACCGCGAAGGCTTGCGCGCCACGCCAATGCGCGTTGTCCGCGCCTATGAAGAATGGTTCGCGGGCTACAACGATGATCCGCGCGAATATCTTAAGCGCACGTTCGAGGAGACCGGCGGCTACGACGAGGTCGTGGTGCTGCGCGATATCCGTTTCGAATCACATTGCGAGCACCACATCGCCCCGATCATCGGACGCGTGCATGTCGGCTACCTGCCGCGCAACCGTGTGGTCGGAATATCCAAGCTGGCGCGGCTGGTCGAAGTCTATGCGCGGCGGCTGCAGATCCAGGAAAAGATGACGGCCGAAATCGCCGCATGTTTGGATGCCGTGCTCAAGCCGCACGGCGTCGCGGTCGTCACTGAAGCTACCCATCAGTGCATGACAACTCGCGGGGTGCACAAGACGGGCGTGACCATGGTGACGAGCCGAATGCTCGGGGTATTTCGCGACCACGCCGAGACGCGACAGGAATTTTTGTCCGCGATTGGGATGCGCGGCGCGATTCACGTGGCCAACGGGTCCGCATAAAGTTTAGGAGGGCTTCGGCTCGTTGACCTTGATGTGCGGCAGGCACTTGTCGTCTTTGTGGATGGCCAGAAAATTGGTCCCGAAAGCGTGTACTAAGTAGCGGCCGATTTCGAGCCGTGCGCGCAATTTGTCTTTATCAGTTTTGGCCGTCTCCACCAGCAGAATAGGTCGATGACGATCGATGCATTTGACGGCGCCTGTCAGGGCCTCAATCTCCATTCCCACAACATCCATTTTTATCAGATCGAGCCGGTTGAAATTAAACGAATCGAGGTTGAGTGCCCGCACGTCGACCATCTTCGTTTCGGAATAGTCGATCTCCTGGCCAATAAATTCCATACCGTCCCGCTTCCGGAGTTCCAAGTGGCCAAAGCTTGTGTGCGCAAAATAGTTAGGTGACGGCATTTTCAGTAGGCCGGACTGATTCGTCACTGCGGCGTGGATGGCGCGGGCGTTAAAGCAGTTATTGATCGCAATATTGCCGGCAAGCGCATAATAGATGCGTTCCTGGGCTTCGATGGCCAGCACGACGCCCCAACCGGTCATGTGCTTTGCCCATTCGATGGCATGAACGCCGATATTGGCGCCGCAATCGACGGCAATAACGCCGTCGCCGTAGTGCTTGCGACGCAGGTCGAGAAGGGTGAGCAGCAGATTGACCTCGCCCGGCTCGTAGGCGGTCCTTTCCAAAAGTTGGAAACCGACGCCGTATCCTGCGTTGGGTTGTGGGATATGCTGATCGAACCGGTTCACGATGAGCGTGCCCTGATCGGTTGCGACCGTGATGAAAGCGATTTTGCGGGGCGGGTTTGGCATGGCTCGAAATGATATAAATTCTAGGCGCTAAGCCAGAGGCCGCGCACGCTTGCAACGAATGGCGTGATGCTCATGCCCGCAATACCGTCACCATTCCGGGCTGCGAATCAAGGGCACGAATGAACGGATGGCAGAGCCAGCCATGTTGCGGCGTGCCAACCGAGCCAATAACGAGTTGTGACGGGCGAATACTCGCAGGATGCCACGCCGACGCGGTGGATATTCACGCCGCGCGGCGCACCTCGTCGGCGAGAGCACGATAGGACAAAGCCTCGGCGATATGCACGCGGCCCACTTTTTCTATGCCGTCAAGGTCCGCGAGCGTGCGTGCAACGCGCAGCACGCGATGATAGCCGCGCGCCGAAAGCCGCATGGCATCGGCAGCGTCGCGAATCAGAGAGAGCCCACTCGCATCCGGCCGCGCCACATCCTCCAGCACCGCGCCGGAAACCGCTGCGTTGCTACGCAGATGCGACAGCCCGATGGACGCGTAGCGTGCGGCCTGTCGCTCGCGGGCAAGCGCGACGCGCTCGGCGACTTCCCGGCTGCCTTCGGCTGGCGGTGGCAAAATGAGGTCGGCGGCGGTCACCGCGGGGACCTCGATATGCAGATCAATGCGGTCGATGAGCGGACCGGAAATCCGCGCCTGGTAATCGGCGGCGCAGCGGCCATTAGGCCCGCGGCGGCAGGCGTAGCCGGGCTCACTCGCCCGCCCGCAGCGGCACGGATTCATGGCGGCGACCAACATGAAGCGAGCCGGATAGGTAACACGATGATTGACGCGCGCGATTGAGACCTCGCCTGTTTCGAGCGGCTGGCGCAGCGAATCGAGGACCTGTGGTTGAAATTCAGGCAGCTCGTCTAGAAAGAGCACGCCATGATGCGCAAGCGAGACTTCGCCCGGTCGTGCGTGCAGGCCGCCGCCGACCAGCGCCGGCATGCTGGCGGAGTGGTGGGGTGCACGAAACGGCCGCCGATTGGTGAGCGCGCCACCTTCGATCTCGCCAGCGACCGAAGCAACCATCGAGACTTCGAGCAGTTCGGCGGGTGCAAGCGGCGGGAGAATTGAAGGTAGGCGCGCGGCCAGCATCGATTTACCGGCGCCAGGCGGCCCGACCATCAACAGATTATGGCCTCCCGCCGCGGCTATTTCGAGCGCGCGCTTGGCGCTTTCCTGGCCCTTGATGTCGGCGAGATCGAGTGCCGGCCCCTCCGTCTCGAGGATTTTCGGCTGTGGTCGGGACAGCACCTGGGTGCCTTTGAAATGGTTGGCGAGTTGAACGAGCGAGGATGCGGCTATGATCTCGATCTCCGGGCTTGCCCACGCTGCTTCCGGCCCACAGGCAGACGGACACATCAAGCCTTCGCCACGCGCGTTGGCACCAATAGCGGCCGGTAGTACACCGGCAACTGGAGCGATCGAGCCGTCGAGTCCCAGTTCGCCGAGCACAGTGAAGCCCGCGAGCGCGTCATGGGGGATGGCACCGATCGCGGCCATCAGCCCCAGCGCGATCGGGAGATCGTAATGGCTGCCCTCCTTGGGCAAGTCAGCAGGCGCGAGGTTGATGGTGATACGGCGCGCGGGGAGTGCAAGCCCGGAGGCAATCAAGGCCGAACGGACGCGCTCGCGGGCCTCCGAGACCGCCTTGTCGGGCAGGCCAACGATGGTGAAGGCCGGCATCCCCGGTGCTACCTGGACTTGCACGTCGACCGGCCGGACTTCGATGCCCTCGAACGCTACCGTGGAGACGCGCTGGACCATGATTACCCCGCCCTGCCAAGAAGACTACCGGAATCGGGCCAAATGCGCAAGAACAATCCATGAACAGCCTGCCAGCCCGCCCGCGAGGGCAGCGGGAAGCTTTGGGCCGCACTAACCAGCGGCCCGCTTTGCCTCGATCTTGTCCCAAATTAACGCCGCGATATCGGGACCGCCGAAATTCTTCACTGCACGAATGCCGGTGGGTGAGGTGACGTTGATCTCGGTGAGGAAGCCGTCGATGACGTCGATGCCGACAAACAACAGGTTGTGGGCGCGCAAGGCCGGTCCGAGGCGGGCGCAAATCTCGCGCTCGCGCGGGGTGAGATCGGTCGCCGCCGGCGTGCCGCCGCGCACCATGTTGGCGCGCAGATCGTCAACGGCAGGGACGCGGTTGACCGCGCCGGCGAACTCACCGTCAACCAGGATAATACGCTTGTCGCCCTCCCTCACCGCGGGCAGGAATTTTTGCACCACCCACGGCTCGCGGAACATGTGCGCGAACAAATCATACAGCGAGCCGAAATTGAGGTCGTCGCGCGAAAGCCGAAAAACCGCCTGACCGCCGAGGCCGTAGAGCGGCTTCATGACGATGTCGCCGTGCTCGGCACGAAACGCCTTGATGGCGTCGAGGTCGCGCGTGACAATCGTCGGCGGCATCAGATCGGGAAATTCCATGACGAAAACCTTTTCCGGCGCATTGCGCACGTGCGCTGGATCATTAACGACAAGGGTCTTCGGATGAATGCGATCGAGCAGGTGGGTGCTGGTGATATAAGCGAGATCGAAGGGCGGGTCCTGGCGGAGCAGCACGACGTCGAAGGACGAAAGATCGGCCTGTCGCGGCTCGCCAAGCGTGAAGTAATCGCCGACGATGTCGCGCACTACGAGCGATTGCACCGCGGCCGATACCCTGCCGTCGCGGAGCACCAGCCGGTCGGGTGTATAATAGGCCAGCGGATAGGCGCGGGCCTGTGCTTCGAGCAGCAGTGCGAAGGTCGAATCACCGCGAATATTAATTCGCTCGATCGGATCCATCTGCACGGCAACACTTAAGCGCATGAGCAAGCCGTCGGGCAGGTTATGAATTGAGTTGTTCGACGAGATTTCATTAAAGCCGAACGACACATTGGCGACAGATTGGAGTTTCGTAAATCCCAGTTTGACGGACTATCGTAGATCACGCGACACCGTAGAAACAGGCCGGTTGCGGCCGGCATCCCTTATCGCGTCGTGCGAAGTCTCCATGATTTGCAAAGGTGCGATCGGTGAGATGCCCGCAACTGGTGAATGCCCGACGCGTCTGGCACCATGGTGGATTGAAGCCGATCTGCGCCATCCCTTCAAACGCGAAGTCTTCGCCTGCCCATGCTCGGTCTTCTCCCAGCGCTGCGGAGTCAACAAAAGCTGGAAGAGCGCGCGCCATGCGGCAAGTGACAGCAGGAACCAGTACGGCGGAGTGAGTATCAGAACCCACGCTTGACGCAAAAGTCCGCGCCGGCGCAGTCCGATAGCATCAAGGATCATCGTGGAGACATAGCCCGACAACAGTGTGGCGGCAAAGATGGGCATCGCCTGGCTTGCAGTTGCAAGTGTCCAGGGATCTCGCGAAGCAAGCAGAGCATAGCCGAGGCCTGCCATGAAAGCGGGATGAATCAGGGCCGCCAACACATTGGCTGCGAGGAAGAGTTGAAAAGCTGCCGCGCCAGCCGGCCCGAGTTCGTGCGTCAACCGCACAGGTCGACGCATGTGCACGAACCAAGTCTGCATCCAGCCCTTGTACCAACGCGTGCGTTGTTTGAGCCAGGGCAAAAAGCGGGCCGGCGCTTCTTCATAAGTTGCCGACGACAACACCGCCGATCGAAAGCCGAGGCGATAGAGTCTAATGCCCAGATCGGCATCCTCGGTGACGTTGAAGGGATCCCAACCGCCGACTTGGCGCAGCGCCGAAGTGCGGAAGTGATTGGAGGAACCGCCGAGCGGAAAAGGCAGTTGCAACGCCGCCAGCCCGGGCAGGAAAGCGTCGAACTGCCCCGCATAGTCGGCCGTGAACATGCGCGAAAGCCAGTTATCGGCTGTGTTGTCGATGGTAAGGCTCGCTTGCACACAGGCGAGGCGTTCGTCGGCAGTCGTGAATGCGGCAACGGCGCGGCGGAGCTGATCGGGCTCCGGCACGTCTTCGGCATCGTAGACAGCCGTGTACGCACCTCGAGCAAAGGGGAGCGCAACGTTAAGCGCCTTCGGTTTGGTGCGCGGGCCAATCGGCGGCGCTGTTATGATCTCAAAGGGCGCGCCGAGGTCCAGACGGGCGAGGGCATGTCTTGTCTCCTGATCCTCGGCTTCGAGGACAAACTTCACGTCCAGTTTCTCAGGCGGATAGTCTAATGCACGGATAGCGGCAACCAAGTCTCCGACCACGGCTGCCTCACGGTAGAGGGCACAGATGATGGTGTAGATTGGAAGTCTGTCGTCATCGATTTGAAACGCTTGGCTCGGTGTCCGGGACGTGAACAGTCCGGTCGACATGCGCAGCACCGCCGCGGCCAGAAAGACGAGACACAATATCGTACTCAACGACTCGATCGTTTGGACGGGAAGCATTGCGAGATAGCAAACCGCAAGAGTCATCAATGCTATGGTGGCGACGCTCCGCCAGCCCTGGGCGCGTGGAGCATTCGACATAAGGGGACGGGCAAGCCGAAGTCCATCGGCGGCTCGCCGTCCGAGCGCACGATCGGTATGCCGTGCAACGAAACGCCGGAGCTGTTCGGACGACGTCAGTCGGAATGTCTTCAGCCATGCCTGACGCGGTTCTCTGGGATCGGCCAGGCGACGGGCCGTAAGGCAGCGTGGAGCGATGATCCAAACAATTTCGCGGCCGTTGTGCAGCGGCAGCAATCCCACAGCTCCCGCCTGGATCAGCTCGTCGTCGTCGAGTGGACAAGCCGCACGCGAGACTCGATCGAGCGGCTGGTAGGTCGTCCCCAAGGACGTCGCAAGGGCGGTCAGGTAGGCTTCCTCGGTAATGGCGTCGGCGCAAATGAGGACGCGCTCTGCGCCCTCTCCAATCGATTGCGCGCGCCGTTCCGCGGCAGCGATCACGCGGCTGGGCAATAGACCGCGAATACAATCGATTTCCGGGCAACGCGGCGGGCTTAAGTTTGGCACTGCCGTCCGGCGGGCGTAGAAGGTCGGCGCCCGCGACGGTCCGTCGTCGCGCCTCTCTTGTATTATCGAGCGGCGACGGACCGCCCTGCTAACGCCACCAAACGCCACCGCCGGCCCCTCGACGCAACGAAAAGCGCTTCTCCTCACCTCGACTTTTCGCCCCGCCCCAGGTAAGCGGCGAGCCGAGGCACCTTAGTGTCCCGATTCCGAAGTTCGTAAGAATATGCGGCACTCTTTTGCGAACTTCGGGATCAGCGGGACACCAGTAACATTCCGAGTCTAGTGTGGTTCTTGGATTTGAAGTTCCTACACTCATTTGCGGGCTAATCTTAGGAACTTTAAATCCAGCACTCTAGCCTCAAGATCGCCGCAGATCGTTACCTATGCAGTGTGGAATGGCAATATCCCGCAAACGCCTCGTCGGTATCCTCTGGCCGCTCATTTGGATCGCGGGGATCATGCTTTGGGTTTTCGTTGGCGCATCTCCCATGGTGGCGGCCGAGGACGGGGTCATTTTGCCGCGGGAGGCCGTGGTCCCCGGGTTTTGGGACCCACGTCGGCGACCCGAGCGGCCTGACCTTTCCCGCATCCAGACCATCCGGTTTCTCACCGATCTGGATTATCCGCCATTCGACTATGCCGGACCGGATGGCAATCCAGCCGGATTCAACGTGGATCTGGCGCGGCATCTTTGCGATGAGATCAAGGCCACCTGCACCATCCAAGCGCGCCGTTTCGACACGCTACTCGATGCACTGGACGACAATCGCGGCGACGCCGTGATCGCCTCGATCGCTTCGACAGTGGCGACGCGCCAGCACGCCGATTTTACCGATCCGTACTACCGCTCCCCAGCGCGTTTCGTGGCTCGCGTCGATAGCCCGATCCATGATGTGCTGCCGGAACTGGTCGAGGGAAAGAAAATCGCCGTCATCGCCGGCACGGCGCACGAGGCCTACCTCAAGGAGATGTTCACCGAGGCCCAACTGCTGCCTTATCCAAATGCCGAGGCAGCGCGTGCGGCGCTTCGCAACAAGGATGCCGACCTTCTGTTTGGCGACGGCATCTCGTTGGCGTTCTGGCTCAACGGCACGGATTCGGCCGGCTGTTGCGCCTTCCGCGGGGGCCCGTTCCTGGACAGTCGGTTTTTTGGCGAAGGGGTCGGGATAGCGGTCAAGCCCGGCAATGATCTCCTGCGCCAGGCGCTCAACTGGGCGCTGTTCCGGCAGTGGGAGAAGGGAACCTACACCGATTTGTGGCTGCGTTATTTTCCGATCAGCCCATTCTGAGCGTTCGAGTTTGACGGGATTTCGCCGGCTTCATACTGTTCGCGCAGCTTAGAGAAGGCCCAATGACGACGGCACAGCTCCAATTCGGCTTGTTGCGCGAACTCGCCGAGCAGTCGCGCGCCTGGCCGTTCGAGGAGGCGCGCAAGATCGTTGCTCGACTGAGGCAGAGGCGCAAGGACGCGGTGATCTTTGAAACCGGCTATGGGCCGTCCGGTTTGCCGCATATTGGTACCTTTGGCGAAGTCGCGCGCACCACCATGGTCCGGCACGCCTTTCGCGTTCTCACTGACGATAAGATCAAGACCCGGCTGATCGCGTTCTCCGACGACATGGACGCGCTGCGCAAGGTGCCCGACAACATTCCAAATAAGGAGATGGTGGCACAGCATCTCGGCAAGCCGCTGACGAAGGTCCCCGATCCGTTCGGCACCCACGGCAGTTTCGCCGAGCATAACAACGCGCGGCTACGCGCCTTTCTCGACCAGTTCGGCTTCGATTACGAGTTTATGTCGTCGACGGCGTGCTACACGTCGGGGCGGTTCGACGCAGCACTCATTCAGGTGCTCGAACGCTTCGACGCGGTTATGGATATCATGCTGCCGTCGCTGCGCGAGGAGCGGGCCGAAACCTATTCACCTTTCCTGCCGATCTCGCCCGCAACGGGAATCGTCTTGCAGGTGCCGGTCGTTGCGCACGACGCCAAGGCCGGGACCATCACCTATGAAGACTCGGACGGCGGCGGGCGTGTCACGACGCTCGTTACCGGGGGGCGCTGCAAGCTGCAATGGAAGCCGGACTGGGCCATGCGCTGGGTCGCACTCGACGTCGACTATGAGATGTCCGGCAAGGATTTGATCGATTCGGTTAAGCTGTCCGGCGACATCTGCCGCGCGCTCGGCGGCACGCCGCCCGAAGGATTCAATTACGAGCTGTTTCTGGATGAAAACGGCCAGAAAATCTCAAAATCGAAGGGCAACGGGCTGACTATCGAGGAGTGGTTGCGCTATGCCAGCCCGGAAAGCCTGTCGCTGTTCATGTATCGCGAACCGAAGGCCGCCAAGCGGCTGTACTTCGACGTCATCCCGCGCCACGTCGACGAATATCTGCAATTCCTCAACGCTTATGAGCGCCAAGGCGCCAAGGAGCAGCTCGGCAATCCGGTCTGGCACATCCACGGCGGCACGCCACCCAAGGCCGACAATCCAGTGCCGTTTGCGATGCTGCTGTCGCTTGTCACCGCTTCGAATGCGGAGAACGCCGATACCCTTTGGGGCTTTATCGGTCGCTATCGGCCGGGCGTCACACGCATCACGCATCCGCACCTTGCCACACTGGTCGACTACGCCATCAACTATTATCGGGATTTTGTGTTGCCGGCAAAAAGCTTCCGCGAGGCGGACGCCACCGAGCGCGCCGCGTTGACCGATCTGCGCGATGCGCTGTCGCAGTTAAAGCCGGACGCCGCGACGGAAGTGATCCAGGACATGGTCTATGAGGTTGGCCGCCGCGAGCCATTCCTCGATAGGAGCGGCAAGATCAAAACCAAGGATGGCAAGCCCGGCGTCTCACTCGAATGGTTCAACATGCTTTATCAGGTGCTGCTCGGCCAACAGAAAGGCCCGCGCTTCGGCTCCTTCGTCGCGGCTTACGGTATCCAGAACACGATCGAAATGATTGATGGTGCGCTTGCTCGATCGGCGTGATCGTATCGATAAAGCATGATTTCGACGATGCAGGTTCCGGGGGCCTGATCGACGACTAGAAGCTTGGGTCTCGATCAATCAAATCCGACAGGGCTTCACATATAGCGGCGTAAATCATCGGCCGCCGCCTCGGGCGTTCGATTCAGATTGAAGGGCGCGACGAAATGGCCGTTCTTGTCCATGAGATAAACGATGGCTGTATGGTCCATTGTGTAGTCGCCATTTTCGAGCGGAACTTTCTTGGCGTAGACCCGGTAGGCCTTGGTTGCCGCGTCGATCGATGCCTGATCGCCGGTCAAGCCGCGTAGGTGAGGGTCGAAATTGGAGAGATAATCCTTGAGCACCGCCGGGGTATCGCGTTCGGGATCGACGGTGATGAACAAAGCGCCAGTACGGTTGGCGCTAGGTCCGAGTTTGCGCAAGACCTGTGAGATTTCGAACAAAGTCGTGGGACAAATGTCGGGGCAGTGGGTAAAGCCGAAAAACACCAGGAAGGGACGGCCCTTCATATCCTGGTCGCTGAATGGTTTACCGTTCTGGTCCGTGAGATGAAATGGGCCGCCCACGGCGGCAACGGCCTGCCCAATTGGCGAGGAACGGCCGGTGATGAAGAGAATGGCGCCAAAAAACAGCACGAGGCCCGCGAGGAAGGCGCCAAGCACCAACATCACACGGGAAGCTTTTGCGTTCACCATTCTTCTCCGTTCAACCAAAGCACGCCGCAAAGCCGGCGCGGATGGTCTCGAAAAAAACCGTCGCGCCGTAATGCGCCCACAGTAAGACGCTGCCGCCGAGCAAAAGCGCAGCGGCGATCCCGGCCAGCAGCAGCGGCCGTGATCTCGGACGGGGTGTAACACCGTGCATGGGCCAGATTCCGGCTATGACGCTAAATATGCCGGAACCCGACGTGCGACAACTGCCCGCTGCGGCGCAGGACCGCGCCTTCGTCGCGGCGATGAGTTTACCGGCAGGTGTGGTAAAGCGCCGCGAGTTCCCGGCCGCGAAGCTGAATCAGCCGCGGCGTCAATCCGCCATGGCGTTCGATCCAATTGCGAATGGGCGCAGGATAGAGCTGCATGACCAAGCGGCTGCCGCGGCGCGTCGGCACCAGCGAACGCGACGTGTCATCGTAGTAGGAAGCGGCGTGGAAGCCGAGTACAGCCCGACTGGTGACGCAAATTCGATCTCTTGGGATAAGCCCGGTCAGCAACGTGCAAGCCGACAGGCACGGGCCATCGATGACGACGCGCTCGCCCGAGGCGCGTATATCCTGAAATCTGCGGATATAGGAGGAAACTTCGCCCCCCGGGTCGCCGACGATGCGAACCTCCGCAGACGCTGCGGAGGACGCCATGGTGGACGTCACAACGGTGAGTACGGCCGACGCCAATGCGCCGACCCAGGCAGCATGCCATTTCATGGAGTGACCCTTTCCCCGTTCAATCGTCCCCGACGATGCCAGGGCATTATGGCAGGACTTCGGGGACTTGTAGCCCTAATCCCGAAATGGTCGTGCTTTTCTTCTCGCGTAGCGTCAGGTTCCCATCGGCGCTATAACCTCACCGAAGGAAGCGAGCAGAGACCGGAGCCGATGATGGCGCGCGACTTTGAAGACCATTGCTGGAAGGACGTGATCGATCAGGACACGGTCGACATTTACCAAGCGTACCGGCGCAAGACCTATGTCGGCGATAATCCGGCTGTGCTCGCGATCGATCTCTATAACAAGGCCTATCAGGGTGGGAGCCGGCCGGTGAAGGAGGTCGATCGTGAATTTTCCGGTTCCTGCGGAGAGCAGGCCTGGAAGGCGTTGCCGCCGACCCAGAAACTGTTTGCGGCCGCGCGCCGCGCCGGCGTGCCGGTCATCTATACGACGCGCCATGTCGACACTGGCGGCGTGCATTCGACAAACCGCAATATCGCTCGCGAGCGCGACGACATCTATGACATCAAGGCTGAACTGGCGCCGCTGCCGGGCGAGCTGGTCATCTACAAGGAACGAGCATCCGGGTTCTTCGGCACGCCGCTGATCGCCCATTTGCAGCAGCGGCGTATCAATTCTCTCATCATTTGCGGTGAAAGCACATCCGGCTGTGTGCGCGCATCGACGGTCGACGCCTACTCCCATGGCTTCCACAACGTCCTGGTCGAGGAATGCACCTACGACCGCTCAATGATCAGCCACAAAGTCAATCTGTTCGACCTGCATCACAAATACGCCGACGTCTTGCACATCGAGGAGGTCTTGGCTCATCTCGACGGGCTCGCCGTCGAGCGCAAGGTGGCCTGAAATATCCAGAGCAACACCAAACCAGTGAGCGTTCAAATCATGAATACGTCTGTTGCCCGTGAGAGCAATGCTCCCGAGTTCGCCACGGCTTATTATTTTCTCGAAGGCCTCAACGAGCTCGGTATCGAATATCTGTTCTGTAACTTCGGCACCGATCACGCACCAATCATCAATGAGATGGCGCATCGTCGCAAACGCGGTGATGCGATGCCGACGGTGGTGCGCTGCCCGCACGAAAATACCGCTGCCCACATGGCGGCGGGCTACGCTTTTGTCACCGGTCGTGGCCAGGGCGTGTTGGTCCACGTCGATGTCGGCACCGCCAATACCGCCACCGCGATGCACAACATCTACCGCAGCCGCCTGCCGGTGCTGCTGATGGCGGGCAAGGCGCCCTATACCGCCAACGACGAGCTTGTTGGCTCGCGCGATACCTACGTACATTTCGTGCAGGAGCCGTTTGACCAGGCGAGCCTGGTGCGGCCCTATCTGAAATGGGAATGGACGTTGCCCTCCGGAGTCGTTGTCAAGGAAGCACTCCGCCGCGCTTATTCTATCGCGCAGAGCGAGCCGCGTGGGCCGGTTTATCTGATGATGCAGCGCGAGACGCTGACGCAGCATTGGAGCGCAGACGAAATCCGGCGCTATTCCGCCGACCAGTTTGCCGCGACTTCGGGTGGTGGGGCCGACCCCAAGCTTGTCGCTGCGCTTGCCGATCGGCTGTTGCTGGCCGACAATCCGGTGCTGATCACAGGCTATGCCGGGCGCAACCCGCACGCGTCGGAGATTATCGACGCCTTGGCGCAGTTCGCCGGCATCGCGGTGTACGAAGCCAATATGACCAGCAACATTTCGCACGATAGCCCGTGCTTTGTCGGCTTCGCGGCGGACAAGGCTGTGCCGAATGCCGATCTCGGGATTCTCGTCGATGTCGACGTGCCATGGTTCCCGAGCGATGTGCGGACGCGCGAAAAGTCATTCTGGGCACACATCGACGTCGACACACTGAAACCTGGCTCGCCGATGTGGACGTTCCCGGGCAACCTGCGCATGCAGGGCGACAGCGGTCGTATCCTCGAACAAGTGCTTGACGATTTGAAAACTAAAGCAACGCCGCGCTTTAAGTCGGCGGCGGCGGCGCGGCTCGAGCGCATCAGGGGCGCTCGCGACGAGCGTATCGCCCGCGCCGCCAAGCTTGCGGCTGATAAAGGCAAGCCGAACGCGATCAATCCGCATTACCTGATGGCGGAACTGGGCAAAATGCTCGATGACGACGCCATTCTCTTCAACGAGGGCGTGACCAATTCCGGCTCGGTGCTGCTGCAAATCCCGCGCCGCAAGCCTAACACCACGATGCGTTCCGGCGGCGGCGGACTCGGTTGGTCCGGCGGTATGGCGCTCGGCGCCAAGCTTGCAGCACCTGACCGGCTTATGGTGCAAATCTCGGGCGACGGCGGTTTCTATTTCGGCAATCCAAGCTCGGTGTTCGCCGTCTCGCAGCAATACAAATTGCCGATTTTTTCGATTGTCATGGACAACACCGGTTGGAATGCCGTGAAGCAGTCGACGCTGCGGGTATTTCCGGAAGGGGAGGCGAAGACCACCGGCGAGTTCGAGGCGCAGCTCGCGCCCAAGGTTGCGTTTACGAAGGTTGGCGAGGCGTTCGGAGCCTACGGCGAAGAGGTCGGCGATCCCGCCGATGTCCCAGGCGCTATCGCGCGATGCCTTAAGGAAGTCCGCGGCGGCCGTTCGGCGCTGCTGCACGTCCATGTCACGCGGCTGTAGGGGGGTGCCCGGTCAATGGCGCGGATTTAAATCTGCTTTCGAGGAAGACCGGGAAACTTAACTCGGCACTAGTCCTTCCGTTCTTGAAGCCTAAGAACGAGGCGTGCCGGATATTTGCCGTCCGACCCGTGATGAGCCTCTGCGAGTTTCGTCACGCTTCGCCATGGCGTGCGATCCTAATAAAACCAAATTTGCCAAATTGATCACTTTTGTTTCAATCTCCGTGCCCAGGCGATGGGACGCACGCATGGGGGACCGGCAGCGCGGTAGGATGCATTTGTCCAAGCCTCTTCGTGGGGCAGAAATACCGCCTGAATTACTCGTCGCGCTCGTTGTGCTGGCGGCACTTGCGTTGATTTATTTTGCTTGGCCTGTCTATCGCGCCTTCTTGCCGTTGCAGATCGATTCCAATGAGCCGTGGAACGCCTACCACGCCGATGCACTTCACGCCGGGCAAGCATTGTACGTGTTCGACGATTTTATCTCGAACAATTATCCGCCGCTCTCATTCTATCTCGTGAATGCCTTGTCGGCTGCGACCGGCACGGATGTACTTTATGTCGGGCGTCTGTTGTCGCTGGCCGCGACCGCTGCCACCGCACTGGCGGTATGGGGATGTGTTCGCCAATTGGGCGCATCCCGCTTGGCGGCGGCCGTCGGCGGCATCTGGTGGCTTGCCACAATGGCACGTTGGTACAGTGGCTGGATCGGGATGGACGATCCTCACGTGGTTGCGCTCGCCGTCATGGCCGGTGCGCTCGTCTACGCGCTGCGGTACGCGAATGACGATCGTGCCGTGCTGGCCGTTGTGCTCATGGCGGTCGCCGGCTTCTACAAGCACACGCTGGTCGCTATTCCGATCACCACACTCCTTTGGTTGACGCTGTGCAATCGTCGACGTGGGCTGTGTGCCACATTCATCGGCTTGACTGCGATGGTGGTCGGCCTCGGTGTGTGCGGTTTGTCTTTTGGAGCAGCCTTCTTTCATGACATGCTCTTGCCACGTCACTACGATCTCATACGAGGTTTGGCTGGTATCGGCCGGATGCAATTCATCGCGCCCGCGCTGGTGATTGCCGTTGGCTGGGCGACCTATCGCCGACACAGCGATGCGGGCCGGTTTGTGCTGCTTTTTGCGGCAATTGCGTTTGTTTCGTCGGTAGGGCAATCGTCTGCCGACGGTGTCGCCGACAACGCCGGCTTCGAGCTTATCGTCGCCACCGCGGTCGGGATTGGATGTGCTTTTGATGATCTCGCCGCCATACCGGCGCTACGACAATGGGGGATCAAGCGCAGCCAGATCGTTCTCTTGGCGATCCTGATCGCGCGGCTTTTGATCTCGTCGCGGATCGCTCCTTATCTGCTTCTGTCGAGTCCGGATTTCCGCGCCGATCTGAACCAACGTAGCTTGATCATGAAGGCGGAAAGCGCGCGGATAGCCGCAATCCCGGGTCGGGTCGCCTGCAACGTGGCCTTGGTCTGTCGCTTTGCGGGCAAGCAGTTTGTTTTCGATCCCTTTCCTGTCTACGAAGACGTCGTCACCGGCCGGCTCTCGGAGCAAGACGTGCTCGATCAGCTGAGGCAACAGAAAATTCGTTTCGAAGTGGTGGACGGCCGAACTTCGATCAGCAAATTGCAATAGCAGCCTTCCACTTTGGGGCCACGCTGCGCGTGCTAAATTCGTTTGTGGATGCCGTGCCACGGCCGCGGACGTAGCCAGCAGTCAAGGACTCGCGTGATTGATGAATTTGTCCGGGGGCCGCTCACCCCATTGCGAACGTAGCGCTTCCTCTGCGGGAATGAGATGGGAGCCGTTGGCGAGATTGAGGCGGTCGCTGTCGGCCCAATGCTCATGGACGCGTCCCCACGGATCGGCCCAATAGTCGTAGACCTGGCTACCGAGCACATGGCGGCCGATGCCCCACATGTGTTCGTAGGTCCCGAACTCCTTGAGGTAATCATGGCCGATGCAAACGTCGTCGATGTCTGGAACCTCGAATGACAGATGGTTCAATCCCGTTTTGTCGTGATTAAGGCAGAAGAACACGTGATGATCGACATAAGTGTCGCCACGATCGCAGCGATTGAACGATCCGATCAGATTGTCCTTGTTCTCGGCATAGACATCGTCGGAGCAGATCATTCCCAGCGTGTCGCGGAACCAGCCGACCGTCTCCGCAAAGCGCGGCGTCATCAGCACGCCGTGGCCGATGCGCTTGACGTGCGCGGGGCCACGCGGCAGTCGCATCAGTTCGCCAGCGCGTGCCGTCGGTGCCTCGCCGGTGTTGAGTTTCTGCCGCTTGACCGGGATTGGCTCGACCTGCTCGATGCCGCACACCACCTCGATCTGGTAGCCGTTCGGCTCGGTCAGGCGCACCCGCTTGCCTCCGCCGGGCTCGTCAATGTTCTCGATACCTGAGGCGCCCCGCGCCTTGGTGAGCCGCTTCAAGTCGTCTTCGCTCTCGACATAATAGGCAAGGCCGACGAATTTCGGATCGCCCTTCTCGGTAACATGGACATGGTGAGCCGGATCGGTTCCGCGCATGTACAGCGTGTTGTTCGTACGCTCGCTCCTGTGCATGCCGAACCGAGTCAGAAATTCCTCCATGACGTCGAGATCGGGAGACCGAAGGCGTCCATAGGCGATATCGGTGACTTTGACCCAGGCCATGTCTTTAATTCTCCCCGATTGGTCCGTTGCCGGATGTCCCTATCAGTTTGCCATGATCGATATCGCGGGGCTACCGTGATCTCGGTCCACAATTCGGGCGGCCGCGACACCCTGCATTTGTAGGAAGATCCCCATGACGATCATTATCACGGACGAGGATGTCAAACGGTTGCTGCCGATGCGCGAATGCATTGAAGCGATGCGCGTTGCGTTCCGCGATTTTGCCGACGGCGTGGCGGTCAATCGGCCGCGCATGCGCTACCTCGCCAAGCATCCGGATCCGGAACGCAGGTATCTGGCCAACGTCCACGTCGGCGCGGTGCCTTCGGCCGGCATGGCCTGCGTTCGCGCGGGTTCGCAGATCATGCGGCCGCCGACCGCCGCACGCGATCGGCGGATGTATGAAAACCCGCACGCCTTCAATTGGGGTTTTGTCGTCCTTTTCAGCATCGAGACAGCCGAACCGCTGGCTTTACTGCACGAGTTTCACCTGTCCGGCATGCGGGTCGGGGCCACGACGGCCGTCGCCGTCGACGAGATGGCGCGCGAAGATGCGCACACGCTCGGTCTGTTCGGCACCGGCAAGCAGGCGCGTAACGCACTCGAGGCCATTGTGCTGGTTCGGCCGATCCGCAACGTCAATGTCTTTAGCCCAGATGCTGAGCATCGCGCCGCATTTGCGCGCGCGTTTTCGCGCGATGAGCTCGCGGTGACCGCGGTGGCCAATCCACGCGCCGTGGTCGCAGGCGCCGATATCGTGTGCTGCGCGACAACCGCGATGCAGCCCGTCTTCGACGGTGACTGGCTGGAGAGCGGTCAGTTCGTCGTCTCCATTGCCAATTCGGACGTGACCAACAAGCGCTCGGAAGTCGACCGGCGCACCTATGAACGCGCCAGTGCCATCATCATCAACGATTGGGAGAGCGTCATCGACAATGACCAGACGGAGCTGCTCGGTCCGATGAACGCCGGCGTGTTTCGCCGCGAGCAGGTCCACGAACTCGGCGCGCTCGTCGCCGGCATGGTAAGCGTCAAGCAACCGCCGCGCGCCGACGCGCGAGCGCGGATCATCTATTACAAGAACAATTCCGGCCTCGCGATCCAGTTTGCCGCCGCCGGCGGCATCCTCTATCGCAAATCCATGGCCGAGGGCTCGAATAAGGTCATCCCGACCGAATGGCTGGGAAGCGACCTTTCCGCCTATTATCAGGCGGGCTTCAGGCCTTCGCCGTGAAGCCCCGCACCTTAGGGCCGATAATCTGCTGCTACGGTCTCGTCGCTGTGTTTGCCGCCCGCCGCGTCAAACAAAGCTGTCAGCACGATCGTCACGACAAGGTTGAGGATAACCGTATAGAGCGCACTGTAGCCTGGGAAACTATGGCCGGCGAATGCAAGCGGATAGTTCGGCGCAAAATTCGCGGCGATGAACATCCAGGTGCCGGTAACGATCCCCACCACCCAGCCGATGAGGAGTGCCCAATCGTTGAACCAGCGGGTGTAGACGCCCAGCATCACCGAAGGCAGCGTTTGGATGATCCAGATCCCGCCAAGAAGCTGCAAGTAGATGGCATATTTCTGCGGCACGAAGACGATGAACGCGAGGGCGCCGAACTTGACGATCAGCGAGACCCACTTGGCCATCTGCGATTCCTGCCGGTCGGTCGGGTTTTTGTTGATGAACTCGCGATGAATATTGCGCGTGTAGAGGTTGGCCGCCGCAATCGACATGATCGCGGCGGGCACCAGAGCACCGATGCCTATTGCCGCGAAGGCGATGCCGACGAACCACGACGGGAACGTGTGCAAGAACAGCGCCGGCACCGCGAAGCTGTTGCCGAATTGTTTGAAGCCAATGGCATACTCCGGAAGGCCGCTTACCCCGGTTGCAATGGCGAAGAAGCCGACCAATGCCAACAGACCGAGCATGAACGAGTAGCCGGGCAACATCGCCGCGTTGCGGCGGATAGCATGACCGCTACTGGCGCTCAGGATCCCGGTGATGGAGTGCGGATAGAGGAAGAGGGCTAATGCCGATCCCAATGCCAGTGTCGCATAGACGCCGTAGGCGCCCGTCGTATTGGCGCCTGGAACGGCGAGCAGTAATTTCGCAGCCGGTACTTTGGCAAAGATATTGCCGAACCCGCCCAATTGGATCGGAACGACGATCACGACCGCGAAAGCCGTAAGATAAATCAGGAGATCTTTGACGATGGCGATCGAGGCAGGCGCACGGAGCCCGCTTGTGTACGTGAAGGCCGCCAGAATGATGAATGCGATGAGGAGCGGCACATCGCCCGCATATCCCGTGCCCACGACCCCCATCCCGCCGATCACCACCTGCAGACCAACTAGTTGCAAGGCGATATAGGGCAATGTGGCCACGATGCCGGTGATTGCCACCGCTAATGCCAGCCAGCGATTACCGAAGCGACCGCGGACGAAATCAGACGCAGTGATGTAGTTATGCTTGTGACAGACGTACCAGAGCCGCGGGAAGACGAGGAACAGGATCGGATAGATCATGATGGTGTACGGCACGGCAAAGAATGCGATGGCGCCAGCGCCGAATGCGAGCGCCGGAACGGCGACAAACGTGTATGCCGTGTAGAGATCGCCGCCGATCAGGAACCAGGTAATGACCGTGCCGAAACGACGGCCGCCGAGCCCCCATTCATTGAGCAGGTTGAGGTCGCCCTTGCGCCAATGCGCGGCGACGAAGCCCAGGACGGTTATCAAGACAAAAAGCGCGATGAATATGATCAGCGCGATCCAGTTTACTTCTTGCACGGTATCCCTCCCGGTTTTTATTTTATGCTGTTGTCAACGAGCGAAACGGACATCGCGGCGTGAAGGTGGAACTATGCGTCAGTCGCGAAGTAGACGATTGCGGTTAGGATGGCTCCGATGATCACCCACAGCATTTGGTACCAATAAAAAAACGGAATTCCTACCCAGGAAGGCTCCACTTTATTGTAGAAAGCCACCCAAAGACTCACGATGAATTGGATCACAAAGAGTAGATACCACCAGCTCCATCCCGATCGTCGATCGCTCTGCTGATCCATAATTCCACCTCGCCGTTTCATCCCATAAGAGCGTTTGGGCGCTCTTGATTCACAGATTAACCGCTGCACCGGCGCGACGCAAAGCGAAATGACGATAAATCAACCAAGTTGTTGCAGTGCAGGAAGAGTCGAATCGGGTGCGCGGTCGGCGGTGCGGAACGGCAAACGGACATGACGGGAATGGAGCGGGCGAAGGGAATCGAACCCTCGACATACAGCTTGGGAAGCTGTCGTTCTACCACTGAACTACGCCCGCGCTCGGTCAGCATAGCCAAGCGTGTCGGCGCGCCGCAAGAGTGGCGGCGCGCCAGCGAAGCTCAATCCATCAGGTGGTCTATTTGCTGCTATGATGCCGCCGTCGACCGACCGCATCAGGGTGCAGCGCATGCCGCAGTACGAAATTGAGTTTCTGTCGCCGCCGGGCGCCATCAAGCCGACAGGCACTTGGAGTCTTGGTGTCCGCGCCGGGGATTTTGTCTTTGTAGCCGGCATGCGGGGGATCGATCCCGTAACCGGCATCCTGGTCGACGGTGCCGAGGCCCGCATACGCCAAGCCTTTCTCAATATGGAAACAATCGTGGAATCGGGTGGCGGCAGGTTGAGCGACGCTGTGCGAATCGTGATCTATGTGACCGACATGTATCGCTATCGACCAGTCGTCAATAAAATCCAGGAAGAGCTGTGGGCAGGCGCAGCCTTCCCGCCGCGCACAATCGTCGAGGTCAACCGCCTCAATCAGGACGACATCGTGGAGGTCGAGGGTACGTTCTTTTGCCCGCCGCAAGGTCGGTAGAGCGGGGTTTGCGATGCTTTGGCCTAATCCCGCCCGAACTGCTTGCGCAGCTCCATCTTCGCCTGCTGCAATGTCTTGCGCCTTGCGCTTGGAAGTTTCTTGCCGGCGCGGTTGATATAGAACACCAGCATCGACATCGCGGAACGATAGGGGTCGGACTTGCGTCGCCGGCTGCGCTCGGCCGAGCGTTTCAGCGACGCGGCAATGCGCTTGGGATCGCGCCCCTTGAACACGCCACCTTCGAGGTCGAGGGCGTCGCTCTCGCGGGTGACGCGGCCCGACCAGTAGCGCGTCCCGGAGCTGCGGCCGGTCGGCCGGCGGGTCGTCTTGCGGCGGGTTGTTTTCCGACGATTTGCAGTTTGAGCCATGGCGCGTCTCCTGGGGAACATCAGGCAAACAGCGCATTGCACCGCTTTGTTCCCGCCATTAGCTGCCGCAATCGCTTGGCGCCGGCAGTCCGGCAAAGCGATCCGCGATCCATTGCACAGCGGATGTCGCACTGTCGCGACCAATGAAGCCGTGACCCACCGTCGGCTGAATAATCATACGTACCCTACTGCCGGTCTGGCAGAGCCGTTGCATATAGTCGTGCGTCACTTGCGGTCGAACCAGTTGGTCGGCCCCTCCTTGCGCCAAAAAGACTGGGATTTGCTGCGGCAACGTGCCCGGCGTGTTTTCGGCTATCAGCGAGCGCCAGGGTTCTGTCGTGTAGAAGTTTTGCACAGACAGGAATGCTCGATCCAGCGCACGTGAGGGACCGCGCCGCCGCAGAATGTCGTAGATGGACTCGATGCACTCGCCGGCAAGCCCGTCGATGATCGGCAGCGCGGCGGGCTCGACGACGCGGCCGATCGGCGCATTGAAGATGCGCGACCATGACCACAGCGTCATCGCCGTCAGATTCCGGCCGCCATTGGAGCCGAGGTCGTCGGCGAGCAGCGTCGCCAAATCGGTCGCTGGTGCGGCGGCGGCGACGCCTACAAGATCAAGGTCTGGCGCGTAGGTCCTGGCGATCATGCCGGTGAACAGCGCGGCCTGCCCGCCCTGCGAATGGCCCCATACCGCAAATCGGTTCGGCGCTCCGGTCAAGGCCCGCGCTACTCGCACCGAATCGAGCACCGCCCGCGCTTCACTGACGCCGACCAGATACGGATGCGTTTCCGGAGTTCCCAGGCCGGGATAATCGGTTGCCGCCACAATGTAGCCGCGCCGCACCATGTCGCGCACGCCCTGAATCTGCTGGACGAGGAGCATGGCCAGAGACGGCGCGCACCGGGGCACTACGCCCGTAGTCGGATGCGCCCAGGCGATGATGGGCCGGGCTGCGGACGGCGCCGATCCAGGCGGGACGATGACGACGCCGGAGACCGGGATCGATTCATCGTGCAGGCCCGCCGAGAGATACAGGACTCGGATCACAGAAGCTCCGAATGGCGCGGGCAGTCCCAATGACTCCTTCCGAATGAGGGTCCCGGGAGTGCCGGCGATCTGCTGCGGTGAGGCCTGGTAAAACGACGTTTGTGCTCTGCTGCTCTTGCCGGGCAGGCAAAATCCGAAGATGCAAGCAGCGACAAGGTTAAAGACGAGCAAGCGAACCGCAGCATCTGTTTCTTTGAGAACGCCTTTCATCACGGTCGCCTCGCCTGAACTAAGATACTCTGACGCTTTGCAGACCGGCGCGGATTTTCTGGGCGGTCGAAAGCACCTTTGCGCAGGAGCAGCACTGGGTTCGCCAGCAAAATCATACCGCACCAGTCGCGGCCGTATCAGTCGGCTATTCCGCCGCGATCCTGCGGTTCGATTGCGATTGAATAGCGGCAAGACACCTTGCAAGCGCTTCGCCCTCGGGATCGAGCAGCGCCGCCGTTCGGGCATTGGCGATCGCTTCCGCCGCCTGGCGCGGCGGCATGGCGCCGGCGAGCGCGGGCAGGATCAGCTCCTTCTCAATCAGCCGGTAATTGCCGGTGCCGCGCTTGTGAGTGTCGCCATAGCCCTTGATGAGGCGAGCGCATTCGGCGATCTCGATGGCGAGCTCCGCGGACGACGGTGCAGCTTGTACGATGAGACGCAGCCATGCCTCGATAGCGTGTTGTTCCTCACGGTAGCGGTAAGTCTTCGGCCGCCACGCGCGCAGCTTGGCCAGCACGTAGACGCGCAGGTACCCGAAAATTGACGCGGAGTTGACCGCCATGCCCCAATGCGCGCAGCCAAGCGCAGGATGACGGTCGGCAAACCCGAGAATGCGCTTGGCCAGCCAGGGCGGCAGGATCGAGCAGAATTCCTCCACTCCCGGCTTGAGGAATTCGGTGATCGTAAACGGCTGATCCGGCTTGATGCCCATGTGCGCGGCGATCCGTCCCTGCCGGGCCGGATTGATTTTCGCTTGCGCCACGCGGATGACGTCCTCGTAAGACATGCGCACGGCGAGGTGCCGCGCCGTCTCCGCAAGCAGCCGGCCGCCGGCTTCGACCTTCGCGTCGGCATCGCCAATCGACGCAAGCCGATCGAGATAGAACCGTGCATAGGCAAGGTCCTGATAGGCGGCGAGCCGGCGGACTCCTTCGGTCGCAAATGCGCGTGCGGCTGCAGGCATGCGCGCGATCTCGCGCTCGAGTCCGGCGAGTGAAGAATCCGTTGCATGCGCGCGCTTGGCGGGTTCGGGATGCAACTGCAACCCCGCGCACGCCGCGTCGGAGCCGGCGCGGAAGCCGCGCAGGTTCGATTCGACCGCCTTGCCGTCGGCGCGGATCGCGGCCTCGAATGCTTCGGCCGGGATGGGCAGCGCGCCAGAACCGGCGATGACGCCGAGCATCACGGCATTGATCATCGCGCCGCTTTCCCGCGCCAGCGCCTCAAGATCGAGTAATAGCGTTTTTTGCGAATTTTTCTCGACCGCCTGGAGCAAACGCTGCTGGTCGTAGCGGCCGTCGCCCATCGCCATCTTCTCAACCACCAGATACGAGCGGCTGGTCGAGGCGATGGTCATGGTGCGGTCCGGCGTGACGTAGCCCCCGGCGATGGCACGGCCGGCTTCCATCAGTTCGCTTGCCACCACGAGGTCGACGTCGCCTACACCTGGCGCAAGGGCGAGAATCGGCCGGCGCAGGTTGGATGCCGGCCACGCCCACGGCACCATTTCGATGTGGTAAGTGGTTGCCCCGGTACGCTGCGCCACGCCCGGGATCGAGGTCGACTGCACGGGAAAATTTTGGGCCTCCGCGGCCGCGACGATCCAATCCGTCAGCACGCCGCCGCCTTCGCCGCCAAGTGCGGCGATGAGAACCGTCAGCGGACGCACCTGCGGTTTCCCCGTTGGCCCGGCATGTTCCCTCTGTCCCAGCGGGCTAGGGAGGGGGGTCGGCTGCAGCGGCGGTGAAATTCGATCCCCCTCTGCCTCGCTTCCGCCGCGCATCCACCCGATCACCGCGCTCCGCATGCGGAACAGCGCGCGATCCCACCAGGTCGGATTGCTGATGACGTCGGTGCGATAGAACGACGGGCACAGCACGGCGGCGTGGGCGACTTCGCCACACAGCCCGCAACCGACGCAGCTTTCGATCACGGTCGCCACCGGATCGGCGCGCAACGGATCGGGATTGGGCTTGACCGTCAGTGACGGGCATCCGGACAGACGGATGCAGGAGTGATCGCCGGTGCAGATGTCATCGTCGACGCCATAGCGCGTCGTTACCACGCGCTCGCCCTTCTTGAGCTTTTCGGCAATCTCCCCGCGCAGCCGGCGCTGGCGCGCCAGCATGCACTCGCCGTCGGCGATGATGACTTTGAGGCCGCGTTCGGCCGTGCGCATCGCCTCCTTCAGCGCCGCCACCATCTTCGATACGCTGTAGGTGCGCACCGTGCGCAGCCAGGTGACACCGAGCGAGCGCAATGTCCTTTCGATGCTGATGCCGGTCGGCGTGCCGCTGCGGTTGGCCTTGCTCGACGGCAGATATTGCTGGCCGGTGGCGGAGGCGTAACCATTCTGCATTACGATGAGTACGCCGTCGCCCTTGTTGAATATGTTGGAGGCGACGCCGGTGATCAGCCCGTTATGCCAGAAGCCGCCGTCGCCCATTACCGCGATCGGACGCTTCTCCATATTCGGGCCGACGGCGGCTGCGCTGGCGAGCGACATGCCGTAGCCGAGAATCGAATTGCCGAGCGAGAACGGGGCAAAGGTCGCGAACGAATGGCAGCCGATGTCGGCGCTGATATGGGTTGGCCCGATCTCGCGCTGCGCGAGCTTGATAGCCGCGAACACTGGGCGTTCCGGGCAGCCGGTACAGAAATTCGGCGGACGAGGGGGAATGTCGCCAACGACGGCCAGGACGGCGGGCTTATGCGCGAGCATGTCATTGACGCGCGCCGTGACGCCATCGGCGTCAATACCGGCAGGATGCGTCTCGGCCAGAAACGCCGCAAGGCCAGTTAGAAAGACTTCCGACGTGTAATCGCCACTCCTCGGTAGAGCGCCCTTGCCGTGCACGCGCGTCTCGATGCCGGCACCGCGCAAAATGACGTTGATTTGTTGCTCGATGTAGTCGGGCGAGCCTTCCTCTACCACCAGCACGGCACGCTTTTGCGCGCAAAAATTTTTCACTTCCTCGGGCACCAGCGGATAGGCGACGTTGAGCACGTAGATCGGAATGCGCGAGGTGCCGAACAGATCGGCGAGATCAAGCCGCGCCATCGCGCGAATGAGCCCGTTGGTGAGCCCGCCGAGCACCACAATGCCGATCTCGTCGATTTCACCCGGAAGAAATTCGTTGAGTTTGTGCTCGCGAGTAAATTTCTGCGCCGCCGGCAGCCGCTCTTCAACCTTCAGCCGCTCCTGCGTAAAGATGACCGGAGGGTGGGCGAGCCGGCCGTATTCGAAGCGCGGCGGACCGTCAAGGCGATGTTGGCGGCTATAGGCGCCACGCTTGTTATCTTTGGTCTGAAACTCACCGGTGAGGTGGCAAGCGCGCACGCGAAGATCCAGCATGACCGGCGCGTGGCTCGCCTCTGAAAGCTCGAATCCCTGCTCGACCATATGCACGATGGTCGGCAGATCGGGCCGCGGGTCGAGCAGCCACATCGAGGACTTCATCGCGTAGGCGTAGGAGCGTTCCTGGATGACACTCGCACCTTCGCCGTAATCCTCGCCGAGCACGATCAGCGCGCCGCCGATCACGCCGGGCGAGGCCAGATTCGACAGCGCGTCGGCCGCCACATTGGTGCCGACAATCGATTTCCATGTCACCGCGCCGCGTAGCGGATAATTGATCGAGGCGCCGAGCATGGCCGCGGCGGCGGCCTCGTTGGTGCAGGTCTCGACGTGCACGCCGAGTTCTTCGAGCAAATCCGCCGCGTCCACCATGACATCGAGCAGGTGCGAGACCGGTGCGCCCTGATAGCCGCCCACATAGCTGACGCCCGATTGCAACAGCGCCTTGGTGACGGCAAGAATGCCCTCGCCGCGAAACGTTTTGCCGGCACCGAGCCGCAGCGCCGCCACTTCCTTTTTGAAAGAACGTTCCATCGGGCCTTGTCCGCAAACAGTGTCCGTCGGCAGCAGAATGGACAGGTATATCCGGTTTTGCCGGCAAGGTCAGGGGCGCGGCATCGGCTCGGCTTGGTCTTCAACGGCACTCCGGCTAGGGTGCCGTCCGCCGGCAGCGGGGACCATGCCGGAGCATGGAAACCCGATGGCCGGCCAGGCGCAGATCGTCATCGAGAAGGTGCATCACACCTATCGTCCGACGCATGGGCGGCCGGTGTTGGCACTGGCCGACGTGTCGCTTGAGGTGCGGCCGCGCGAATTCCTTGCCCTGCTCGGCCCTTCGGGTTGCGGCAAGTCCACGCTGCTCTATCTGGTCGGTGGGTTTCTGCCGACCGAAGCGGGCCGCATCATGGTCGAGAACAAACCGGTCACCGCGCCCGGCCCCGATCGCGGCATCGTGTTCCAGCATTTTGCGCTGTTTCCCTGGAAAACCGTGCGCGGCAACATCCTCTACGGTCTCGAGCGTCAGAAACTGCCGCGCCCCGAGCGCGAGCGCCGCGCCAGGGCTTTCATCGACCTCGTCGGACTCAAAGGCTTCGAGGACAGCTATCCGTCGCAATTGTCCGGCGGCATGAAGCAGCGCACCGCGATCGCGCGCACGCTTGCCTTCGATCCGAGCATTCTTTTGATGGACGAGCCATTCGGCGCGCTCGATGCGCAGACCCGCTCGCTGATGCAGACCGAACTGCTCAGTATCTGGCAGCGCACGCCCAAGACCGTTATTTTTGTTACCCACGATGTGCAGGAAGCGGTCTATCTTGCCGATCGTGTGGCCGTGATGTCGGCGCGGCCGGGACGGATCAAAGCCATCGTCGACACCAAGTTCGGCCAGCGCGATCCCAACATTCTCCGCAGCAAGGAATTCGTCGAAAAGGTCGACGAGCTGTGGAACCTGGTGCGCGTGGAAGCGCTCAAGGCGCAGGAGGTCAAGGCGCCATGAAATCGGCGGCACTTCGCTACTTGCCGCTTTTGCTGCTGGCGCTGCTCTGGGAAGCGCTGGCGCGTTCTAACATTGTCGATTCGCTGGCGCTGCCGCCATTGAGCAAAGTGGCGGTCTCCTGGATTGATCTGATCCGCGATGGCGAACTCGTCGACAACGGCGCGGTCTCGCTGTATCGCCTGTACGCCGGCCTGGGCCTTGCCATCGTCATTGGCGGCGCGCTGGGCATGGCCATGGCGCGCTGGCGAACGCTCGACGCATTCGTCAATCCACTGGTGCAATTGTTCTATCCGCTGCCCAAATCGGCGCTCATTCCGGTGACGGTGATCTGGCTCGGCTTCGGCGACGGCTCCAAAATTCTGTTGATCTTTCTCGGCTGCATGATCCCGGTCACCATCGGCGCCTACAACGGCGCGCGCGGCAGCGAGCAGGTTCTGGTTTGGTCGGCGCGCAGCATGGGCGCGAGCCGGCTGCGCATGATGTGGGACGTAGTAATGCCGAGCGCGCTGCCGGAATTGCTCAACGGCATCCGCACGGCGTTGGCGCTGGCGTTCATCCTCATGGTGAGCTCCGAGCTGATCGCGGCGCAGCAGGGATTCGGCTACCTGATCGGCTATCTGGGTTCCACCGGCGCCTACGAGGCCATGTACGCGGTGGTGCTCACAGTCGCCTTCCTCGGCTTCGCCGCCGACCGCATCTATCAACTCCTCATGCAATGGCTGCTGCGATGGCGCGAATAGAGGACAACATCTCGCCAGCAACCGCGCGGAGCGACATCTCGCGAAAACTCGACACGGTTTTTCGCAGTGGTGCCGCCGTTTTTTCCATCCTGATCCTGCTGATCGCCTGGGAGCTGTTTGCCCGCAGCGGCAAGGTGACCATGTTCATGCTGCCGCCGTTCACCGTGGTGGCAGAGACGATCACCAGGGACGCCATGTCCGGCGATCTTTGGATCAACCTCGCGGTGACGCTTTATCGCGCGATGTTCGGGTTCGGCATCGCCGCCGTCGGCGGAATAACGCTGGCGACGCTGATGTCGCGCGTGCGCGTTATCCACTGGTTCTTTGATCCGATCATTTCGGTCGGCTTTCCAATGCCGAAAATCGCCTTCCTGCCGGTCATCATCCTGTGGCTCGGCGTTTATGATGTGTCGAAAATCTGCATCGTGGTGTTCGACTCGGTTTTTCCCGTGCTGACCGCGACGCTCGCGGGCATCGCCGCGGTGGAGAAAGAGCTGCTGTGGTCGGCGCGCAACATGGGAGCAAACGAGCGCGAACTGACCTGGCAGGTCGTGCTCCCGGCAGCCTCGCCGCAAATCCTCACCGGCCTGCAAGTGGCGCTGCCGATTGCGCTCATCGTCGAAATCATTGCCGAGATGGTGATGGGCGGCTATGGCCTCGGTGGCGCCATGATGACCGCTTCGCGATTTGCCAACTCGCCCGGCGTGTTCGCCGGCCTCGTCGAGATCGCTATCGTCGGCTTTATCCTCATCAAGGTGATGGCGATGCTCCGCCGCCGGCTCCTGATATGGCACCAGGAAACGGCGTAGCCGACCCGGCACTCTGTATCGCTGCGCGGCCGTGAAATGACGTAACGAGTCAACATTGAGACATCGTGTCCCATGCGTACGCGTCGACAGCTGGTACAGTCATTGTCCAGAGCTGCCAGCGGGATGTGCCGATTTCCCGCGAATTTCAAAGGCAGCGATTGTGCCTCTGGCGGGCAAATCATCCGAGAAATAAATCGACAATGGTTCGTTGCCTTCTGTGTTTGCAGAAGGTTACGCAAGCCTCTTGGAGGACCGCGATGAAACTTCCCCGCCGCAAATTTCTGCGTCTCGCTGCAGGTGCTACTGCGCTGCCGGCCATGCTGCGCGTCGCGCGCGCCGATCCGGTGCGGATTCGCGTCGCCTGGGTGGCGCCGGTTTCCAACTGGATTTCGATATGGCTCGACAAAAAAGATATCGCTCGCCACTTCGGCAAGTCCTATGTGTTTGAGCCCGTGCATTTTGCCGGCACGCCGCCGATGGTCACCGCGATCGCCAACAACGAGGTGGAAGTCGGCGATCTCGCCTATTCCACCCTGCCGATCGCCATCAAGAATGCCGGCATGGAAGACATCCGCGTCATCGCCGGCGATTTCCGGGACGGCGTCGACGGCTATTGGTCGGTCCGATACGCCGTGCTCAAGGACGGCCCGATCAAGAAGGTCGAGAACCTCAAGGGCAAGATTGTCGCCACCAACGCAGAGGGTAGCGCCGTCGACATCGCCATGAAGGCGATGCTGCACAAGCACGGCCTCGAGCTCAATCGCGATTACACCGAAGTCGAGGCGCCGTTCCCGGCCATGAAGGCGATGCTGCTGGAGCACAAGGTCGATCTGATCCCGGATATTCTGCCGTTCGCGCTCGATCCGGAATTACAGAGCAAGGCGACCACGCTGTTCACTGCCAGGGACGCCATTGGCGTTTCGGAATTCGTCAGCTTCCAGGCACGCACGCCGTTTATCGACGCCCATCGCGCCGCGCTGATCGATTGGCTGGAGGATAGCTTGCGCATTCTGCATTGGTATCTCGATCCAAAGAATCACGACGAGGCCGTGCAGATCGCCGCCCGCTTCGTCAAGGCTCCGCCCGAGCGCATGAGCTGGGTGTTCACCAAGACCGATTCCTATCACGATCCAAACATGATCCCGGACCTCGCCGCACTGCAGAGAAACGTCGACATGACTGCGGAGCTCGGCTACGCGCGCGCGAGCTTCGACGTCAAAGCCTATTCCGACCTGAGCATGGTCAAGGAGGCGGCCAAGCGGCTGAAATAACGCTCCGGGAGGCGCTAACGATCAGGTGCGGCTAGCAATCCGCTTGCGCCGTATTACCATTTGCGTTCACAATCCTTTTGTGAAGGACCGGCGCGCCGCCGACGCGGCGGAGAACCGGCCCACGTGGGACGATCCCATGCGCAATGGGATGACCCGACGCCCGGGTGGCACAAATTCGATTGTGGAGGACTAGATGCGTTTATCTGGATGGCTGTTTGCTTCGCTGTGCGCGCTGGCCACTGTCGCGACGGCCCACGCCGACCCGCTGAAAATCCGCGGCGCCTGGGTCGCCCCGGTCGCCAACTGGGCTTCGATCTGGCTGGCCAAGAAGGACCTCGCCAGGCATTTCGGCAAGTCCTACACGTTCGAGCCGGTGCATTTCGCCGGCACGCCGCCGATGGTCACGGCAATCGCCAACGATCAGGTCGAAATCGGCGATCTTTCCTTTTCCACCCTGCCGATCGCCGTCGGCAATGCCGGGATGGATGATATCCGCGTCATCGCCGACGAGTTCCAGGACGGCGCGCCCGGCTATCGCGACGACACCTATGACGTACTCGCCACTGGTCCGATCAAGAAGATCGAAGACCTCAAGGGCAAGGTCGTGGCGACTAATGCTATCGGCAGCGGCGTCGATGTGGCAATGCGGGCGATGTTGCGCAAGCACGGGCTGGAAGCCAATCGGGACTACACGATCGTCGAGGCGCCGTTTCCCGCCATGGCCGCGATGCTGGCCGAGAAGAAAGTCGATCTGATCCCGGCGATCGTGCCGTTCGCGCTCGGTCCGCAATACAAGATCGCGCGGCCGCTATTCACCGTGCATGACGCGCTCGGCGTCTCGCAGTTCATCGTTTGGACCGCGCGCAAGCCGTTCATCGATGCGCACCGCGCCGCGCTCGTCGACTTTCTCGAAGATTCCATGCGCATCGAGCATTGGTATCTCGATTCGAAAAACCACGCCGCAGCGGCCGCCATCGCCTCGCAAATCACCAAACAACCGCCTGAGCGTTTCGGTTGGCTGTTCACCAAGCAGGATTACTACCGCAATCCGGAAATGCTACCCAACCTCGATGCGTTGCAAACGAATGTCGACGTCACCAAGGAGCTTGGCTTCGTCAAGTCAAGCCTCGACGTCAAGGCGCATTCCGATCTCAGCCTGGTCGAAGAAGCGGCAACGCGGCTGCAATAGCAGTTTGCCGCGGCGCGGCGCCGCTCAACGGCGCCACATCGTCTTGCGAAAAATCTGGGAGGAAGCAATGCGCGCCAACATACTCAAAAGCAGTCTCGCCTGGGTCGGTCTGTGCGGCTTGGCCCTGTCAGTGGTCGTGGCCGGCGCGGCCAATGCCGATCCCTTGAAGATCAGTGAAGGCTGGGTGGCGCCGGGCAATTGGGCCTCGATCTGGCTGCAGAAAAAGGACCTCGCTAGGCATTTCGGCAAATCGTACGTCCTGGTGCCGCAGCACTTCGTCGGCACTCCCCCAATGGTTACGGCGCTCGCCGCCAATCAGGTCGACATCGCCAACCTCGCCTATTCGACGCTCGGGATTGCCATCGAAAACGCGGGGCTTTCCGATCTGCGCATCATTTCCGACGAATTCCAGGACGGCGTCCCCGGCTTTTATTCGCAAGAATTCATGGTACTCAAAGATAGCCCGATCAAGAAGGTTGAGGATCTCAAGGGCAAAATCGTCGCCACCAATGCGGAAGGCAGCGCCGTCGACGTTGCCATGAAGGCCATGCTGCACAAGCACGGTCTCGAACCCAATCGCGACTACACGATAGTCGAGGCGCCATTGCCGGCGATGCGGGCGATGCTTGCGGAGAAGAAGGTCGACCTCATTCCCGCCGTTCTGCCGTTCTCCTACGATCCGGCGTTGCGCGGCATTGCCCGCGACCTCTACACGGCGGGAGACGCCCTCGGGATCAGCGATTTCGTCGTATGGGTCGCGCGCAAGCCATTCATCAACGCCAACCGCGCCGCCCTGGTCGATTTCCTTGGGGACACGCTGCGTATCGTGCACTGGTACGAAGATCCCGCGAACCACTCGGCCGCGATGCAAATCCTCGGGAATTTAGTCAAACGTCCGCCGGCGATCTTCGACTGGGCCTTCACTCATCGCGACGTCTATCACGACCCCAATTTGATGCCGAACCTCGGCGCGTTGCAGAAGAACGTCGACATGACGCACGATCTCGGCTTCACCAAGTCGAGTTTCGACGTCAAGCAATATTCCGACTTGAGCCTCATCCAAGAGGCGGCTGCGCGACTCAAGTGATCAATGCATCGACTTGCCGCCGTCGACATTGATGGTCTGGCCGGTCATGAAATCGCTCGCCGCGGAAGACAAGAACATCACGGCGCCCACCAGATCGGCGGGCATCTGCACCCGCTCTATGGCGCGGCCGGCGATGCGGGTGGCGAGATAATTTCCCGAGGACGAGGCAACCTGCGTCTCGCTTTGGGTGATACCAGGCGTCAGTGCGTTGACGGTGATGCCGAATTCGCCGACCTCGCGCGCGAGCGCGCGGGTAAAGCCGATGACGCCGGCCTTGGACGTCGTGTAATGCAGGCGGTTTGGCGCGCCCTCCCACACCCGCGACGAGGAAATGTTGACGATTTTGCCGCGCTTTTGCGCCTTCATCGCCGGGAAGGCGGCGCGACAGCACAGAAACATGCCGCGCAAGTTTACCGCCATGACACGATCCCATTCCTCGACCGGGATTTCGAGCCAGGAACGGCGCGGCAACACGCTCATCAGCGACGCATTGTTGATCAGCACGTCGATGGCGCCGTAGCGGTCCAGCACCGTTTGCGCCATGGCCTTGGTCGAATCTTCGCTGGCGACATCGACACCAAAGCCGATCGCCTCGAGTCCGGCCCCACGCAGCGTCTCGGCGACGCCTTTGGCGGCGTCAACATCGATGTCGGCCGTGGCGACGCGTGCGCCGGCCCTGGCGAATTCTTCGGCATAGACCTTGCCGATGCCTTTGCCGCCGCCGGTGATGAGGACGCTGCGTCCAGAAAAATCGAATCGCTCATTCACGGCCATGGCGTTTGCCTCTATCGTGTCGCTCACGATCTTTAACTGCTGGCTTACAATGAACCCCATCGAGCTCGAAGTCATCTACCAGTCGACCTTGCAGATCGCGCGCGAACTCACCCTCAACATGCTGCGCACGGGCTACTCCACCATCATCAAGGAGAGCCAGGATTTCACCTTCGCGATCTTCGATGCGCAAGGCCGTATGGTGGCACAGGGTATCCCGCAGCCGCTGCATATCGGGCCGCTGGCCGCGCAGGCAAACGAGATCCGCCGCTGCTTTACAGACGCCGAGCCGGGCGACGCATTCATCGTCAATCATCCTTATCAGGCCTGCCAGAACCACTCGACCGATATCACCATCATCACGCCGATGTTCGTCGAGGGGCGCATGGTCGGCTATATCGGCAATACCGCACATAAGCCCGATCTCGGCGGCAAGGTGCCGGGCACCAATGCCGGCGATGCCACCGATCTGTTCCAGGAAGGCCTCTTGATCCCGCCGTTGAAAATCCTTCGGCGCGGCGAGTTGATCACCGAGATCAAAGCGGTCATCTGTGCCAACACGCGCACGCCGGAAGTGACCTGGGGCGACATCAGCGCGCAGGTGAATACCAATACTTACGGATTGACGCGGTTGGGAGAGTTGTTCGCCAAATACGGCACTGACAAGGTGCTCGCCTGCTGGCAGGCCTGGATGGACATTTGCGAACGTGAGCTGCGCAAGGAAATTGCAAAGCTCCCCGACGGACGTTACGGCCCGGAGAGCGATTATCTCGACGACGACGGTATCGATCTGAATAAATCCTATCGCATCTCTGCCGCGCTGGAGGTCAAGGGCGATACGCTGCATTTCATCCTCGACAGCGATCCGCAGGCGCGCGGACCGATCAATCTGCGGCCCTGCGTGTCGAAGAACTTCATCCAGTGCCTGGTCAAGATGGTGTTCATCCCGAACCTGCCGGTGAATGATGGTTTGTCTCGCCCGGTGCAAGTGTCCTATCCAGCCGAAGGTTCGCTGCTCAACCCGCGCTATCCGGCGCCGGTGAACATGTATGTACGTCCAAGCCAGGTCACGACCTCGGTTGCGATCCGCGCGTTGGCGCGCGCCGTGCCGGGTCGCGTGCCGGCGCCCGGAAGCGCCGCCGGCGGCTCCATCTCGAGTGCCGGCCGCCACCCGAAGACGGGCCGATGGTATTCCCAATATGAAATTCTGAGCGGCGGCACCGGCGCGCGACCAAATGCCGATGGCGTTAGCGCCATGGACGAGCTTGTCGTCAACGTGATGAATACGCCGGTCGAAGCGGTCGAGTCCGAGTTTCCGGTCCGCGTCGAACGTTACGAGCTCGCTCAGGATTCCGGTGGTGCCGGCACCTTCCGCGGTGGGCTCGGAGTGCGACGCCAGTGGCGAATTCTCGGCGACGAGGCCGTCATCAATCTGCGCACCGACCGTTTCAAATTCTCCTCGCCGGGAATTTTCGGCGCCAATCCGGCGCATGCATCGGCGGCTTGTCTCAATCCCGATGGCGCGCAACCACGCCGACTGACGTCCAAGGTTGCAGGCTTGCGGCTCAAGAAGGGTGATCTGTTATCGATGGAATTTGCCGGCGGCGGCGGTTGGGGCGATCCGCTCGCGCGCACCCCCGAGCGCGTGCGGCAAGACGTCCTGCGCGGCTATGTCTCGCGCGAGGCGGCGCGAGTCGATTACGGTGTCGCCTTCAACCCCGACCTCAGCGTTGACGCCGAGGCCACGGCGCGGCTGCGCGGCAACAATCCGGATTCCGCTCGTCCCCGCGGAAAGGGGGATCGCATGGGATTCCCGCATTCGCGGGAATGAGCGAAAATTAGATCGCAAATGGTTGTCGCATGAAATTGCGCATCGGAATCGACGTCGGTGGCACCTTTACCGACGTTACCGCCTTCGATGAAGATCAAGGCACGCTTGTCAGCATCAAAAAATACCTGTCCGATGCGAGGCGTCCCGTCGCCGTCATAGACGAGATTATGCGCGACCTCGCGGCCGAATTCGGCAAAAATTCGGTTTCGCTGATCCTGCACGGTTCCACCGCGGCGCTCAACACTTTGTTGGAAGACAAGGGCGCGCGCGTCGGCCTGATGACCACCCGCGGCTTTCGTGACGTATACGAGATCGGACGACAGTGGCGCGGCGACGAAGTATTCAACATTTTCGCCCCGGCGCCAAAGATGCTCCTGACCCGGGATCGTATCCACGAGGTACGCGAGCGGCTCGATTTCTCGGGTCAGGTGATCGAGCAGCTCAACGAGGACGATGTCGCAGCGGCAGCACGCCGGCTTATAGCCGATGGTGTCGAGGCTATTGCCGTGTGTTTCTTGTTTTCTTACGCCAATCCCGTGCACGAGAAGGCTGCCGGGGAGATCATCCGCAGGATTGCGCCCGACGTCTACATTTCGCTGTCGCATGAGGTTAATCCGGAGTGGCGCGAATATGAACGTACGGCTTCGACGGTCGCCAACGCCTATAT
>JASHQI010000102.1 GCA_030037645.1 Xanthobacteraceae bacterium
TGTGCTGTTCGTGTTCGTGCCCGCCGGCGACCAGGCGACCGCGGTGGTCAAGACCTACGCCGCCTTGGGGATGAAAGCCGCCGGCACGCAGCTGATCGGTACTGGCGACATCGTCCCGGACAACATGCTGCAGGGCATGGGCGACAACGCGGTCGGCCTCATTACCGTGCATCATTACAACGCCGATCTCGACAACCCGCAGAACAAGGCGTTCGTCGCTGCCTGGAAAGCGGCCTACGGCGCCGATTCGACCCCGGATTTCACCTCGGCCGGCGCCTATGACGGCATGGCTGCGATCGTTCACGCCTTGCACGCCACCAAGGGCAAGATCGACGATGGCGCGGCCGCCGTGAAATCGCTGCTCGGCTGGAAGTTCAACAGCCCGCAGGGCCCGATCATGATCGATCCGCAGACCCGCGACATCGTCATGAACGAGTATCTCGACCAAGTGTATAGGGGCGCTGACGGCAAGCTTCATGAGAAGGTGCTCAAGACCTTCCCGAACGTGAAAGACCAGTGCAAGGAGCTGGCGATCGGCCCCTGCGCGCCGAAGAAATGACGGCGAACAGCGAAATGGCAGAGTAGCGAATAGGGAGAGGCGCCCTATTCGCCGCTCGCTGCTCGCCATTCGCCCGCGGGAGTGCCGGTGAATTTCGCCGCTGATTTCGCCAGTATCATATTGGGCGGCCTGGCCGCCGGAACCGTGCTGTTCATCGTCTCGGTTGGCCTTTCGATTACCATGGGACTGATGGGGTTCATCAACCTCGCCCATGGCGCCTTTGCCATGTTCGGCGGTTACCTCATCGTGCTGGCGATGAACCGCGCGCATTACGGCTTTCCTGCCGCGCTGGCGCTGGGCTTTTTCGGCACTGCCGCGCTCAGCGTATTGCTCGAACGCTTCCTCTATCGGCGGCTCTATCGCGCGGGCGAACTCGATCAGGTGCTGTTCACGATCGGGCTGATCTTCATCTTCATCGCCGGCACCACCATTGTGGTCGGGCCAGAACACCAGACCTTGCAGTTACCAGCGGCGCTGAGCGGCCAGCTTAATCTTGGCTTCATTCGCTATCGTACTTACAGCGTCTTCCTGATCGTGATCGGATTTCTCATTGCGCTCGGCATTTGGGTCACTTTCGAGCGTACGCGCATCGGCGGCCAGATTCGCGCCACGGTCGACAACCGACGGATGGCGGAATCGCTGGGCATCGATGTCGACCGACTGTTCACGATTACGTTCGCCTTCGGCAGCGGCATCGCGGCAATCGGCGGCGGACTCGGCGCCGAGTTTTTGGGGCTGGATCCGCAATACCCGCTCGAATACTTGGTGTATTTCCTCATCGCGGTTTCGGTCGGCGGCCTGGGCAGCGTGATCGGCGTCTATTACGCCGCTCTCATTCTCGGCGTGCTCAATTTCGTGCTCACGCTCTATTTGCCCAAGGGCGGCACCCTGTTCATCTACGCGCTCACCATCCTGATCCTGCTGGCGCGGCCGCAAGGACTGTTTGGAAGGAAAGAACTGTGAGCGTCGCAGCCTCTCCGGCCGGTGGGGCGTCCGCCGCCGCGGGAGGCGGAAGTCCGGCGGCGCAAGCGCTGATGCGGCGGCATCGCCTGCGCTGGTGGGAAGCACTGCCCTGGATCGCCGGCATGGTGTTTTATTTTGCCTTTCCGGCCTACCTGGGCTTTGGTTGCGATCTTCTTGTCACGATATTGTTTGCGCTGTCGCTGGATTTGGCGCTGGGCTATGCCGGCATCATCACGCTCGGCCATGCGGCATTCTTCGGCGCCGGCGCCTACACCGTCGGAATGCTCGCCACCTACAATATCTGGACCGAACCGATCACTAGCCTGCTGCTCGCCGCCCTGGTGGCGGGCCTGATCGGTTTTTTGTCCGGGCTCGTCTTGTTGCGCGCCAAGGGGCTCACGCTCCTGATGCTGACATTGTGCACGATGGCCCTCCTCGAGCAGGCGGCCAACATGGCGCACGCCTATACGGGAGGCTTCGATGGCCTGCCGAGTTTGCCCATTGCACCGGTGTTCGGCGTGTTCGAATTCAATCCGCTTTATGCCGACACCCAATATCTGTTCGCACTCGGCGTTCTCTTCGTCTGCTTTGTCTTCGTGCGCACGCTGGTTTATTCGCCGTTCGGCCAAAGCCTCACCGGCATCCGCGAAAACGTGCTGCGGATGCATGCGATCGGATCGCCGGTGCGGCGCCGACTCATGATCTGCTACACCATCTCGGCGGCGATCGCCGGCATCGCGGGCGGCCTGTGGGCGCAGACCAACGCCTATGTCAACCTCAGCGCGCTCGGCCTCGACCGCGCCGCGACCGTGCTGATCGTCCTTATTCTCGGCGGCTACGGGCGGCTCTACGGCGCGTTCATCGGCGCCGTCGCTTACCTGGCGCTGGAGCATTTTCTGGCTCAGATCTATCCGACCGCGTGGCAGCTCGGCCTCGGGCTGTTGCTGGTGGTGATCTCATTGTTCGCGCGCAACGGGATTCTGGGCCTTGGCGAAATGCTGTGGCGGCGCTACCGCGTCCGGCGCGTGAAGCCATGAGCGAGACGCGCTTGGAGACCCGGGCGCTCAGCCGCAACTTCGGCGCGCTCAAGGCCGTGCAAGCGGTCAACTTCAAGCTCGACGCCGGCGCGCGCCATGCCCTGATCGGCCCCAACGGCGCCGGCAAGACCACATTCATCAATCTGCTCACCGGCGTGTTGTCGCCGTCGCACGGCCGCGTGCTGCTTGAGGGCCGCGACATCACCGGCACGACGCAGGCCGAACGCGTCAAGCTCGGCATCGCGCGCACGTTCCAGATCAACCGGCTGTTCCGCGGTCTATCGGTCCTGGAAAACATCTGCATCTCGGTCGCCGAGCGTGCCGGGGCAGCGGCATCGATGTTCTATCCAGCCGGCAGACGCACAGACATCATCGACGAATCGATGCACCTGTTGCACACGCTGAAGCTCGCCGAGACCGCGCATTATCGCGTGTCCGAGCTGCCCTATGGCCGTCAGCGCCTGGTTGAACTCGCCATCGCGCTCGGATTGAAGCCCGAAGTGCTGTTGCTCGACGAACCTGCCGCGGGCGTGCCGAGCGCCGAAAGCCACATCATCCTCGACGCCATCGAACGGCTGCCCAATGACATCGCCGTGCTCATCATCGAACACGACATGGACGTGGTGTTTCGCTTCGCCGAACGCGTCACCGTGATGGTGAGCGGCGCGGTGTTCGCCGAAGGCACGCCGCGCGAGATCGAGGCCAATCCGCAAATCCGCGAGGTCTATCTTGGTCAGGCCGTGCAAAGGGCTGATCATGGCTAGCAAGCTCGAGCTGCGAGGGGTTTCGGCGGGTTATGGCGAGACCATGGTGATCGAGGGCATTAATCTCGTGCTGGCGCCGGGCGAGTGCATCAGCGTGATCGGTCGCAATGGCGTGGGAAAAACCACGCTTTTGGCCACAGTCATGGGCCACACCACGCTGCACTCCGGCGACGTCATGCTGAACGGACAGCCTCTCCACGGAATGCCGAGCTTCCGCCGCGCGCTGGCCGGCATCGGCTTCGTGCCCCAGGAACGCGAGATTTTCCCGTCGCTGTCGGTGCGCGAAAACCTCGATGTTGCCGCGCGACCCGGACCGTGGACACTTGAGCGCGTGTTCGACCTGTTCCCCAGGCTCGAAGAACGGCTCGACAATATGGGCAATCAGCTTTCCGGCGGCGAGCAGCAGATGCTGTCGATTGCGCGCGCGCTGCTTACCAATCCCAGCATCCTGCTCATGGACGAGCCGACCGAAGGCTTGGCGCCGGTCCTGGTCGAGGCGCTGACGACCGTGCTCGCCACGTTGCGCGCCGAAAGCGCGCTGTCGATCGTTCTCGTCGAACAGAACAGCCGCGTGGCGCTGACGTTCTCACCGCGCACCGTGATCCTCGACAAGGGATGCATCGTCTATGACGGCGAGTCCGGACCACTGTCCGCCGATCCGGACCGACTGGCGAAGCTCATCGGTATTGTGGAGTGAATGTCGTCATTGCGAGGAGCGCAGCGACGAAGCAATCGAGACATTACCTCATGCACTGGATTACTTCGCTTCGCTCGCAATGACGATCCTTCGCGTAGGCGAAAAAGGTCACGCGTGCGCCTTGCGCTGCGGGTCGACGATCTTTTCCAGCTTACCGAGCACGTGCATGCAGGGCAGCACTTGCCGCAAGCTGGCGTTGGGTTCGCGTTTTTCCTTGATCGCTGAGAGGAATTCGCGGTCCTCCAGCTCGATGCCGTCCATCGACACGTCGACCTTGGAGACGTCGATCTTGTTGTCCTTGCCGTCGGACAGATCATCGTAGAACGCCTTGAAGGTGCCGTTGTCGCAGATGTAGCGGAAGAACGAGCCGAGCGGGCCGTCGTTGTTGAACGACAGGGACAGGGTGAGCACCGCGCCGGACGGCGTTCTCGCCACGATGCCCATGTCCATGGCGATATTGAGCTCGCGATGGATCGGGCCCTGCACGGCGTAGCAGTCGGAAATGTTCTCGCCGACTTGATAGGCGAACAGATCGATGGTGTGGGCGGCGTGATGCCAGAGCAGATGATCGGTCCAGCTACGCGGATTGCCGGCCGCGTTGATGTTCTTTCTGCGGAAGAAATAAGTCTGCACGTCCATCTGCTGGATTTTCAGCTCGCCCTTCTGGATTTTCTTGTGGACGTATTGGTGACTCGGATTGAAGCGCCGCACATGGCCGGCCATGGCGGTGACGCCGGTCTCTTTGGCGATGCGCACCAAGCCCTCGGCGTCCTCGACCGAATCGGTGATGGGAATCTCGACCAGCACATGCTTGCCGGCGCGCATGACCTGCTCGCCCTGGCGGAAATGCATCTTGGTCGGCGTGGTCAGAATCACAGCGTCGGCGCGCTTGATGCCCTCGGACAGTTCGCCGGTGTAATGCGGAATGCCGTATTTCTTCGCGACCTGGGCCGTGGAATCCTGGTTGCCGCCGACAAGCGAAGTGACTTCGACCTCGGGGATGCGCTTAAGCGCATCCAGATGCTTTTGACCGAATGCCCCCTGCCCGGCGACGCATATTTTCATGATGGCCTCTTAATGGTCTTGCCCAGTGCCCGGTTATTGTTTCGTCATTGCGAGCAAAGCGAAGCAATCCAGCCAAGCGCGGCGGTTTTGGATTGCTTCGTCGCTTTGCTCCTCGCAATGACGCGCTAGCCGCGAATGCGATCAACTTTCGCCCGCACAGCCGCGCGCTTGTGTTTGGTCGCGGTTTTGACGCCGCGCTTGCGATTCTCGAGGATGATGTGTCCGACGGCGGTGTTCGACGCCGGCACGGTGTAGAAGCGGTAGACCTCGTCCACCTTGTCATCGAGCGCGCCGCGCATGATCAGCCACATCACCATCTCGATACCCTCGGCGCCGGCCTCGCGCATATAGTCGATGTGGGGAATCTTGGCGAGCTTCTGCGGGTCCTTCGACAGATTGTCGAGGAAGTTCTTGTCCCATTTGCTGTTGATCAGGCCGGCGCGCGGACCGGAAATCTGATGCGACAGTCCGCCGGTGCCGAAGATCACCACCCTGAGATCTTCCGGATAGGATTGCACCGCCTTGCGGATCGCCCGCCCCAGCATGTAGCAGCGATGGCCGGTCGGCGGCGGATACATCACGACATTGACGGCGAGCGGAATGACCGGGCAAGGCCAGTGCGAATTCTTGTCGACCTTGCCGAACAACAGATTCATCGGCACGGTCATGCCGTGATCGACTTCCATCTTGTTGCAGATGGTGAGATCGAATTCGTCGAGGATCACGGACTGCGCGATATGCGAGGCGAGCGCCGGATAGCCCTGCACCACCGGCACCGGCCGCGGGCCCCAGCCTTCGTCGGCCGGCGGAAACTCCGCGGCGCAACCGAGCGCGAACGTCGGGATCATCTCGACCGAGAACGCCGAGGCGTGATCGTTATAGACAATGATGGCGACGTCGGGCCTGGTCTCGCGCATCCATTCTTGCGATTTTTCGAACCCCGAGAACACCCGCTTCCAATACGGCTCCTCGGTCTTGCCATTATCGAGCGCCGCGCCGATGGCGGGCACGTGCGACGAACCTACACCTGCGATGATTCGGGCCACGGCTTCACTTCCGTTTTGCTGTCTTGCGTTTTGCTGTTTTGGATTTGGATTTGGACTTGGATTTGGCTTTCGGCTTGGCGCCGGCCGGCTTTTTCGCTGCTGCCGCCGATAAGAACTTGGACGGCGTGTTCTTGCCGGACCGCGAGCGATTGCCCTCGATGCCGCGACCGCCGCCGAGCATCATCTTGGCATAGCCGTCCTGCGTGTTGCCGGTCATCACCGCGGCAAGATGCTGGAAGGAATGGCCGTCCGTGGCGCCGAGTTTGGCCGTGAAATAAATATTGCCGCCGAGCTCCAGCATGCGGTTGTAGTCGCGCTTGAGCACGGCGTCGGTCTGCTCCGGTGTCAAATTGAATTTCTTGAGATACTCCGCCTCGTTCGCCTTGAAGGCTTTGCGGTTGCCGTCCTTCATCAGCGACATGCAGAACATGTTGATGCCGTAGCCTTGCCGGGACCGTTCGGCATCGAACACGAAAGTGCCCGGGATATCGTCATAATCATGCTGTTCGCGGGCCATCGGCATCTCCCGTTTGATTTGACATATATAGCGCAGGCGAGCTTGGCAACGTAAGCGGGTTGCTCATTTCTTGAACTATTCCAATCCGTCACGCCCGCACTTGTTGCGGGCATCCACATCTTCGGCACGGCGGCCGTGAAACCTAAGGCGTGGATGACGCTTAGGCGTCAACTCCAATAAAGCCGCATCGGATTGTCGACCAAAAGCGCCTGCTGCGAAGCGGCCGTCGGGGCGATCTTGGGAATGTAATCGACCAGGATGCCGTCGTCGGGGGCCACCTTCTTCATATTGGGATGGGGCCAGTCAGTGCCCCAGATGACGCGATCGGGGAAACGCTCGACCAGCACCCGGCCGAACGGCGCCACGTCGTCGTAGGGCGGGCCGATGAGGCTCATGCGCTCCGGGCAGGTCACCTTCACATAGAAGTTTTTGTGCGCGTCCATCAGCCTGTGGAAGCGTTGGTTTTCCGGGTGATCGACACCCTTCTTCACATCGGGCGTGCCCATGTGATCGACCACCACAGTGGTCGGTATCGAGCTAAAGAAACTCTCGTATTCGGGCAGATCGGGCATCTCGAAATAGATGACGATGTGCCAGCCCAGCGGAGCGACGCGCTTGACGATGCGGTGGAGCACGTCGGGCGGCGTGATGTCGACCAGCCGCTTGAGGAAATTGAAGCGCACGCCGCGCACGCCGGCCTTGTCCATCCATTTCAGCTCGTCGTCCGTAACCTCCTCGCCGACGAAGGCGACACCCTTGGCCTTGCCATTCGACGCATCGAGCGCATCGATCATGGCGCGGTTGTCCTTGGAGTGGCACGAGGCCTGCACGATGACGTTCTTGTCGAAGCCGAGAAAATCGCGCAGCGCGAACAGCTTTTCCTTCGGCGCGTCGCACGGGGTGTATTTGCGCTCCGGCGCGTAGGAAAATTTGGCTTCCGGACCGAACACGTGGCAGTGCGCATCCACCGCGCCGGCCGGCGGCTTATATTTCGGCTTCGACGGATTGGGATGAAACGGGATGTAACCGGGTGACATCGGCAAGACGGGGACTCCATGTCGGTCGGGCGGAAGCCGGGACTTTATCCTCCCCCGTGCAAACGGGGGAGGGGAAAAAGCAATCTCGTTCTCGCGATGCGTTTTTTGATTCGCACCCGAGTTATGAGCACGAGCGCATGATCCCGAAAAGTGGTCACCGGTTTTCGGACAAGATCATGCGCAAAAAACAAAGTCGCAAGAACTTCGCCGCAATTCCGACCTTCGTCAGATCGATCCGGCCGTGGAGGACCGGGGAAATCACGATC
>JASHQI010000103.1 GCA_030037645.1 Xanthobacteraceae bacterium
TGGTTGTTGACCCGCGTATCCCAGATTTGCTCCATGCCCCAGTAGGCAGACGCCGCCATCGGCTTCGCAGCGGCGGCATGGCCGGGGCCGAGTGCCTCGGGCACGCTCGGATCCTCCGGCGGCGTGATGTAACTGACTTTGGCAGACTTCGGATCGAGGACCGGCAGGTGGTCGCTCGAATATTCGTCCGAACCGTACAGTTTGCCGTAGGCATTGACGGTTGGATTGCGCTTATCGGACGAGATCAGATCGTGGAGATACTTCTTGTCGGTGCTCCAATCCCAGGTCGTGACCACGAGGTTGCGTTCGACGCCCTGCGGCCGCGGCGGCTTGGCGAAAGGCAACTCGCCAGCGGCGACGCGATCGGTCCAGTCGCCGAAATATTTGAGCGGGACGCTGCCGAGCTGGCCGGCAATGATGTTGACCATGTTCGGCGCGGCCTGCCCGGATTGAATGCGGCGCGCCCAGGCGTCCTCACCTGACTTGAAGCTGCCGAAGGCAGCCGGAATGGTCCGCGTTGCGAGTTGGCCAAGCTGATGACAGCCGACGCAGCCTTGGTTCTTGATTGCGGTCAACCATTGCGCCTGCGTCACTTTGGGCGGAATGTCGCTCTTGCCGCCGAACTGGTCCTTGTCCGGAATCTTCAGCATCGAATACCAGTAAATAGACGGATAGTACTGCGCCGCGGCCGCATCGTTGGGCGCCGGAACGGCGGTCAGGTTGAGGTGCTGGCCGGGTGACGCATCGACTTTGGCTGAATCGATCAAGCCGTAGCCGCGCACCCACACCTTGTAGTGCGCCTTGGGCAGGTCGGGCACGACGTAGCGGCCTTGGTCATCGGTGACGACCATCTTGGCGTAGCGCGTGGGCAGATCGAAAGTTTCTGCGATCACCCAGACGCCGGCTTCCGGCCCGTGGGGCCCTTTCACGACGCCGCCGATGTCGTCGCGCTTAATGGGGACAGTCTGCGCGTTCAATCGCGCCGGTGCTGCAGCTAAAAATACGGCGATCGCGACCGCCGCCACGCCACAATACAATGCTCGCTTCATTCGAACCTCCCTGTTACGTATTTCCGGCGGCTTGCCGGCCCAATGCAAGTTGTTGCGTCGAATCTGCCCCACGGCCTGCCCACCGGCAAGGGAAATCATGACATTAATCACGCAGCTAGGCCGCGTAGAATGATCGCACTGTGGCGCGCGGGAACCGCCGTGCTAATCGCGCTCTCGATCGCAGTCGCGAGCGCCAACGCGCCCTCCGCGCGGGGCGAGGAACGCGTTCGGCTGCCGTCGACGCCGTCGGCCGCAACTTGTCAGCGTTCGACCTTTCGCGTGTTCATCGATGTCGGACACACCATTGCCGTGCCCGGGGCGTTCAGCGCGCGGGGCGTGCCGGAGTATGAATTCAATCTTCACCTCGCGCAGGACATCGACCAGGCGCTGATCGATGCCGGCTTCGACAATACCGTTCTGCAACTGACCAACGAGCCGCCGCCGCTCGGATTGTTCGAGCGGGCGGCCCGCGCCAACAGGTTACGGGCCGATCTGTTCATCGCCATCCACCACGATTCGGTCCCGGACAATTTGCTCAAGACATGGCAATACGATGGACGGCAAAACCACTTCAACGATCAGTTTCCGGGTTACGCTATTTTCGTTTCCTATAATAATGCCGACCGTGCCGGCAGCCTGCTGTTCGGCAAACTTTTGGGTGAGGCGCTGCAAGCGCGCGGATTGGGATACACGCCTCATTACACGCTCTCCGTGATGGGACGCCACCGACGCGAGTTGATCGACACCGGCGCCGGCGTTTATAGATACGACGCGTTGGTCGTGCTGTATGAAACTCATATGCCGGCGGTGCTGCTCGAAGCCGGATCGATCGTCGATCGCCAGGAAGAGTTGCAGCTCGCCAGTCCCGAGCGGCGCGCATCAATCAGCGCGGCCGTCGTCACCGCGGTCGAGAATTTCTGCGCTGCACGACCGCATCGCATGGCCGAGCAGCAGAAAAGGTATCGGCCGATCTCCCGTGCGGCTGTTTTCGCCCGTTAGATTGCGGCAATGACGGCTGTCGTCTTGCTGCGGCGGAACGCCAGCGTGCTGATGATCATGAAATTTATGAGATTGACGCCGAGCCCCGCAGCGAAGGCGGGGGCGTAAAAGCCGAAATGATCGTAAAGCACTCCGGCGAGCCAGCCGCCCGTCGCCATGCCCCAGCCGCTGCACAATAGCAGCGTCGGCATGCGCCAATGAGCCTCGCTGCTCGGAAACAATTCGCGCGACGCCAGCACGTTGGCCGGAACAAGGCCGCTGAAGCCGAATCCGAACGCGCCGGCGACCGTAAACAGCCCGACCTCATTCTGCGTCAGCAGGAACGCCGCCATGCCGGCGGCCTGACAAGCCGACCCCACCAACATGGTGTACAAGCCGCCGATCCGGTCGGAGATTGCACCCCACATCTGCCGGCTGAAGAATGCGGTGCCGAGCAGAACCGAGACCATGGCCGCGCCATGCGCGGGGCTGATGCCGAGATCGCTGCAGAACGCCACGAGGTGACCTTGCGGCATCGACATCGGCACACAGCATGTGAAGATCGCACACATCTGGAGTCCAAAAACAACATTAGGCGGCCAACCCATGACGGTTTTGCTTACGTGCACGGTATCGGGCAACGTCGCGTGGCGCGGCAGGCTGGGTGGCGGCCGCAATACGATTGCGGCGGCGGGCACAATCACAAGAAGCTCCAAAACCGCGAAGTACAGCATCGTATCCCGCCAGCCGACGCGCGCGACAACGCTCTCGAAAATCGGCGGCCAGACAGCGCCTGCAAGGTACGCGCCGCTCGAAATCAGCGCCAATGCCGAGCCGCGCCGGCGATCGAACCAACGGCTCACGTAGACATAGAGCGGCGCGTTGATGCCGCCGATGCCGATCAAACCGATGAACAGGCCGTGCCCGACATAAAGCGGTACGGACGGGCCGAACGTCGACAACGCCAACCCGATGGCGATCATCATAGAGCCGCAAAGCACTGTCGAGCGCACGCCGAATCTCTCGGCGATGCGGCCCATCAGAATGCCGCCAATTCCGGATCCGATCCACATCAGAGCGCTGGCAAACGCCGGGATTGAACGTTCGCCGTTTACCTCGGCGGCAATATTTTTCAGCGACACCACCGCAATCCACGGCGCGCCGAACGCAACCGCCATGACCACGAGCGCGACGGTGGCGACGATCCACGACCTTCGCGTCTCCACCGACGGCAATGATGATGATTGCAGCATCTATTTCGCGTTGCGGCAGCACTCGGCGGGGTTGAGTGCCTCACAGCACGATATAGCAGTGGACGCAGTGACCCGCCCAGGAAAAAAACAAAAATGCGCAGGGCCGGGAATAAACGTCGCCCAGGCCCGATCTTGCTCCCGGAAGCCGCATTGGCTTCTCACGCTTTGGCTGCATGGGAGACAAGCAATGAGCACATGTGATCGCGACGACGGCGTCAGCCGGCGCAAAGTCCTCGAATGCATGACGTGGGTCGGCACCGGCGTGCTCTGGACCATTTCCGGCGGCGTTCCCCACGCGCTGGGCATCATCGACGAGGCCGTGGCGCAGCAAGCGCAACCGCTCACATTCGTGCAGATCAGCGATAGCCACGTCGGCTTCGACAAGGCTGCAAATCCGAATGCGCTCGGCACGCTGCAAGAGGCCATCGCCAAAGTCGGCGCGCTGCCAAAGAAGCCCGCCTTCATGATTCATACCGGCGACATCAGCCACCTGTCGTTGCCATCGCAGTTCGACGACGCCGATCGGATCATCGGGCAGTCGCGGCTCGATGTTCATTACGTTCCGGGCGAGCACGACTTCCTCGATCCGGACCTGAAATTCTACCGCGAACGCTACGGCCGCGGCACAATGGGCGCCGGCTGGTACAGCTTTGATGCCAACGGCGTGCACTTCATTGGGCTCGTCAACGTCGTCAATCTCAAAGCCGGCGGCCTCGGCAATCTTGGCAACGACCAGCTCGAATGGTTGGAAAACGACGTCAAAGGCCGTTCGGCCTCGACGCCCATTGTGGTGTTCGCCCACATTCCGCTTTGGACCGTCTATCCGGATTGGGGCTGGGGTACCGACGATGGCGCCCAGGCGCTGTCTTATCTCAAGCGGTTCGGCTCGGTGACGGTGCTTAACGGCCATATCCATCAAGTGATGCAGAAGGTCGAAGGCAACCTGACCTTCCATACCGCCCGCTCGACGGCGTTCCCGCAGCCGGCCCCCGGCACTGCGCCCTCCCCCGGACCGATGAAAGTCCCCGACGACAAGCTGCGCGGCATGCTCGGCATCGCCAACGTCACGTTCAAACAGAACGAGCAGCGTCTCGCCATTATCGACACGCCGTTGCAAGGCTAAGGAGGGCGCTATGATGCGCAGCGCGATGGCAGCGGCGATGCTCGGCGCCGTCGTCGGCACGGGGCTGGCGGGAGGCATAGTTCTCGCGCGAGCCCAGGGTCCCGCCGGCGCCATCTCGATCGACAACTTCACTTTCACGCCGCAAACGCTGAGGGTAAAGGCCGGTACGACGGTCACCTGGACCAACAAGGACGACATCCCGCACGGCATCGCCTCGGCGAACAATGCATTTGCGAGATCAAAAGCTCTCGACACGGACGACAACTATTCGTTCACGTTTACCACGCCGGGCACCTACCAATACTTCTGCTACGTTCATCCGCACATGACCGGCACAATCGTGGTAGAAGCCGCGACTGGCAGCAACGCGACGCAGTAATGCTTGATCGGCTGCCCGCTCCTCCGCCAGCCCGACCCGCGAGAAGCGCTGGGGCGATGGCGACGGCATCTTGGACGGCCGAGCGCGACACGATGACAGGCGATGCTCATGATGAGCATGACCGAGCGCGGCGCTTTCGCAACGCCGCGCTGCCCCATATCGACGACGTCTTTACGTTCGCGCGCCACCTTATGCGCAACACGGCGGATGCCGAAGACGCGGTACAAGAATGCTATCTGAGAGCGTTGCATCATTTCGACGGCTACCGTGGCCCGGCAATGAAACCGTGGTTGCTGGCTATTTTGCGGAATGTCTGCAACGCCGAGTTCGCGCGCCGCGGAAAACAGGAGGCGCCGCTTGAGCGCGACGAGGCTGGGGCAACGACGGAAGAGCTGCCGATGTGGCAGGAGCCGCAGGCGTCGCCGGAAGCGGTGCTGCTACGCCAACAGGACGACGCCACGATTCGCCGGCTTATTGACGAACTCCCGCAGCCGTTCCGTGAGATCGTCGTTTTGCGCGAGGTCAACGATTTGTCGTATCACGAAATCGCCGCAGTCGCCGGCGTGCCAGTAGGGACGGTGATGTCGCGGCTTGCCCGCGCACGAACCATGCTGCGCGCGGCATGGAACGTCGCGCAAGGATCGACGCCATGAATTGCGCGGAATCAGAAATTTTGCTGCACGCGCTCATCGACGGCGAGCTCGATGCCGGTCACAGCCGCGACGTCGAAGCGCATGTGGCGGTTTGCAGTGCTTGCGCCGGCAAGCTTGAGGCCTTCCGCGCCATGCGTGCGGCAATGGCGAAAGCCGACCTGAAACAGCCCGCGCCGGCGCGTCTTCGCAGCCGCATCGAAGCGTCGCTGCCGTCGCCTTCGACGCGCGTCGCCGCCCCAAGAAAGTTCTTTCAGCTTTCGCGCCGCATGTTCTTCGGCGGTTTTGCCGCCGGCACCGCGCTTTCCGCGGCGATCGCCGCAAGCCTCGTCGTTACCGTTTTTCGCAACGATCACGAGCAGACGATCGCCGGCGAAGTCGTGTCGGCGCACATCCGCTCGCTGCAGCCCGGGCACTTGATGGACGTCGAAACAAGCGATCAGCACACGGTCAAGCCGTGGTTTGACGGCAAGCTCGACGTCGCGCCGCCGGTCATCGATCTCACGGCGCAAGGCTTTACGCTGCTCGGCGGACGGCTCGATTATATCGATGGCGAGCCGGCGGCGGCGATTGTGTATCGACACGACAAACACATCATCAATCTGTTTGTCGCCCGCCGATTGGGCGCCGCGCACGCCGATGCCAGGACCGAAACCATCCAGGGCTACAATGTTCGTTATTGGTCGGAACAAGGTCTCGACTTCTGGGCGGTCAGCGATGTCGAGGCTGACGCGCTAGACCGCTTCGGGCAAAGCATCGCCGCGGCGTTGGGCCCCCGCCCTGCTTCGTGACTGGTTTCCACCGCCGTTACCGGCTAAATCAAAGCCAAGAACGAGTTGCATTGGCCGTTTGCAGCCGACGCGGGCTTCAGCGGAAACACATTGGCGCGTCATACGTTTAGGCGCATATGGACCAGCGCGTCGAGGACGAGCGTCGCACCGAATCTGCCCCCCGTCGGGAAGCAAGGAGCGCTGACGGCGCGATGCAGAAGGCAAGATCGTGGCGCAACACGATGCGCGAGCATCGCGTCCTGGCGCTGGCCATCGCCATTGCCGCCATCATCGCCATTATAGCGCTGGTGTTGTGGTGGCTTAACGCCCAGAAATACGAAACGACCGATGACGCCTTTATCGATGCGCGCACCGTGCAGATCAGCGCGCAAGTTGCCGCAGCCATTGTCGATGTTCCGGTGACCGACAACCAGTCGGTGGACGCCAGCACCGTGCTGGTTCGCTTGGACGACCGCGACTACAAGGCACAGCTCGATCAAGCAAAAGCCCAAGTGGCGCAGGCGCAGGCCGGCATCGCCAATCTCAGCGCGCAACTTGTCGCGCAGCAGGCGCGGATCGACCAAGCCGACAAGCAGGTCACGCAGGCGCAGGCGGCGCTCACCTTCGCGCAACAGCAAGCCGATCGCTATCAACTCCTCGCCAGGCAAGGCTCGGCGACACAGGAACAAGCCCAGCAATACAGCTCCAGTCTTCTGCAAAGCCAGGCCGCGCTCGCCGCGGCCCAGGCCAATGCCACGGCTGCGGAAAAGCAAAATGCCGTGCTCGATGCGCAGCGAGAGCTGGCCGCGGCCCAGCTTGAGCAGGCGCAAGCCACCGAGGAGCAGGCCGAAACCAATCTGTCGCGCACCGTGATTACCGCGCCGGTGGACGGTCGCGTCACGCAGCTTACCGCCGCCAAAGGCGGCTGGGCCGCGGTTGGACAGGCGCTGATGATGTTCGTGCCGCGCGAGGTGTGGGTGACGGCCAATTTCAAGGAGACGCAACTCGAAACGATGCGGCCGGGAGAGCCCGTCTCCATCGAAATTGATGCCTATCCCGGCCGCAAATTCGAAGGCCACGTCGCCAGCATCCAGGCCGGCAGCGGCACCGCGTTCAGCGTGCTTCCAGCCGAGAATGCGACCGGCAATTACGTCAAGATCGTGCAGCGCGTGCCGGTCAAGATTGTGTTCAACAAGCCGCCCGACGTCCTGCTTGGTCCCGGCATGTCGGTTGTTCCGACAGTGAAGGTGCGATGAGCGAGCAAGCTCGAGCCGGCGGTTGGAGCGCGAGTCGCTCGGCCGCGGGCGATCGCAACCCGTGGCTCGTCGCAGTCGTTGTCTCGCTCGCCACGTTCATGGTCGTGCTCGATACCGCGATCGCCAACGTGTCGCTGCGTTATATCGCCGGCAGCCTCAGCGCCAGCATCGATGAGAGCACCTGGGTTATTTCGACCTATCTCATCGCCAATGCGGTGATCCTGCCGGCGAGCGGCTGGCTGTCGAACGTGATCGGCCGCAAGCGTTTCTACATGCTTTGCGTTGCGGTATTCACCGTAAGCTCGCTGTTGTGCGGGCTGGCGCCGAGCCTCAGTTTGCTGATCTTCTTCCGAATCCTCCAGGGACTTGGCGGCGGCGGCATGCCGACCAGCGAGCAAGCCATACTCGCCGATACGTTCCCGCCGGAAAAGCGCGGTCAAGCCTTTGCCCTCTATGGCATCGCGGTCATCGTTGCGCCCACGGTCGGGCCGACATTGGGCGGTTGGATCACCGATAATTTCTCGTGGCACTGGATCTTTTTCATCAATGTGCCGATCGGCATCATTTCACTCGCTCTTGTGCACTGGTTGGTGGATGAGCCCGAGGTGCTGCAACGCGAACGTCGCGAGCGTTTCGCCGGCGGACTGAAGGTCGATTGGGTCGGTTTCGCACTGATCGCCGCGACGCTTGGTTGCCTCGAAGTCGTGCTGGACAGAGGCCAGATCGACGACTGGTTCAGGTCGACAACCATCGTCATCTTCGCGGTGATCGCCGCAATCACGTTCCTGTTGTTCATACCCTGGGAGTTCAATCAAGAAGAGCCAGTGATCGAAGTTCGGCTTCTTTTCCGCCGCCAATTCGGGATGTCGTTTGCGGTGATGCTGACGATCGGCGCGATCCTGTTCGGATCAACCCAGATCATGCCGCAGCTTTTGCAGACCGGGTTCCTCTACACCGCCGAGCTATCGGGTCTCGCCATGATGCCCGGCGGCCTCGCCATGTTGCTGGTGATGCCGATTGCCGGTCAGGTCAGCGGTCGTATTCAGCCGAAATACCTGATCGTGCTGGGACTGGTCGGGATCATGCTGTCGATGTGGTATTCGACGTCGCTTACTCCCAACGCGACCTTCGGTTATTTCGCGTTGATACGCACCTATCAGACGCTTGGATTGCCGTTCCTGTTCATCCCGATCAACACGGTGGCCTACGATGGCCTGCCGCCCGACAAGACGAACCAGGGCTCGGCGCTGATGAACGTCGCCCGCAACCTGGGGGGAAGCGTGGGGATCTCGCTGGCCAATGTCGAACTCACGCAGCGCACCCAATTTCACCAGTCGCGGCTGGCCGAGAATACGATCCCATCGTCCCAGGTTTTCCAGTCCACCCTGCATCAAATGACCCAGTATTTCATGCACCATGGCGACTCGGCCGCCAATGCGCACGATGCGGCAATCGCATATCTTGGCCAGCTCATCGGCAGACAGGCGTCGCTGTTGGCCTATATCGACGTTTTCCACCTTTGCGCCGTCGTCGCCGCGGTGCTGATACCCATCGTCCTGATCATGGTCCGGCGGGTGCAGATTCGGGGGGGTACGGCCACGGCGCACTGAGATATGCTAAAATCGAGATCATGGGGGGATGCCACCCGCCCAAATTCATTGTTGTCCTGAAAGCATGCCGCACGGCGCGCCTGCGTCAGGGGGAGGCGCTCGTCGCTCAGATTGACGTGCCGGATCGCAACACCGAAACACCCGGAATTGCCGCGATGGGTCGGTCGCGGGCCGCTGCATGCGTGCTTGCCGCGCTTTTTGCCGCCGCGCTTGGCTCCTGTGCAAAGCCGCCGGAAGTCGATGTCGTCATGGTCGATTACCGTTTCATCCCGGATCATTTAACCTTCGAACACGATGTTCGTTACCGGCTGCATCTGGAGAATCACGGCAAGGAAACGCACGAATTCACGGCACCGACATTTTTTGCCACCGCCGATATCGATAATCCCGGCTACTTCAACCGCGAGCGCAGCGAGATTCTGATGCAGCCCGGTGACGTAAAGGACATCTATCTCACTCCGCGCCGCCCCGGAACGTATGATCTGCGATGCGCCGACCACGACTGGGCCGGGATGGTCGGTGGCATCACAGTCAAGTGACGGCGGCAGCGGCGACGCCGCATTTGCCTGCCTTGAAGGCATGCCGGCGCACGGTCTGCCCGCTCCAGCAGCAACCTGCGGTCCTGCCGGCAAGAATACGACATCGGCGGCCATGGCGCGGGAATGCCCGGGACACAGCGGCCACAAGCCGTTGGCGGCGGTCGCCGCCCCTCCTGCGCTGAAATGTCATTATTGGATTATGAGCCGGCACCATTCTTGCGTGAGCACGTTGTTGCAAAGGTTGGGGGCTGCCATGGCAAGCCCCGGTACGATGAGACCGGGAAGAAAGGAGTCGCCAATGTGTGACTTTAGCCTTCAAAGCGTGCGGTCAAGACCGGCAGAGGTCGGCGACAAACTCGTGACGCGTGACTTCGGGACGGGAACACGAGGCTTCGCGGCTTCGGATGACCCCGGTCTGGCGGTCTGTCTGCTTCCTGGAACAGAGCTGGCATTCACCAGCGACGTTGCTTGCCTGCCGGCCGGGTTGCTTGGCTGGAAGGCAAAGACGGTCAATTTCCAGACTGCCATCTTTCGACAGGTCAACAAGGACAAGATGGCCGCGCATCATGATGCGCTCGAATTCCCGGATGGGCGCACCGTGCTGCTG
>JASHQI010000104.1 GCA_030037645.1 Xanthobacteraceae bacterium
GCACCATTGAGCGCCGTTGTCTTGCCAGCAATCAATTGCGGACGCAGATCGGTCAAATAGCGGCAATTCTCGTCTTTCCATACCAGCAACGCGTCCAGTCCGGCTCCTTTGCGCTGCTCGTCGGCCTTCGCGACGCGCTTTTTGCGCAACAGGTCGAGATCGATCCGTCTTTCATAGCCGACATGAAATGGCCCACGCGCAAAGTTGTTCATTCCTCTTCCTTCCACCGTCTTGCCGTTATCGGAGCGATTGCCGATTCAAAACGCACGAAGCGACAGAGAACGTACCGTCGACATTGCGTGGCGTTGTGGCAAGAATGACTGATCGACGCGCGCCGGCGCAATGTCCGCACTCAGAGATACGGCATTTTAGACGCAGCCGGAAGCGCATTGGTATTGTGCGACGCCCCTTGACCGGCCGTCTTTCTCCAATGTGCGTTCACATCCGCTTTGGGAACGTGATCGCATTGAAAAGCTGAAACTCGCATGTTACGCCGTCGACGATTGTGGTGGAAACAATGCAAGGCGGGTGAGAATGGGCGTCTGGAATAAATATGCCGACACTGCGGCACGCAAACACGGAGTACGTAAAGCCATCGCGGGCGCCGTCACTGTCGACTGCCATACGCATGTTGCCGTGCCGCGCGCGGCCGAATTCGTCAAGCCGCATCTCGATATTTCGACCATTCCGCTGGCAAATTTTGCTTCTCCTGAAACCAGGGAGCTGAATGCCAAGCAGGAAGCCGACATCCGCGAGCAAGTCACCGGTTATCAGGCGCGTTTTGCCGACATGGACCGGATGGGTGTCGACATCCAGCTCGTCATGCCGCCACCGCCGCAGTGTTATCACACGGTGGCGCTTGAATATGCGGTCCCGGCGACGCAAATGGTCAATGACGGCATCGCGGAGTTCGTCTCCCGCCACAAGGATCGCTTTATTCCCGCCGGCACTGTGCCGATGCAGGACGGCGCGGAGGCAGCGAAAGAACTGGAGCGTTGCCGGAAAAGACTCGGCTTCAAGGCGGTCGAAATTCTGACAAACGTTGCCGGCCGCGAATTGTCGGATCCGGCTTTCGCGCAGTTCTGGAAAAGCGCCGAGGAACTCGGCATGCTGGTGATCATACATCCCAACGGCTTCACCGAAGGTCGGCGGTTGTCGCGCTTCTACTTCAACAACGTCATCGGCAATCCGTTCGAGACCACGCTGGCGCTGCACTATCTGATCTTCGACGGCATATTGGACCGTCATCCGCGGCTGAGGCTTCTTGCCATGCACGGCGGCGGCTATCTCGGCGCCTATTGGGGTCGCATCGACCACGGTTGGGGGGCGCGCTCCGATTGCCGAGCGGATCTGCCGAAGCCGCCGACCAGCTACTTCAAGCAGATCTATGTGGATACCGTCGTGTTTACGCCGCTGCAGCTTGAAACTCTGGTGCGCCTGCACGGTGCGGACCATGTGATCATGGGCAGCGACTATCCCTATGACATGATGGAATATGATCCGATCGGCCACATCTCTTCCGTTGCGACCTTCGACGAATCCACGCGCGCGGCGCTTGCCGGTAACAACATAAGAAAGATAATGGAATTTTAGTCTTCAGCTCTCCGCTTACGGCAATGACACCGCGCCTTGACAAACCAGGACGTTAATTCCTGACCCGATCGGCGGCGAGAGGCGAGCGAGGGCCAAGCCGTCAACTTGACAGCGCCGGTCCACTTGCCATTGCGGGATGGAGCGCTTCGTGGATCACGCGGCCGAGCGCTGCGATCTGGTAGGGCTTGCGCAGGACCGGGAATTCAGGATCGGCGTCAAAGACCTTTGTGTAGCCGGTTGTCAAAACGACCGGGACTTGCGGATAGCGCTCGGTGACCATGCGCGCGAGCGCCAAACCATCGGTCTGGCCCGGCAACACCACATCGCTGAAGACGAGGTTGATGTCTCGCTTCGAGGCAAGGACCTTAAGCGCCGCCGTCGCCGAATCGACGGCTATTGTTTGATAGCCAAGCTCCTCAAGCAGCGACACGGCCACATCACTGACGTCGGAATTGTCTTCCACCACGAGGACGGTTTGCCGACCCACTGCTGGACGCGGGACGGACTCCTCCGGCGAGGCGGCCGCCACCGCGGCGTGACTCCGCGGCAAATAGATGGTCACTTTCGTGCCGCGTCCCGGCTCGCTGGCGATCAGCATGGTTCCACCCGATCGACGGGCGAAGCCATAGACCTGCGACAAACCGAGTCCGGTCCCCTTGTCAACGCTCTTGGTCGTGAAGAACGGTTCGACCACCCTGGGCAGAAGCTCCGGGGCGATGCCGCAACCGTTGTCGGCGACGATCAGCGCGACGGCGTCGCCGCTGACGCCCTCGGGAGTGTCGCCTTCATTTAGTCGGACGTTTGCGGCCGAAATCGACAAGTGTCCGCGGTCTGGCATGGCGTCGCGCGCATTGACGACAAGATTGACCAGCGCCAGCTCCAGCTCCGATTTGTCGACGCGGACCGGCCACGTCGTGCCTGGAACCTCGATCGCGAATTGAATATTGACGTGCATCGAACCGGAAAGAACGTCGCGAAGGTTATGCACGACTTCGGCAAGGCTGATCACGGTCGGATCGAGCGGCAAGGTGCGCGCGAAGGACAATAATTGCCGCGTCAGGTTCTCGCCGCGCGTTGCAGCCATTTCAATTGCCTGCACGGCGCGCACATCCTTTGCTCCGGTCAATCGAAGCAAGAGGTTCTGGGCGTGGCCGCTCACGATCATCAAGAGGTTGTTGAAGTCGTGCGCTATTCCACCGGTGAGTTGTCCGATCGCCTCCATCTTCTGCAGATGAGCCGCCTGCTGCTGGGCGCGTTCCAGCGCGGCAGCGGCTTCGCGCTCCTTGGTGACGTGCCGGCCGGCGACATAGATCAGCCCGTCATGCTCCGTCATGGTCCAGTGCAGCCAGCGCCATGAGCCGTCCTTATGGCGGAATCGATTTTCCATCCGGACGGTCGGGACGCCCGCTGCGAGTTCGGCGCGCCCGGCCATCGATTTAGCGGCGTCGTCCGGATGGCGTAATTCGCTCACATGCATGGACTTGATTTCATCTTCGGTCCAACCCAGCAATCGCGTCCACGCCGGATTCATGCTGAGGAAATAACCCGCGAAGTTGGAGACGGCAAACAGGTCTTCCGAGACGTTCCAAATTCGGTCTCGCTCGAGAGTCCGCCGTTCGACCTCGGCCTCCAATTTTTCGCTGAGCGTGCGCAGCTCCGCTTCAATGGCGCTGCGCCGGTCTTCCGCCTGCATCCGTTCGATGCCGAAGCCGAGTTGACGCGCCACCGTCAGCGCGAGGTCGATTTCTTCGCCGCTGAGCTTGTGCGGTTCCTCGTAATAGGTCGCGAATCTGCCGGCGAGCCGACCTGCTGCCATCAGCGGAATGAAGCCAATGGCTTGAATGCCCTCCTGCCTCGCCGCGGCTTTGAGACCGTCAGGCAAGTCGGCGCGCTCGATGTCGGCAATACAGATGGGCTCGGGATTGATTTCATCGGGCCGCCACGGCGAGTGGCCGTCGACGGCGCTCCGATAGCGGTCGGACAAACCGCGCCAAGCCACGAAATCCATCATGCCCTTGCTGTCGCTCCGCAGCACGGAGGCGCGGCTGCAATGGAGCGCACCGATGATGGCATCCAAAGCCGCTTCGTAGATGTCGGTGAGGCAGGATGCGCGATAAAGCTTGTCCGTAAACTCATAAAGTGCGGTCTGTTCCTCCGCGCGCCTTGCCAGGATCGCCTCGGTGCGCTTGCGCCCGGAGATATCGCGGGCGATCTGCGATCCACCGATGATTGCGCCATTCTTGTCCTTGACCGGCGACACGGTCAGCGAAATGTCGATCAGCCTGCCGTCTTTGGCCCGACGAACGGTTTCAAAATGCTCGATGCGTTGGCCGCGCCGGATCGGCTCGAGGATTTCCTTTTCCTCGCCGACCAGTTCATCGGGAAACAACATTGTGACCGAGCGGCCGACGGCTTCCTGCGCCGCATATCCGAACAGATGCGTTGCGGCGGGGTTCCAACTGACGATAATGCCGTCGAGGTCGTTGCCGATAATCACGTCAGCCGTCGACTCGACGATGCTGGCCAGTTGCAGGCGCGCTTGGTCGGCGCGTTTCTGCTCGGTGATATCGAGGAGAGAGGCTATCCAGCCGTCGACCTGTCCGGCCGTATCCGCTTCCGGCCGATACGCGATAAACAATGAACGCGTTCCGACGCCTGGAAATTCGATATCGCATTCGAATTCGACCGGATGACCTTGCAGAACGGTTTCGATGTTCGGCAACAGTGTCGCGAGGCCCTTTTCGCCAAGTATCTCTGCGATGGTCTTGCCGAGAACGTCTTCGCGCTGACGGCCGATCAATTGCGCATAGGCCCGGCTGATGAAGCGGTACCGCATGTTGCTGCTGCATCGAACCAGCATGAACGGCGTCTGGTTGACGACCGTTTGCAATTCCTCTGCGCTGGCGCGCAGCGCCTCCTCGGCAATCTTGCGTTGGGTCAGTTCCTGAAAACTGCACACTGCGCCTGGAATACGCCCGAATAGACCAGTGAGCGGATAAACATTCATCAGGACAGGAACCCGCGAGCTATCGGGCCGTTCGATGATCAGCTCGACGCCGAGCAACCGCTCGCCGGTTCGCAACACCCGCGCCACTGGCGTCGCCGAAAAGGGAAGCGGGCTGCCGTCTGCCGCGTAGCGGCGGAAGGGCGCGCCAAGCTCGGCCCTATCGCCGAGCTTGGGGGGCCGTCCCCAGAGTTCGACGGCTCGCCGGTTATAGCGGAGCAGGACACCGTCCGCCGCGCACAGGCAGAGGCCAGTCGGTATCGAATCCAGCGCGCTTTGTTTAATCGCTAAGAAGGCGTCAAAATCAGACTTTAGCCGGGAATCTGCGTCATTAGTCATCAGCGACTCCCCCCGGGCCGCCTACAACGCCCGAGCGACGAGAAAGTTCCCGTCACGGCCAATTTCAGTCGGGACGTGGCACAAAGGCACGCATGGCAAGGGCTTTTATCCGCCCCCGGACGGCCTTGATGCGCTCGATGCCGAGCCTCGTCCGGGAAACGGCGCGGCCCTGACCTTAATTGCCAAAATTTGTTGCAAGGTAGTTGCTGATGGTCCGGGCCTCGTCGGGGCTGGCGGTGGCGCCCCACGTCACCATGTTGGCGACGATGATCGGCCAATCCTTCTTCTGTCGCTTGATCGCCGCCACACGCTCCAGATCGTGGCACAGGGTGCAGCGCGTCTCGACCAACTGCTTGCCTTGTCCATCCGGCAAGCTGACGGGCTTCGCCGGCGGAAGATTGATGCCCGGTCCCAAATTGAGGGCGAGATAATTCACGACCTTGTCGACTTCGGCCGGCGTCAACTGGGCGCCGCGCAGCACCATGTTGTCGACATAGATTCGCCAGCCGGCGGCGCCATCGCGGATTTTGGCGATGGTACCGAGATAGTGGCATTGTGAGCAGGCGACTGAAACGAGATCGCGGCCGTCGCCCGGCGGCAATGGGTTGGCGTTTTGCGCCATGCTCGGCGAAGCAGCGGCAACGATCGCGAACGCGAACAGACTCGACAACGCGATACGCATGATCACACCTTTCTTGTCCGCTGATCGGCGATCGAGTACGCCGGGTGCCACTCCGACACCGCGCCAAGCCCTTCACGCTTGATGTGGATGTCGAGGAGATAGGGCCGCCCCTCGATGGTTGCGGTCTTGGCGCGGTAGAACGCGCCCTTCAGCGCCGCCGGATCCGTCACG
>JASHQI010000105.1 GCA_030037645.1 Xanthobacteraceae bacterium
GCGGTGCTGGCGAGCCTGCCGGCGCATCCGGAGTCGGTGCCGATCAACATGCTGGTCCGTGTCGCCGGCACGCCGCTTGCGCACCAGCAGAAACTTGATCCGCTCGAATTCGTGCGCACCATTGCGGTCGCGCGCATCACCATGCCGCGCTCGGTGGTGCGGCTCTCCGCCGGCCGCGAGGACATGAGCGAGGAGACTCAGGCGCTGTGCTTCCTGGCCGGCGCCAATTCGATCTTCTATGGGCCGAAGCTGCTGACCACGCCCAACCCTGGTCAGGACCGCGACCGCGCACTGATGGAGCGGCTGGGGCTGAACCCGATGGAGCCTTAAACCGTCATCCTGAGGTGCGAGCGAAACGAGCCTCGAAGGATGATCGGTCCAGGCCGCCGCCCTTCGAGGGCCGCTTCGCGGCCACCTCAAGGAGACGGCCTTAAGCAGAGAACGACGATGGCACAGACTAAATTCGCACCGGTCACGCCCGGCGAAATGCTGAAGAAGGAATTCCTTGCTGAGTATGGCCTCTCGCAAAACCAGCTCGCCAAGGCGATCGGGATTTCGCCAAACCGGATTGCCGAGATCGTCAATAATCGACGACGCATCACCGCCGACACCGCGTTGCGGCTGGCCTTGTACTTCGGCAATAGCCCAGAGTTTTGGATGAATCTTCAGAGCCATTACGACCTGAAGTTGGCGCGGCGAAACCTCAGGCCGGAAGATGCCAAGCGTATCAAGACGTTTCGGGCCGCGTGAGCGCGCGTCGTCCTCGAGGCCTTATGCGTTAAACCCCCGCCGCGCCGCCATCGGCGCGCGGATCGTGCGCGGCTTCGAGCGTGCCGTTCGGGTGCATCACCACGGCGCCGGCATGGCCCATGGTGTCTGAATAAGCCTCGTCCAAGACTTCGACATCGTGGCCGGCGGCTGCGAGAGCTGCGATGAGGTCGTCGTCGAAGCGCGATTCCAGGCGCAGCGCCGTCCTCGGCGCGCCCCAGGTCCGGCCGAGCAGCCAGCGCGGCCGGTCGATCGCCTCGGCGAGCGGCACATGAAATTCCGCGTAGCGGGTGAACACGGCGCCCTGTGTTTGCGGCTGGCCGTCGCCTCCCATGGTGCCGTAAGCCATGATGCGGCCGTCTTTCAGCATCGCCAGCGCCGGATTGAGGGTGTGGAACGGCAGCCGGCCGGGCGCGAGCTTGTTGAGCGCGCCAGCTTCGAGGGAAAAGCTTGCGCCGCGGTTCTGCATGACGATTCCCGTGCGGGGCAGCACGCAGCCGGAGCCGAATTCCCAATAGAGCGACTGGATGTACGAAACGACCAAGCCGGTGGCATCGGCGGCGCCCATCCAGACCGTATCGCTCTCGCCGCGGGCGAGCGGCCACGGAGCGGCTTTGTGGCGATCGATCTTCATCGCTTCGCCGGCGATGAAACGCTGTTCCAGGCAGCGTTCGAGCGCATAGGGCAGGTCGCCGGGGTCGGTGATGACACGATCGCGTAGCCGCAATGCGCGCTTGGTCGCTTCGATCAGGCCATGAACATGATCGAAGCTTTCCGGCTCGGTGACGCCGAAGCGGGAAAATAATGCAAGGATCATCAGCGAAACGACGCCCTGCGTCGGCGCGTCGGTGTTGTAGACCGTCGCCGAAGGCAGATCGGCCTCGAGGGGTTCGGCAAGCGCGGCGCTGTAGCGGATCAAATCCTCACGACGCAGCGGACTGCCAAGCTGTTGCAGGTCGGCGGCTATCTCGCGCGCAACGTCGCCGCGATAAAAGTCATCGAGGCCATCAAGAGAGAGATGCCCGAGCGTCGCGCCCAAAGCCTCCTGTTTCAAGGTTGCGCCGGCCGCCGGCGGCTTGCCATCGACCAGGAAGGTCGCGGCAAAACCCGGCGCCGGCGCGAGATCGTCGATGTGCTCTTGCGTCAACTGCGCTTGGCTGCGCGAGACCGGGTAACCGTTGCGGCAATGAGCAATGGCGGGCGCCAATAGCACAGAGAGAGGAAACCTGCCGCCGTGTGCCTTGGCGGCCTCAAGCGCCATGATCCAGCCGCCGACGGCGCCCGGAATTGTGAGCGCCGCAAGAGGTCCGCGCGTCGGGATCGTCTCGTAGTCGCGATAGAGCTCCGGTCGCGCCTCCATGCCGGCGGCGCCAGCCGCCATGATGGCGCGCACGCGGCCGGATGGCTCGCGGATGAGCCAGAAGCCGTCGCCGCCCAGATGGTTCATGTGCGGATAGACCGCGGCGATGGCCGCCGCCATCGCCACCATGGCTTCGAGCGCGTTGCCGCCGTCGTCAAGGACCACCCGGCCGGCTTCGACCACGCTCCAGTGCGGCGCGCAGACGACGCCACGGCGATGGCCGGCGCTATGCAGCTCCATGGAGCCTAATTTGCCACGGCAATGTCGGCGAGACCACGCTTGCGCAACAACGCATCCGGGCTCGGCAGCCGGCCGCGGAACGCCTTATAGGCCTCGCCCGGCTCGCGCGAGCCGCCGGCCGAGTAGATCCTGTCGTGCAGCCGCTTCGCCGTGGCCGGGTCGAAGATGTCGCCGGCCTCCTTGAAGGCTTCGAAGGCATCGGCATCGAGCACTTCCGACCACATGTAGCTGTAGTAGCCCGCCGCATAGCCGCCGCCGGAGAAGATGTGGGCGAAGTGTGGCGGCCGGTGGCGCATGGCGATTTCGGCCGGCATCTCGATTTTCGCAAGCGCATCCGCCTCGAACGATCCGGCTTCGACCATTGCGGGTGGCGGCAGCGAATGGAAATCGAGATCGACAAAGGCCGAGGCAACATATTCGACCGTGGCAAAGCCTTGATCGAAATTGCGCGCGGCGATCAACCGTTGCAGCAGGTCCTCGGGCATCGGCTCGCCGGTCTCGCAATGCAGCGCGAAGCGCCGCAGCACAGCGGGCTCTTCGAGCCAGTGCTCGTAGAGTTGCGACGGCAACTCGACGAAATCGGTGGCAACGTTTGTGCCCGCGATCTCCGGGTAGGTGACGTTGGACAGCAGCCCATGGAGCGCGTGACCGAACTCGTGAAACAAGGTGTGAGCGTCACCGAAGCTCAGCAGCGCCGGCTCGCCGGCGGCCGCTTTGGAGAAATTGCACACGTTGACGATGAGAGGACGGATATCGCCCTTGAGCTTCTCCTGATCGCGCAGTGAGGTCATCCAGGCGCCGCTGCGCTTGGTCGGACGCGCGAAGTAGTCGCCGAAGAACAATCCGACCTCGCGACCCTCTCGATCGCGCGCGGCCCACACCCTTACGTCGGGATGCCAGACCGGAACGTCGGTTCGCGGCGTGAAAGTCAGGCCAAACAGACGATTTGCCGTGTAGAAGGCGGCTTCGATCATCCGCTCGAGATTGAGGTAGGGCTGGATCGAGGCCTCGTCGATATCGCAAGCTCGCCGGCGCAGCTTCTCCGCATAATAGCGCCAGTCCCAAGGCGCCAGCGTGAAGTTACCGCCTTCCTCCTGGATGAGCGCCTGTAGCGCATCGCGGTCGGCCAGCGCGCGCGAACGCGCCCGCACCCACACCGTGTCGAGCAGATTGCGCACGGCGGCCGGCGTCTTTGCCATGGCATCGTCGAGCCGGTAATGGGCGAAGTCGGGAAAACCGAGCAGACGCGCGCGCTCGGCGCGCAAGCGCACCAGTTCGGCAATGATCGCCTTGTTGTCGGTTTTACCGGCATTGTCGCCGCGCATGACGAAGGCACGAAAGACCTTTTCGCGCAGGTCGCGCCGATCCGAATACTGCAGGAACGGCTCGACGCTCGAGCGCGACAAGGTCACCGCATGGCCATCGAGCCCGCGTTCCTGCGCTTCGGATTTCATGGCCTCGCGCGTGAAATCGGGCAGGCCGGCAAGCTCGGCTTCGCCGGCAAGGCGGAGCGCGAACGTCTGCTCGTCGGCCAGCACATTTTGACTGAACGCGGTGCCCAATGCCGCAAGGCGCTCGACGATCTCGGCGAGGCGCTGTTTGGCCGCGCCGTCGAGCCCGGCGCCGGCGCGGCGGAAAGTGATCTGGTAACGTTCCAGCACACGCTTCTGCTCGCCGGAAAGGTGGAGCGTATCGGCCGTGCGCACGAGGGCGTCGATGCGCCGGAACAGCGCGGCGTTGGTACGGATGTCATTCCAATGACGGGCGATCTGCGGCGACATCTCGCGCTCGATCGCGAGCAGCTCATCGTTGCTGTGCGCGCCGGCCATGACATGAAAGACGTTGTCGAGACGGGTGAGCGCCCCGCCGCTGCGCTCCAGCGCCGCGATTGTGTTGTCGAAGGTGGCGGGCGCAGGATCGGCCGCAATGGCCGCAATCTCGTCGTCATGCTCCGCCAGCGCCCGCGCATAGGCCGGGCGGAAGTGCTCGGGTTTGATGCGGTCGAAGGGCGGAACCTCGTTGGGGGTCGTCCAATTCGCAAAAAATGGATTTTCCGGCGGGTCGGACTGGGTCATCTGCGGGTCTTACCAAATGAGGGTGCAGGCGTGATATATGACCTTGTGTTGGCGCAGCCAGAGCCCCCGGAGGAGAGCCACAAATGCCTCGTCACGCCCATTATGTGCCGCACGGCGTCATCCCGGCCGTACTCCTGCCTTTTGCCGACGACCTGTCGATCGACGAGAAAAGCTTCCGCAAGCACCTGCGCGACGTGACCGCGACCCAGGGCCTTTCCGCCATCACCGTCAACGCCCATTCAACCGAGGTCGCCTCCTGCACCTTCGACGAGCAGCGCCGCGTCCTCAATATCGCCCAGGACGAAGTCGGCGCCCGCCTGCCGATCGTCAACGGCATTTGGGCCGACGGCAGCCTCGAAGCCGCGCGGATCGCCCGCATGGCGGAGGAGGGCGGTGCCTCGACGCTGCTGGTCTTCCCGCCGGCGCCATTCACGCTCGGTCAATCGCCGGCGATGGCGGTCGAACACTTCAAGCGCATCGCTGATGCATCGAGCCTGCCGATCGTCGTGTTCCAGTACCCATTGGCGACCGGCCAGGGCTATCCGCGCGACACGCTGCTCAAAATGGTCGAGGAGGTGCCGACCATCCGCGCCATCAAGGACTGGGCCGGCAACGTCTCCCAGCATGAAGCGCAGATCCGGGAGCTGCAGCACCTGCCGCGGCCGGTCAACGTGCTCACGACCCATAGCGCATGGCTGTTCAGTTCACTCGTGCTCGGCTGCAATGGGTTACTTTCCGGCAGCGGCAGCGTCATTGCGGACTTGCAGTCGGCGCTATTCCAGGCGGTCAAGGCCAACGATCTTGCCCAGGCAAGGCGGCTCAACGACCGCATCTATCCGCTCGCCCGGGTGTTCTATGCCGATCCGTGGGCCGACATGCACAACCGCATGAAGGAGGCGCTGGTGCTGCTCGGACGCCTGCCGCGCGCCGTGGTGCGGCCGCCGCTGGTCAAGCTCACACGCGCCGAGATCGACCGCATCCGCGGCGCCCTTACCGAGGCCGGGCTGCTTGAGGGAAAGGCAGCGCGCGACGCCGCGTAGGCCAGTCCTATGCCGGCGACGGCGCCTTGAATTGGCCGCTTGTTTTGGAGAAAGTGCCGACGCCATGGACAACACCACGTCTCCACGCCGCCGGCGCATCGTCTGGCCAAACGTGCTGACCGTAGTCAGCGCCGCGATCCTCATCAGCGCGGAGGTGTTCGGCGCGGCCTTCGCCGGGAGCTGGGCGATCGCCAGCCTGTTTGCACTCGGCACGCTGGGGGCACGCGCCCTCGATGGCCTCTTCATGGCGGGGGGCATCTTCGTCATGGCGCAATTCGTTCGCGCGGCGCATCGCGTCGAGCCGTTCACTGCCGACTGACGCGAGCGCCGCGGCGAGCCGATGCAGCCGGGCGCGGTTTTTACGTCTCGTTAAAACTAAAAAGCTTGCACGCTCCGAACAAATCGCTTATTTCCGCATTTGCCCAATTTCGCACGTGCCTGTGGCCGTGTGTCGGTCGGTGGGCATCCGGACAAGAGGCCGGACAGCCGCCTAAGGAAGAGACACTACTTCCTTGCTCCCGCGACCGGCAGCCGGAGGCGAAACCGGCATAGCCCGCTCTCCACGGGCGACGCGGCTTAAAGCAACGACGGAAGGGCTTTTTTGGTTACTGCCGGCGCCAATGCCGGGGACACCGAAAGGGCTTGTCCATCTTTGCCAGCAGTGCGGAACGGGATTTCCCTCATCCGGACCAAGGCAGCAATCACGGCAACGTCAGTCGCGCCGCACCACGGCGGGCACGATGCGCGTTGCAGGAGGTTCACCTCGGCGGCCACGCCGCCGGCCGGATAGGGAGCTGGGTTGATGACTGCACGCATCCGCGAATTTCTCAAGCATCGCACCCAAGACGGACCTTGCCTCGTGGTCGACCTCGACGTCGTCCGCGAGAACTATCTCGGCTTCGCCAAGGTGCTGCCGGACACCAAGGTGTACTACGCCGTCAAGGCCAATCCCGCGCCGGAAATCCTCAAGCTGCTCGCAGGACTCGGCTGCTGCTTTGACGTTGCCTCGGTCAGCGAGACGCAAGACGCGCTCGCTGCGGGGGCCACCCCCGATCGCATCTCCTATGGCAACACGATCAAGAAGGAGAGCGAGATCGCTTCGGCCTTCGCGCTTGGCGTGACGCTGTTTGCCGTCGATTGCGAGGCCGAGGTGGAGAAGGTGGCCCGCGCTGCGCCCGGCAGCCGGGTGATCTGCCGCATCCACTGCGACGGCTCCGGCTCCGAGTGGCCGTTGTCGCGCAAGTTTGGCTGCGAGCCCGATTACGCGGCCGACATTTTGGAGCTCGCGCACAAGCGCGGCCTGGTGCCGCACGGCGTATCGTTCCATGTCGGCTCGCAGCAGCACAACATCGAGGCCTGGGACCGGGCGCTCGCCTCGACCGCGGCCGTGTTCCGGGGCTGCGCCGAGCGCGGTATCACGCTTTCGATGGTGAATCTCGGCGGGGGGTTCCCCGCCCGCTATGTGCGTAAGACGCCGAAGCTCGAATCCTACGGCAAGGCGATCTTCCGAAGCTTACGCAAGCATTTCGGCAACAACTTGCCGAACACCATCGTCGAGCCCGGCCGCGGCCTCGTCGGCAATGCCGGCGTGATCGAGGCCGAGGTGGTGCTGATCGCCAAGCGCTCGCCGGAAGACGAGGTGCGCTGGGTCTATCTCGATATCGGCAAGTTCCACGGCCTTGCCGAGACCATCGACGAGTCGATCCGGTATCCGATCCGGACCACGCA
>JASHQI010000106.1 GCA_030037645.1 Xanthobacteraceae bacterium
CAGCGTGTTTCTCGGCGGGCAGGAGCTGTCGGTCGCAGACGGCGGGACATTTTCCGGCGTCATTGCCGACGGCGGCATCGGCGGCGGCACGAAGGGCAGTTTGATCATCGTCAATGGAACGGAAACGCTGTCGGGCACCAATACCTACACCGGCGACACCACCATCGACGCTCCGGCCACCTTGGCGCTGACCGGTACCGGCTCGATCGCCGATTCCTCTCCTGTCCTGGACAACGGCATTTTCGATATTTCGCAGACCGCGTTGGGCGCTGCGATCACCACCCTGTCAGGCTCCGGCCAAGCGTTGATCGGGTCGAAGTTGCTGGTGATTACCAATGGCTCGACCACGTTTTCCGGCGACATCAATGACGGCGGTCTCGGCGGCGGCACCGGTGGCAATCTGACCGTTGCCGGAGGAGTCCAGACGCTCTCGGGCGACAACACGTATACTGGGACCACGATCATCGACACCGACGCGACATTGGCACTATCCGGTGCCGGATCGATCGCGACGTCCAGCGTCGTCGATGCCGTCGGCACGTTCGATATTTCGCAGACGACTGCAGGCGCCTCCATCACCACCCTGATGGGTACGGGCAACGTTGCTCTCGGTGACCAAGAACTGACCATCAGCAATGCTTCAACCGCCTTTGCGGGCGTCATCGCCGACGGCGGCATCGGCGGGGGCACGAAAGGCAGCTTGATCATCGGCGGCGGAACTGAGACGCTGACTGGCACCAACACCTATACGGGCACCACCACGATAGACGGCAGTGCGGACCTGGCACTGGCCGCAACTGGTTCGATCTCGCAATCTTCCGAGGTCATTGACAACGGCCTGTTCGATATTTCGCAGACGACCGCAGGCGCCTCCATCACGACCGTGTCGGGCTCCGGCAGCGTGGCGCTCGGCTCGGAGCTGCTGCTCATCACCGCAGGGGGCGCGGGGCCGACCGGCACCAGCGTTCCGGGCGTTTTCTCCGGCGTGATTGCCGACAGCGGCGGCGCTGTCACCGGCACCGGCGGCATGCTGGCCATCAGCGGCGGAAACGAGACACTGTCGGGCGACAACACCTATACGGGAGGCACCTTGATTGGGAGCGGCGCCACATTGGCGCTGAGCGGCAGCGGATCGATCGCCGATTCCGCGGGCGTTGTCGATAACGGCACTTTCGATATTTCGCTCACGAGCGCCGGCGCCTCGATCGTGACCTTGTTGGGCACGGGCCTGGTGTCGCTTGGCGATCAGGAACTGACCATCACCGGCGGTTCATCGATCTTTTCCGGCGTGATCGCCGACGGCGGCTTTGCCGGCGGAACGGGCGGCAGCTTGATCGTAAGCGCCGGAACGGAAACGCTGACAGGTACCAACACCTACACCGGAACCACCATGACTGACCCGGGCGCGACGCTGGCTTTGAGCGGTACCGGCTCGATCAGTTCGTCATCGGATGTCATCGACAATGGTACATTCGATATCTCGCAAACGACATCGGGAACGTCGATCAAGACCTTGTCGGGCGACGGCACCACAGCTCTTGGCGCGCAGACGCTGACGATCACCGACGGCTCGACGACATTTTCAGGCGTCATCGCCGACGGCGGCATCGTCGGAGGTATCGCCGGCAATCTGACCATCAGCGGCGGTACGCAAACATTATCGGGCACCAATACGTATACGGGGGTAACGACGATTGCGCCCAACCCGTCGACCAGCACGGCGACGCTCGCCCTCTCAGGCACGGGCAGCATCGCGACTTCAAGCGAGGTCCTGGTTGATACGAACGGCACGTTCGATATTTCGGGCACCAGTGCAGGCGCCTCGATCACCACGCTTTCCGGAAGCGGCAACGTGGCGCTCGGCAATCAGCTCCTCACGATCACCGCAGGCGCGGCCGGCTCGGACGGCACCAACCCGGCTGGAATTTTCTCCGGCGTGATTGCCGACGGCGGCATCGTCAACAATACCGGCGGCTCGCTGGCGCTGGTCGGCGGTCACGAGGAGCTGACCGGGATCAATACCTACACCGGCGGCACGACAGTGACCGGCGGGGCGATCCTGAGCATCAACAATTCCAACTCGCTCGGCGCCAACACCAGTCTTCTCACTATGAACAACGGCACGCTGGTGGTCGATAATAACATTACCATCCCGCAGCCGATCACGTTCGATACACCGACGCCCCCACCAACACCCGCCGTCAACACGATCGACTTGAACACGTTCAACGTGACGTTGTCCGGCGCGCTGACTGGGCCCGGCGGATTCACCGCGCTCAACGGCGGCACGCTCAGCCTCACCGGAACGACCAGCCATATCGGCAGCATTACGATTGGTCCGGGAACCACGCTTACGGCAAGCGCTTCAGCGTCCACCGGGCTTGCGAGCACGCCGATCGTGGTGGTGTCGCCCAGCGGCAGCGCGACGGACGTGTTCACCGGCTCCGTTCACGTCGTCGGCACGCTTGATATCGTCGACGGCGCGACGCCGGAGTTGATCATCCTTCCCGGCGACGAACTGGTCGGCGTCGGCAGCGTCAACATCACGTCGATCGTGCAAGGCGGCGGCGGCAGTACGCCCGGCGATGGGCCCGGCACGATCGTTAGCACTGCGCCGATCGTCGACCTCCCCAGCTCGACCTATACGGTTCAAATCGACGGCCCGCTCAACAGCGCCGCCAACTGCCCGAATCCGCCCAACGTCAATGGTTGTGCCGGCCAGTACAGCAGCACGATCGTGACCGGGGCCGGCAACACCTACACCGCCGCCGGCACGCTCGCGCCGCAGTTGACCGGCATCAGCGCTCCGGCCAACAACACCTACATTCCGCCGGTCACGACGAGCTTCATCATCGTGCAGGCCGAAGGCGGCGTGCTCGGCAGCTTCTCCGGCCTCACTCAACCGGCACTGGGCGTGCGGGGAATTTCGGGCGGACTTGCGGCGGGGACGCGGCTCGATGCTCTTTACTACAACACCGGCAGCACGACGCCGATTGGTAGCAACTCCGCTTCGTCGCCCGACGGAAGAACGACCAGTCAGTACTCCGACAATCCCAATGCCATCGCGCTGTGGGTAACCCCGGCGAGCTATACCAACTTGTCGAGCTTTGGCGTCACCCTGAGCCAGAACCAGTCGAACCTCGGCGCCGCGCTCAACGCGCTGCGCGGTCCGGCCGGCGTGATCAATGATCCGCAAGCGACATGGGATTTCGGCTATCTGTTCAACGTGCAGCCGCAAAATTTGCCGGCCGCCATGGACACACTGACCGGCGAGGTTAATGCCGATGCGGCCGAAGGAGCTTTCCAGCTGACGGATCAGTTCCTCGAGCTCATGCTCGATCCGTTCGCCCGGCCGGTCAGCCCTGACAGCGACGGCGGCGCCAGCCATTCAGCGCTCGGTTTCGCTGCCGAGAATCCGCAGCCTGGAATGCCGTTCAATATCGCCGCCGACGCCGCCGTGCCGCCGTCGGCGTCGAAGCCGGCCACTTTCGACCAGCGCTGGATGGCTTGGGCCTCGGGCTTAGGCGATTACACCAGCATCAGCGGCGATCCCGCGACGGCCGGCACGCACAATTTCTCCACGTCAGCCTATGGCTTCGCCGCCGGAATGGATTACACGGCCATGCCGGGCACCCTGTTCGGTTTTGCGCTTGCCGGTGGCAGCGACAACTGGGCGGTGACGCAAGAAAACCTTGGCACCGGCAACAATTACAACGCTCAGGCCGGCCTCTACGGCAGGACGAATTTCGGCCCCGCTTATTTCGGTACAGCACTCTCGATTGCCAACAACTGGATGAAGACCCAGCGTACGGCGTTCGGCGGCGATCTCCTCAACGCCTCGTTCGACGCGCAGACCTTCGGCGCCCGGGCAGAGGCCGGCTATGGCTTCATCTATGGCCGGGTGAAGTTTACGCCCTTCGCGGCCGGACAAATTCTCGCGTTTCATTCGCCGAATTATGCTGAGACCGACTTGAGCGGCGGCGGCTTTGCCTTGAACTACGCCCAGCGAACCGAGACCGACCTTAGCAGCCAGCTCGGCGGGCGGCTCGACACTGTCGCAAGCATCAGCGACATGCCGATCATCCTGCGGGTGCGAGCGGCCTGGGAGCACGATTGGGTGAGCGATGCCGGTCTCACTGCAACCTTCCAGGCGGGATTGGCGCCGGGCGCGCTGCTGGGCGCCGGGACGGGCTTCCTCGTCAACGGCGCGGCGCTGCCGCAGAATTTGGCTGTCGTGAGCGCCGGCACGGACCTGTACATCACGCCGAAGATCTCAATCAGCACCAAGTTCGGTGCCCAGATCGCCGCTGGGGCGCAGACCTATGGCGGCAGCTTGACCTTGCGCGACGCGTGGTAAGGCTCGCACGGCGCTAAATCGCCTACACCAGGTCCGCGCTCCCGTATATATAATGTATGAGCGGCTGTTCAGAGGCTAAGAACTTTTGCAGAACGCAAAAGGCCTCGATGGCTCAACGGCTTTGGGGAATAGTTCAACGGTAGAACAGCGGACTCTGACTCCGTTAATCTAGGTTCGAATCCTAGTTCCCCAGCCAGTTTCAATATCTGACACGAACTAAAGATTTTTAGGCCATTGACGTCTACGGGACTGCCCGAGCGCGGAGAAAATTTTGAACAGGCGTTCGGAGAATTGGTGACTCGCCATCTCTCACTGAAAATGCGATAGCACCCACGCCACGGCCCATTTGACCGCGGCTTCGACCACCCAACCGGCGAGCACGGCAACTGCAAAGCCGATCGAAGCCCAGGTGGCGAGTTTTGATCGCGACAGTTCGAGCGCCGCCACCGTGGGCCGTATCATCTCCATGGCCACGGCGTGCTGATCGAGTTTTTGCGCGAGCTCGCGCAGCGCCGCAGCATTGTCGGCATAGCGGCGCGCCTGCAATTCGCGATTCTCTTCAATGCGCCGTTGCAGCTCGCGCACGCTCGCTTCCAGCGAGCCGATGGCACGGCTGATTTCGTCAAGTTTCCCGGGCATGTGTCGAGGCTCAGCTCTTAGAGCGCGTCGAGATCTTCGATAAGCGCGTCATAATCGAAACCCTCCGGCGATTTTTGATCGACGAGGCATTCCGTCGAGACGTAGGCGACCGCCTCGTCGCAGAATGTTGTGAAAAATCTTTCGGTCATTTGCTGCAAGGCGCCCCAGCTCACCGCACACAGCAAGCCGTTTTGGCGGCGGCCCAGCAGGGGGACATAGTGGCCGCCTTGCGGCGACGATCCGGGAACGACGTCCCACACCTGCCCTCGCGCCGCCTGGTCGAGCGCCGAGGCCGGCAGCGCAAGGCCAATGCCGACAGCGCCGAACAGATAGGCGGCGAGATAGAGATGCGTGACATTGCCGGGCTCGAGCGCAAGATAGGCGGCGATCTTGTGCCGCTTGCCCTGCGCATCGATGATGCCGGTGTTGCGGCGATAATCGGCCGCGGCCTGCATGTCGGTGCCGTTGTCGGTTGCCGGATCGTCGGCATTGAAACCAGTCACCGCTGCGTAATCGGCCAACACATCGGCGTCGGTGAAGGTGACGACGCTGCCGGCCTCCTTCGCCAACAGCATCGTCTCATGCGCGGCGCCGGCCCAAACGCAATCGCCGAAGCGGTCGTTGGCGAGCATCGGCCACGAGGCAATCAGATCCTCGTGGCCGAACACGGCCGGCAGCGGCGGCAGCGCGGCGGCTTTCAGGTAATCGCCGAGCTTGAGCCTGATGGCGCCCGGGCGCGCCGGGCGCTTGCCAAGTTTGAAGGGCATCGGCGAGCTACCGTCCGGTAAAGGTGCCTTGGATCGTCACCCGCTTGCCATTGATGACGACCGTCTTGCTCAGCAGCGCACCGGCCCGCAGCCGCGCACCGAACGTGCCGGAAATGACGACCTGCTGGCCGTTCACGGTAATCACCTTTGTCACCGTCTGCGCGGCGCCGAGCCTTCCGGATTGCGGCGAAGCGGCGGTCACTGCCGCGCAAATGATTTGAGCGACCGCCTCGGCGGTTGCGACCGCGGGAGCGGCGCTGAGCACATTGGCGACCGCCGCGGCGGTCGGCTCGAACCCGCACGCGGTCTGCGCCGCGGTAACGACGTCTGCGGTGGTGATGCCGCCGCTTTCGATCGTTGCACATCCGGCGAGAGCGAATGACGCCAAGGCTACGCCAAGTGCGAACTTGCGCATGATAGTCCTCCAAGTTTTTTGAAAGCTGAGATTTACTTTTGCGGCGGCGCGACCAACGGCCCGGCGGCCGGGGCCGAATAGCCGTGCAGGACGCCGTTAACGGCACCGAGCGCCGCGAGCGCAATGCCGGCCACCGCCACCACGATTTGCGCCGTTGCGGTGCCAAAGATGGTCGTGAGCGCTGCCGTCGAGGCAACAATGACGCCGAGCACGGCAATCCAGACGTTGATCCACATGCTCAGCTTTGGATCGAGTTTCATCATCATGGTCCTTGTCTGGTTTGGGATTCCCGCGCCTTCTCGGCGGCGAGCACGACTGGATCGGATACGTCGTGAACTTCATCGTCGGTGATGCTGATCATTCCCTGCGCCCAGGACGGCACCTTCGACTTGATGAGCGTGTCGATCGCCGCCTTGGCCGCGACGAAGCCGGCATCGAGTTCGGCTTGCGTTGCCATGTCTTCCTCTGTGTTGTCCGATTAAGAAGTGTGTGGCCGCGGTTTCATGCGTGCACGCGCGCCGCCTGCACATGCATCGCGTCGATCGAGCCCGGCGACCAATCGCCGCCCCAAATCCAGCCGTCTTCCTTGAACTTTGCGACCAGCAGGCTGTCGTCCTGAAAGAGATGCGTTCGCGAATGCTGCGCATTGTCCGCGGCGTCCCAATCGATCGCTGCGGCAAAAGCGTGCATGGACATCGCGGCGGCGCTGCCGCGGATCAGCCGCAAATTGTAACTGCCGTCATACCGGTCGTAGCGCAGCCTCTTGATGGTCTCGAGGCTTCTGCCTGTCGCGTCCCAGATGCTGCTCAGAACACGCGTCAAGCTCTCCGCACATTTCTTGTGAATAAGGATGTGCGCGATCGGCAGCTCGCCCATCTTCAGCGGCCATGGGCACGATACGTCGACCGTATTGGCGTGGAGCCAACCCGGCTGCCGTGGGTCACCGTAAAAGGCGAGACAATCTCGCTGTAGCGGCCAGATGTTGCTCATCGCTAGGCTCCGGCTCCGGGCAGAAAGCAGCGGATCTGGGTTGTTCCGTCGGTGTCCTGATACGGCCAGACCACTGCGGGACCGAGCTTGTTCGGCTCGGTCACCACGGCTTGGGGCGGCACGTCGATCCACCGTTCGTTGAGTCGCACGCGGTAATGAACGTCGCCATGCGCATCCGCCTGCGTGTCCCAATCGACATCGCGGATCGAAACGCCATCGGCGAATGAGCAACAAAGCCCCTTGCCGCTGGCGAGGGAATCGAACCAGGCATGCATCGCCGGATTCATGCCGGCATAGCGACCGTCGTCATGAGCGTGAGCGACCAATGCGCCGATGAGCAGCGCCGCCATAACGCCGAGCGCGAGACCGAGCGTAATCCTGATTGCGATCATGAGATTTCTCGTGTTGTTGCGCAGCCTCATCGCCCGATCACTTCAAGCGAGACGCGCGCGAGGCCGAAGAATCCGAGCGCCCGGCACGATCCGAGCGACAAATCGATATCGCGGCCGCGCACATAGGGACCGCGATCGTTGATGACGACGACGATGCTGCGATCCCCGCGCCGCACTTCGACCCGCGTGCCGAACGGCAGCGTCCGATGCGCCGCGGTTAATCTCCACGGATCGTAATTCGCGCCCGTTGCGGTCCGGACTTGGCCATTTTCGCGCCCGTAGCACGAGGCGATGGCGGCATGCGCCAGCGACGCACACGCGCACAGCATCAGCGCGGCGAGAGAGACTCGCATCGGTTTCACCATGGGGCGGTTGCGGATTGCGGTTTTGCTACTTGACGGCGGTAGCGAAAAAAATTCAACTTATGCGGGAGACGAGCAATGAGCTATTCAAACATCAGATATTCGACCTTCACGGATTGGCTGCGGCTCCGGCCGATCATCGGCATCTATAAAATCGCACGCCGATATCTCATCGGGCGCCTCTATCTGCTCAAGAAAGCGCCTGATCAACAAGCATTGATTGCTCTTCGGTGCCATCTCGGAAAGCGACCGCTCGTTATAACGATCGCCTACAACTCGGTCTGGATACTTCGATGGCAACTCGTGTTCGGCAGCAGAAATTTTGATGGCGTAGATCGCCTGATCGCCGACAATTCATCAGACCCGATCGCATCGAAAGAGATCGCGGAGTTGTGCAGCCGATATGGCGCGTATTATTTCAAATTGCCCTTCAATCGTTTTTCGCTCGGTCGACCTCACGATCCTTCGCTCTCGCACGCTGCCGCGCTCAACTGGGTTTGGCGTCACTTGGTGA
>JASHQI010000107.1 GCA_030037645.1 Xanthobacteraceae bacterium
TCAAGGAGCGAAGCCGCAAGCGCGGCGGTGCCCGCCTTTGCCGGCGGATCCTGAGCGGCGCCGCCAACGAACGCAAATTGCACGGTGATAAGCGGCACCGAGGGTTCTTGCACCAGCCAGGCCTCAATTCCGCCGGGACTTACAACGCGCTGAATGGTCGTTGCTTGCGCTGGCGCGGCATAGAGGCCGAAAGCCAGGAGCGGCAGCACGATCGCAGCAACGGTGCGCCGCGCAAGAGATTTGGGCAGTGCCGGCGCCATGGCTGTCATGATGGCGATCACGAGCGTTTCTCCTCGGATTGCAAGCTGTTGACCAGATAGCCGGTCACCGATCGGCGGCGATCGAGCCAGTGCCGGGCGGCAGCTTGCACGGCATCGGCGGTAACGGCTTTGATGTGGTCGGGCCAGGCGCGGACATCGTCGACGGTCTCGCCGGTCGCCAGCGCCGCGCCATACCAGCGCGCCAGCGTCGCCTGATTGTCTTGGGCGTAAACCGCGTCCGCAATCAGCCGGGTTTTGGCGCGATCGAGCTCGTCGGCGCTGACGCCGTGTTCGACGACATCGGCGAGGACGGCGTCGATCCCTTGCTCAAGCTGGTGCAAGGTCGTTCCCGGCTTCGGCGAGCCGTAGACGCTGAACCGGCCATAATCGAGGGCAGTGCCGTCGTAATAGGCGCCGGCATTGAGCGCGATGCCCTTGTCGACCACCAAGTTCCGATACAGCAGGCTGTTGGAGCCGCTGCCGAGCACATCGGCAAGCACATCGAGCGCTTCGCTCTCCCCGGGCTTGGCCGTGGTGTCCGAAGGCACGAGATAAGCGCGTTCGAGGCTCGGCTGCTCGACGCGGGCATCCGCAAGCGTGACGGTACGCGGCGCTTCCTGCACCGGTTCCATCGGCCGCCGCCGCGGCCCGATCTCGGCGCGCGGAGGAACCTTGCCGTAAGTCTCTTCGGCGTCGGCCTTGACCTCGTCAGGGGTAACGTCACCGGCGACCACGACGATGGCGTTGTTCGGAGTGTAGAAGCGCCGGTAGAAGGCCATCGCATCGTCGCGGGTCAGTTTTTCGACTTCGTGCCGCCAGCCGATCACCGGCCTCCCATACGGATGGTTGAGGTAGAGCGCGGCGTCGATCTGCTCTCCCAGCCGCGCGCTGGGATTGTTTTCGACCCGCATGTTCAGTTCTTCGAGCACGACGTTGAGCTCCGGCTTCGCGACGGCGTCGGTCAGCACGAGGTTCTCGATGCGGTCGGCCTCGAATGCCATCATCTCCTTGAGGTGCTCGCGCGGGACGCGCTGATAGAAGCCGGTGTAATCGCTGCCGGTGAAGGCGTTCTCCTGGCCGCCGATCTCGGCCACGGCTTGCGAGAAAGTGTCGCCGGGATTCTTCACGGTACCCTTGAACATCAGATGTTCAAGGAAATGCGCCAGTCCGGATTTTCCGGGCGTTTCGTCGGCGGCACCGACCTTGTACCAAATCATATGCGTAACGACCGGCGCGCGATGATCGGGAATCACCACGACTTGAAGGCCGTTCGAAAGCGTAAATTGCGTAACGTCGGGTCCGTTCGCGGCGCGCGCCATGCTTGCGGCGCCGGCGAGCGCGAGAATAACAAACAGTATTTTGAGCACGAGGATTTTGGACGGGCGCGTTTTAGACGAGCAAATTTTAGACAAGCTTGGCCTCCGCAGGCTCGAGCAACACCGCGCCCCACACTCCATTCCACGTTACATGGTGGATACTTCCACGTTACACGGTGGATCGGGATTCTTCGTCGCCGATATGGAGCCCGCTTCGAGCCGAAGCTCACTCTTGGCCCAGCCGCGTGCTCCAATATGATCCGGAAAAAGCTTGCCCCCGCACCCGATCGGAAATGGACACCGGCTTTCCCAAAAGATCATGCTCCATCAAAATGTCAGAGCGCCAAATCGCTTCGACTGGAAGCGATAGCTCTCTAGCGCGTCGGCTCCACGCGGTCCGCCAAAGTCGGCACCTTGTAGGCCTTCTGCTCGGGGGTGATGCCATACGGCTGATCGGGCGACGGAGTGAGATATCCGGGTGGCGGATCGGTCAGGCGTTCCCGCGCTGGCTCGCCGGTGAACGTCGCATATTGTTCTTTGTTGAAGATATTGAAGTCCCAAATGTTCTTCTTAGCGGTATCGCCGCCTACGGTTTCCGGGTCTCTGGCCCGACCGGGATCGCCGGTCCTTGCACCCGGCACGTCATTGAGCTCGTCGGGACGCAGCGCGCGCGAGGAGTCGATGACATAGTCGGGGTGCGGCACCACCTTGTCCTCGGCCTTGGCCTTGTTGCGGAGTGCGACATCAGGGTCTTTGGGCCAGTCCGCCGGCGGCGGCGCTGCCGATTGCGGCGGCGGCAAATCGCGGCTCGGCGGCACCACCAGCGGTGACCGCTCGTTATAGTTGATGCTGTAATCGAGCGTCCGTGGATCTTTCAGGCCGAGCGCCCGCATAAACTTGGAATAGAACGACTCATTATCGGGGTCGTCGCCGCCGGCCCGCACGGCAGCAGTATTGGCGCACAGGAGAAGGGCGGCCAACGCCGCACCCTGGACCAGCCGCAATATGACCGCGCGGCCAGCTCTACGGTCGTCCGTTCGATCGAGCGGCATGCCCTCACCCTGAGATGCCGATAAGGCGTCTCCCGGCCTTGTCGCCGGGAAATGGCCCAACCCACGATACGAGGTTTTTATACGCGATCAGGGCGCTTTTGCGGCACCCCCGCCACGCATCGATTCATACAGCAAGCCCACGACTCCCGCAACGATGGCGGTGTCGGCGAGGTTGAACACGTACCAGCGGAAGCTCCAGCTCGCGGCCTGGACGTGGAGGAATACAAAATCCATGACCCCCGGCCAATGCAGCCGGTCGAGCGCGTTGCCGACCGCTCCGCCGATGATGAGCCCGAGCGCCACCGCCACCAGCCGTGACGACGCCCGCGCGAGCCAGACCCACAGGAATACCACCGCCGCGGCTTTGAAGGCCAATAGCGCCCACTGACCGACCGGGCCCTGCTGTTGCAGCAGCCCATAGCTGATCCCGGTGTTCCAGGTCAGCAGAAGCTCGAAAAACGGCGTCACGGCCACCGGCGTGCGGTCGGCGAGATCGAACACCAGCAAAAGCCAAAGCTTGAGCGCCTGATCGAGGCCGCAAGCCAGCATCGCGACCAAAAGTCCAAGCGCGCTCAACCGCCCCCAGGCATAGGAAGGCCGCACCTTGGTTTGCGCCGCGTCTGTCGCCACGCCCTACTCCGCTCTCTGCATTGCTTCCCATTCGCGCAGCGCCTGTGCGTCACGCGGCGTGACATCGGGATATCGCGGATCCTCGCCGACCGACGGAGAGATTTTCCAGGATCGCGCGCATTTGCGCCCCTCGGCCAGTTTGGGCACGACGGCAACGCCGACCACATCCGGCAAGCGGAACGCCTCGGCCGGCCCCTCCCCCGCCACCAATGCCGCCACCGAGGTGATGCAAACTTCGGCCAGGTCGACATCGACAACCGCGGCGAATAATTCTTCATCGGTGACGTGCACGATCGGATGCGCCTCGAGCGACGAGCCGATACGCTTTGCCGCCCGCTCGATTTCCAGCGCGCCGGTGACCACGCGGCGCACCTGGCGCACCTTGCGCCACTTTTCGGCCAGCGCGTCGTCGCGCCAAGCATGCGGCACGGCGGGGAACTGCTCGAGGTGAACCGAAAGCGCCGCCGGATCGCGCGACAGCCACGCTTCCTCGGCAGTGAAGCACAGCATCGGCGCAAGCCACGTCACGGTGGCGCGGAACAGATTGTCGAGCACGGTGAGGCAGGCCTTGCGCGTGATCGACGAATAGGGATCGCAATAGAGCGCGTCCTTGCGGATGTCGAAGTAGAACGCCGAAAGATCGTTGGTCATGAATGCATTGAGCAAGGCGAAGATGCGCTTGTAATCGAAATCCGCATAGGCTTGGCGGACCAGCGGATCGAGCTCCGCGAGCCGATGCAGCATCAGCCGCTCAAGCTCCGGCATCTTGTTGTGGGCGATTCGATCGGTGGCGCGGAAATGCACGAGGTTGCCCAGCATCCAGCGCAGCGTGTTGCGCAGCTTGCGGTAGGTCTCGACCGTCGTCTTCAGGATTTCCGGACCGATGCGCTGGTCGTCCCAGTAGTCGGTTGCGCAGGCCCACAGCCGCAGAATATCGGCGCCCGACCGCTCGATCACGTCTTCCGGCGCAACCACGTTGCCCAGCGATTTCGACATTTTGTGACCGGCCTCATCAAGGACGAAGCCGTGGGTCACCACGATGTCGAAGGGCGCGCGGCCGCGCGTTCCGCAGGATTCGAGCAGCGAGGACTGGAACCAGCCGCGATGCTGATCGGAGCCTTCCAGATACATCACGACGT